>DASTGP010000072.1:0-25178 GCA_035605585.1 Gallionella sp. | reverse complement strand
TGTGCCTGCCGCCTACCGTTTCCAGCAAGAAAATCCGGGCGCGGAATCCCTCGCCGACAGGGGATGGTGGGAGGTATACCGGGACAAGCAGCTGCAGGGAATCTTGCGGGCCGCGCTGGAGAACAACCGCGATATCAAGATCGCCGCCGCCCGCGTTGCAGAGGCGCGCGCCCAGGTCGGGGTGAGCCGTCTGGATCAGTTCCCGAAAGTCGATGCCAGCGTGGGCGACACGCGCCAGCGCACCCTGCAGGTGGGCCGCCACTCCACTTTCGAAGTCGCATCCGGATTGGCGCAGGTCTCGTTCGAGGTCGATCTGTGGCGCCGGCTCGCCAGTTTGAACGATGCAGCCAAGGCCAACCTGCTCGCCACGGAATATGCGCGCGATGCGGTGAAGGCGACGCTGGTGAGCGATGTCGCGACTGCCTACTTCAACCTGTTGGCACTCGACCAGCAGTTGCGCATCACTCAGAGCACCATCGACAACAGCGAAAGATTCCTGGCGCTCACCCAAACCAAGTCTCGCGAGGGCGCCGCATCCCGCCTGGATGTAAGTCGCGCGGAAGCGAGCCTGGCGTCGGTCAAGGCCAACCGGTCCGACATCGAGCGGCAGATCGCGCAGACCGAAAACCAGATGCAGATCCTGCTGGGAAAAAATCCGGATGCTCTCGCAAGAGGGAAGCTGGATGAGACGTCCATGGCGGTGTCGCCCGAGATCCCGGCTGGTCTGCCGTCGACCTTGCTCGAACGGCGGCCCGATCTGCGCCAAGCCGAAGCCGGCCTGATCGGTGCCACGACCAATGTGCGGGCGGCCAAGGCCGCGCTGTTCCCGACCCTCTCCCTTACCGGCAGCTACGGCTCGCAAAGCCTGGCGTTCGCCAGCCTGTTCAGCGGCGGATCCCAGGTGTGGTCGTACGGCCTGAATTTCCTGCAGCCGATCCTCGACTCGCAGCGCAACGGCTACCAGGTCGATGCGGCGAAGATGCGCGAGGAGCAGGCGTTGCTCCAGTACCAGAGCGCGGTCGCACAAGCGTTCCGCGAGGTGTCCGATGCGCTGGTGGCATGGCAGCGCTACAACGAACTCCTGCGTGAACAGGAACAGCAGGTCAAGTCGCTGCAGGAGGCGAATGCGCGTGTGCTGCGCCGTTATGAGATCGGCTACTCCTCCTACTTCGAGGTGATCGATGCCAGCAACAGCCTGTATGCCGCCGAGTTGCAGCGCGTGCAGGCCTACCGCAACAGCATGGTCTCGCTGGTGCAACTGTACAAGGCGTTGGGCGGAGGCTGGGCGGGGACATATCCGGCTCAGCCGACAGCAAAGCCATGAGACTGATAGCGATATCGTTGACAGCGCTGTTGCTGTGTTCCTGTGCATCCTACAGCGGGCGCGGCCTCAAGCCCGGCGAGTCGAACCTGGACGACGTGATCCGTACCATGGGAACACCCGCCATGCGATGGCAGGATCCGGACGGGACGATGCAACTGGCTTATCCGCGCGGGCCACTGGGTTTCGATACCTATATGGTCTTTGTCGGGCGCGAGGGAAAATTGCAGCGTATCGAGAATGTGCTTAACACCAGAAACTTTTCTCTTGTTCGAGCAGGCATGACCAAAGATCAGGTGTTGCGCATTCTGGGGCCGTCGGTACCCGCCTGGACGGGATACTACAAGGCCCGCGACGAACTCGCCTGGGAATGGCGGTATTGCAGCGACTGGAGAGCGGCGACACGTTACGATGTATTGTTCGACGGCAGCAAAGGCACGGTGCGTTCGACCCTGAGCCGTACGGAGTCTTGCGGAACCGGTGACTGCCTATGCTGACAACATGAAAAGGTCGTGGCTCGAGTTTTTCACTTAGATCAAAACAAGGAGGTCATCATGAAATGCAATGTGGGCACAGGAATCGATCGCATCGGTCGCACCGTCATCGGGATAGCGTTGCTTGACCTTGGTTTGGTGGGCCCGCTCGACATGATATGGCGGATAGTGGTGGTGATCGTCGCCGTGGTCGTGCTGGCGACTGCGATCGTCCGATTCTGTCCGGGATATGCGCTCTTCGGGATCAGCACCTGCAAAGACGAAGAAAAGAAGTAGCCCCGGGAATCGGGAAGCTGCTTGAACGTTTCAATGCTGTTTCCTGTCTATAAATCTGTCCTCAAACCATCAGGAGGTCATCATGAAATGCAATGTCGGCGGACTTGATCGCACCGGTCGTATCGTTATCGGTATCGTGTTGCTGATTGTCGGTTTGGTGGCTCCGATCGGAATGGTGTGGCGAGTGGTGGCGCTGATCGTTGCGGCTATCGCGCTGATAACCGCTATCGTGCGCTTCTGCCCGGCCAATGCGATCTTCGGGGTCAATACCTGCGAAGGCGAAGAAAAGAAGGAGCAATGATCCCCCGAATAGTAGTCCTCGGAGTCCCTAGCACGAAGATATCCACTCCAGCGGGTGGGCATATTCTGCTTGCGGGGATGGCGACGCCCGCCCGCCAGTTTTCGATGGCCTCTCGTTTGTTTTTCCCCCGGATCAGGAACAGGACGCTTAAGGCATGACTCAAGCGTGCAGGACTGAGCGAGATGCGTTGCGGAGGCGGTTTGGGGGCATCGAGCACCGGTATGACGGCGGGCAGGAGTTGCGTCTGTTCCCAGGAGCCTCCGGGAAACAGGCTGGCGGTGTGGCCGTCCTCACCCAGTCCAAGCAGCACCAGATCGAATTCGCCGACATTGGCGAGGTCGCTCGCATAGCCGGTTGCCGCTGTCTCTGGCCCGAGTTCTCCCGGTATAGGGTGGATTTGCTGCGATGGAATGTCCACATGGTCGAGCCATGCGCTGCTCGCCATGTGGCTGTTGCGTTCGGGGTCATCGACGGGCAGGCAGCGCTCGTCGCCGAAATAGATATGCCATGCCGACCAGTCGGTATCGGCATCGCAAAGTGCGCGATAGATGTTGCGCGGTGTGTCGCCGCCGGCCAGAACGATGCGGAACGCCCCGCGTGCGGCGATGGCTTGTTCAGCTTTGTCCAGGATGAAAGTGCGGGCAGCCCGTTCGAACTCGATGACGCTGTCGAATTCGTGCCATCGGCGTGTCTGTGACGCAGCCATGCCCCGCGACTACTTGCCCTTCGGTTCGATGTGCCCACCAAAACCTTGGCGCATGGCGGACAGAATCTTCTCGGCGAAGGTATGCTCCCGGCGCGAGCGGAAGCGGGTGTACAGCGCGGCGGTGAGCACCTCGGCCGGCACGGCCTCTTCGACGGCAGCCTGCACGGCCCAGCGGCCCTCGCCGGAGTCTTGCACGAAGCCGCCGTAATTCGACAGATCGGGGTTCTGCGCCAGCGCGTCTGCCGACAGGTCCAGCAGCCAGGAAGTGACCACGCTGCCGCGCCGCCAGAGCTCGGCGATGTCGGTGAGATCGAATTCATAGCGCTGATCGGCAGGCAGCGAAGCGGCATTGGCGTTCCTGAGGATGTCGAAACCCTCGGCGTAAGCCTGCATCAATCCGTACTCGATGCCGTTGTGCACCATCTTGACGAAATGTCCCGCACCGGAAGGCCCGCAATAGAGCCAACCGTGTTCCGCGCTGCCGCCGGTGGTCCGGCTCGGAGAAGGAGGGATACCCGCACCGCCGGGCGACAGCGTGACGAACACGGGTTCCAGATACTTCGCCGCGGCGGCATCGCCGCCCACCATCAGGCAGTAACCTCGTTCGCGTCCCCACACGCCGCCGCTGGTGCCCGCATCCAGATAGTGGATGCCGCGCTGGGCGAGTACCTTTGATCTCCGTACGTCGTCCTTGAAGTGGCTGTTGCCGCCGTCGATGATGACGTCGCCTTCCGCAAAATAGCCGGCCAGTTCCATCACGGCTTCTTCTGTGACGTCGCCTGCCGGAAGCATGATCCATGCGGCTCGCGGCGGCTCAAGGTTTTTCGCCAGTTCGCGCAGGCTGGCCGCACCGATCGCCCCTTCGGCAACCAATCGCGCCACGATTTCCGGATTGCGGTCGTATACGACGCAGTCATGGCCGTCCCTCATCAAGCGGCGCGTCATGTTGGCCCCCATACGCCCCAGCCCCACCATCGCGATCTGCATCTTTTTTCTCCTTGTCGATCGATTCTCAACAGCAAGAGATACAGGGCATGCCGGCGGATATCAATAGGGTCAGGACATTAGAGACAAGCGCCCGCGAAGTCGCAAGAATACCGGCGATTAGGATCGCGAGGTCGCCGCGTCTTCGGCGGCATGTCGGATTGAACGCTCAACACGTTGAGGAGACATGTCATGAAAGCAACGACGGACTTGAACGACACCCTGTTTGTCCTGTTCGGTGCCAGCGGCGACCTCTCCTGGCGCATGGTGGTTCCGGCGCTGTTCAATCTGTTTCTCGACGGGCATCTGCCGGAGCGATTCCAGCTGGTGGCCCTGGATCGTTCGGATGCCGGCGATGCCGCTCTCGCCGAGCATTACCTCAAGGGCATCATCGAAAATTCGCGCCGGGGAGCGCCTCCTCCGGAGGCGTGGCAATCCTTCTCCCGCATGATCCACCACATCAGGATCGACGTATCCGCGCCGGAGGATTTCAACAAGTTGGGTAAGGCGCTGGAAACATATGACACGGAATGGGGCGGCAAGGCGGAGCGTGTGTTCTACCTGGCCACGCCGCCCTCTCTGTTCGAGCGCATCGCACTCGGTCTGGGTGCGGCGGGGCTGTCGCAGGACCGTGAACACGTGCGCCTGGTCGTCGAAAAACCGCTCGGGAGCGATCTGGATTCCTTCCGGCGCATCAACGATGCGCTGTGCCGTGTTTTCGAAGAACGGCAACTGTTCCGCATCGATCATTATCTCGGCAAGGAGACCGTGCAGAACATCCTCGCCATGCGTTTCGCCAACCCGATCTTCGAGCCGATATGGAACCGTCGCTATGTGGACCACGTCACCATAACCGTCGCCGAAACCCTGGGCGTCGAAAAGCGCGGCGGCTACTACGAACATGCCGGAGCGCTGCGCGATATGGTGCAGAACCATCTGCTGCAACTGCTGTGCCTCGTCGCCATGGAGCCTCCCGTTGCCTACGATGCCGACGACATCCGCGACAAGAAGGTCGACGTCCTGCACGCGGTGCGCCCGATACCCCGTGAAGCGGTGGATAGCTTTGCCGCGCGCGGCCAGTATGCCGAGGGGTGGATACAGGGCGCCAAGCTGGTGCCGTATCGCGACGAGCCGGATGTCGATCCGCACTCCAATACGGAGACCTACGCCGCGCTCAAACTCTATGTCGACAACTGGCGCTGGCAGGATGTGCCGTTTTATCTGCGCACCGGAAAATGCCTCGCGGCCAGCGTCTCGGAAATCTCCATCCGTTTCCGCGATGTTCCGCATCGCGCCTTTCCCGCCTCGGCCGGCCTGAACGCGCAACCCACCAGGCTCATCATCCAGATGAGCCCGGAGCAAGGCATCGTGCTCAAGTTCATGGCCAAGGAACCCGGCTCCCAGCTGCGGCTGCGTCTCGTCGACATGCGCTTCTGCTACAAGGATGCCTTTCAGACCGATACGCCGGCGGCCTACGAAACCCTGCTGCGGGATGTCATGGTCGGCGACGCCACCTTGTTCATGCGTGCCGATCAGGTGGAAGCGGCATGGAAACTGCTGATGCCCATCATCGATGTATGGGGGGAAACGCCGGCAGCGGATTTCCCCAACTACGCCGCCGGAACCTGGGGGCCTGAATCATCCGATCTGCTGGTGGCTCGCGACGGCAACAGCTGGCTGACGCCGACCATCACCAGGATATGTTGATTCCCGAGTTGCGAGATGGCGGGGCTGGAGGCCGTGAAGAGGGCGTGTCGCTTGCCTTGCAAGAGCACAGGCCGGGATGTGTCCGCGCTCTTAAGCGTGCTGACCTCATGGTGGTGCCAACACTAAACGGTTCGCGCCGGCCGGTTTGCTGTCTCAAATTTGTCATATTGTAGTTAATGTTCAATATGGTTGTCATATTGTAGTTGCTGTGCAATATAATGCGAATTGCAAGGTGGGTGCCGGTGCGGCATATGTCTTGCCAAAAAAATCGCAGCCATGTTGAAGGCGGAACACCAGGTTCTACCTCAGCGTGCCTTGCCTTTAATCATCGTGATACAAGGAGCTATTCATGAGTACCATCAAAACCAGTAGTCTTGCTTCAAATCTGACCGGTGCCATTGCTTCAAGACTGGACCGCGGCAACAAAGGCTATGTCGACAAGAGCGACTTTAAGGCCGTGGTCGACCAGATCGACCCCTCACTAAACAGCAACAGCGATTTCACGTCCTCAGCCGACAGCGTCTATAGCAAGGCCGATAGCAATGGTGACGGCAAAATCACCCAAAGCGACCTGTCCGCTTCCATCGATCAGGTCGTGTCAGAATTCAGGGCAGCGGCTGATCTCTTGTATAACCGGGTTGACACCGATGGAGACGGCAATCTCAGCAAGGGAGAATTGAAGGTCGCGGCAGACCAGGTGGCTTCCGATCTCAGCCCTATTGCCGATCAGGTGGCCAGCCGGATGGAAACCGATAGCGGTGGAAAAATCACAAAAAGCGAGCTGAAGACAGCTGCCGATAACGCAGTCACTGACCTTACTCCAGTCGCCGACAAAATATACGGCCAACTGGATTCCAACGGCGACGGTTCCCTGAGCAAGAGCGAACTGAACGCCGTCGCCGATCAGGCCAGGGCGCAGACGGCAAAGCTAGCCCAGACCTATGGCATTGATCTCGGCAGCAATCAGGCAGAGACCAGCAGCGTTGTTGCTTCCGCTTAACGATTCGCCCTGCCGGGGAATCCGCCTCCGGCGGGACGCTTTCTTCCTGAGAAAGTCGCCCTCATCTCACGCACTATCGCCTTAAGGTGCGGCATTGTTGCCGTGGCGTCGGGCCCGCCGATTCATTCGGCGCCGCTGGCAACGAGCCGAGCTTGCGCCAGTACGAACAGCGAATCCGGCAAGGCGGTGAGCTTGGGGAGTGGCACCTTCAATAGTTCGGCGGTGTCCGCGGCGCTTGATCCGAGTGACCGCAGGATGAGCCCGGTAACCTGTTCCGGGTAGTTCTTTGGCGTCTTGCCGTAAGCCATGCGATAGATCGCCATCAGCCCGGCGCCGCCGATCAAGTCGACTGCCACGTTGATGGGACCCGTGTCGAAGCTGCCCTGTTTCTGCGCCGCCCTTAAGTCCCTGGGCAAGTAGTCATAGGCGATGCTTGTGTTATTCACCAAGCGGAACCCGCTATTGGCGACGAACTGGGCGACCACCTGATACGAGCGCATCAGGTGCAAATAAGAACGGATAGCCATTGCCATCCTGAGCGCCGGGTCGTCAACTCCCTCAACGACCGACGCGATCATTCCCACAATTTCATTGCTCAGTTCTTCGGCCAGTGCGTGAAACAAGTCTTCGTTGGTGTTGAAGTAATGATAGAAGGAGCCCGGAGAAACCCCTGCCATGGTCACGATGTCCTGGACTAAGCTGGACGTAATCCCTCCCTGGGCAAATACGACCATCGCACATTCAAGCAGGCGCTTACGCATACGTTTGCGGCGCTCGGCAGCAACGCGTGGACGGTGATCCGCAGGCTTCTCGCTCGGCGAGGCGGAAACAGTCTTCATGGGTAAGAGGCCCGGCGTAAAGCAGGCGCCGATATCGGCGTATATCCGGCAACACTATGGCGTATAACTTGGCACATCCTGTCAATCAGTCCATTGATCGTTCGATAGAAATAGCGCGTCGGCCTTCGGGTGCGGAAATGCACCGGGTTTTGGCGACTCCAATATTGCCCAAACAAATTCGGAGCGAAGCATTGCAGCATCCGCGCGGAAACGCAATATGCCAAATAGGTAAAGCTTCCTTCGTGGGCATTGACGGTGTCGCTCTCAGCCGGTTACTCATCCCCTAAGCAATTCAGCTTATTTCTCATCGGACGTTTCTGGTTACCGTTGGTCGTGCTTTCTTGAGCCTTAAATACGACATCCATCCCATAGCATTATCCGTGGGGGTAACTAGACTTTGCGATGCATTCGGCTGTTAATCGTCAGGTTCTCGGGAGGTACACCATGCGAACCTTTCTGATCGCTCTGGTGGTTTTCACTACGCTTACTGCCTGCAAAGTCATTGAAAGTAAACCACCTGACGTCAGCGTCAGTTTCTATAAATACCTCGGTTCTGTTCAATGTGGCGGTGGTGGCGAGTCGTTACAGTCCATGGAACAGCAACTCGAGGACGCGGGCATTTCGGTGTTCACCTCCACCTGCGGAACCGATGGGAACATCCATGCTGCGGTGTGCGGTGCGGCCGATGGCCGTATCGGGATTTTTGTCATTCCTGAGAAGCAAGCAGAGGCCGCGTCAGCGCTCGGCTTCGCTCCCTTGAATCGCCTGTCTGCCCCAACTGAAGTTGCGTGTCATTGATAGCTCAATCAATCAACTGAAAAAGAGGTGAGTCATGGCTCAATATCGGATATCGAAGGCTTTTCGTGTCGCTTCGTCGGCGCTGGGGGCGATCTGTCTGCTGGGAGGGGCGGACGGTGCGGTTGGCGCGCAATCCGTCGCCCTGCATAACGGACATGAGGTCGTGCCAGGTGAGATCCTGGTCAAGTTTCGCGATCCTGCGACGGCCAAGGTGGCGTCGCAGGAAATGGATCTGGAGATGGATGCCGATCGGGATGAGGAGATCGGCGACAAGACGAGGCGCAGGGTTCACTCCCGCCAGTACGATACGGCCACCTTGTTGGCGATGACGGCCAAGCGTGCCGACGTCGAGTATGCCGAACCCAACTACATCGTGCATACGTTTCAGGTGCCGACCGACCCCGATTTCAATCTCCTTTGGGGATTGAGCAACACCGGCCAGGCCATTATGGGTACGGCGGGAGTGACCGGCGCGGACATACACGCGATACAGGCGTGGGCGACGACGACAGGCAGCCCGCTGAACGTGGTTGCGGTCGTTGATACCGGGATCGACTATACGCATCCCGACCTCAGCCAGAATGTATGGTCGGCTCCTGCCGCATTTACGGTCAACATCGGCGGCCAGAACATCACGTGCGCCGCGGGCACCCATGGATTCAATGCGATCACGAATTCGTGCGACCCGATGGACGATCACGGGCATGGAACGCATGTCTCAGGCACCATCGGTGCCCTCAGCAACAATGTGGGAGGGGTTGGCGTGAACTGGACCGCCAGCATCATGGGCCTGAAATTCCTTGATCAAAACGGAGGCGGCACGGTCGCCGGCGCGATCAATGCGATCGAGTTTGCGATCCAGGTGAAGAATCAATTCGGACTGAACGGAGGGAATATCCGTGTGCTGTCGAATAGCTGGGGAGGAGGGGGATTTTCGCAGGCGCTGTACGACGAGATCGCGAAAGCGTATGCCAATGACATGCTGTTCGTCGCGGCCGCCGGCAACGCGGGAGGCAACAACGACGTGACAGCCAGTTATCCGTCGGGCTACACCGCGCCGAACGTCGTTGCGGTAGCAGCCACCGACAGCAACGACGGACTCGCATGGTTCTCGAACTACGGTTCGGCGACAGTCGCACTTGGAGCGCCGGGCGTCAACATCTACTCGACCATGTCGCAGCTCTCCACCATGTGGCCGGGCAAACAGTATGAGTATCTCAGTGGCACCTCGATGGCGACGCCACACGTGTCCGGTGTCGCCGCCCTGGTCCTTTCCGTCGCCGCATGCGGAAATCTCGATGTCATGAGCCTGAAGAACGTCTTACTCAACAACACGGATTCGATCCCGTCGCTCGCCGCCAAGATAAACAATGGCCGCCGGCTCAATGCAGACAAGGCTGTCACCAATTGCGCCGCCGCGTCACCGCCGCCATTACCGTTGCCTGTCCCCGACTTCAATATCTCGGTCAGCCCGTTGTCGGCCTCAGTCAAACGCGGGCGATCGGCCACATTCACTGTGACCACTACGATGGTGAACGGTGGCAACTTCGGCCCAGTCACGTTCGCGGTAGCAGGACTGCCGAACAGAGGGGTGGCGAGCTTCACACCTAACCCTGCAACAAACTCGACGCTGAGCGTTAAGACGAGCAGCAAGACCCCGACCGGGATCTACACGCTGACGATCACCGGGACAAGCGGATCGTTGTCTCACATTGCGACCGTCTCGTTGGATGTCAGGTAGCGTGCGATGGGCTGGCGAAGCAATGCCAGCCCGTCGTTTTCATGTGGTGTGGCTTGGCATTCGGTCGCGGCCGCTTCCTTACAGTTTCCTAAGCAATTCAGCTTATTTCTCATCGGACGTTTCTGGTTCACGATTCACGTCATCACCGTTGGTCGTGCTTCCTTGAACCTGTGACCGGAAGGAGTCCCTGTTATGCGATTCATGATGTTGATGATCCCCAAGGGATATGAGAAGGCGGAGCCGGGCGCCATGCCTGCTGCCGATGCTGTCGCGGCGATGATGAGATACAACAAGTCCCTGCAGGACGCCGGTGTGCTGCTCTCGCTCGACGGCCTTCATCCGCCCTCGATGGGCGCGCGCGTGACGTTTTCGGGAGGCAAGCCCACGGTGATCCGGGCTCCTTTCCCCGGAGTGTCCGAGACGCTCGGCGGCTACTGGATGATCCAGGTGAAATCGAAAGAGGAGGCCATCGAGTGGGCGTCGCGCTGCCCGGCTGCCGACAACGAGATCATCGAGGTGCGCCAGGTGCAGGATATTTCCGATTTCCCGCCCGACGTTCAGAAGGCTGCGGCAGGGTTCGCAGAGATGCAGGGAGCCGTCTAGCCGCGTTGAGACGACGCATGAACATTCGCCACCAAACTATCGAAGAAAGGAGTCCAAAATGACCCGGCATAAAGTGAAGAGGAATGAATTCCGTCTTGAAAGCGGACCTGTCGTAAATCTCGAGTATTGGACCGATCCGACATCGGTTCACGTCGCTGCGTTCGACGCGGACGGGCATCAGGCCTCGCGGGCCGCCTATCACGCCTCACTCGACGGCGCCGATGTGCTCGCGCCCGAACTGAAGGATGCGTTGGTCGACAGCCTGGCCAATGCGCTAGAGTACGCCCTCATCCGTAACCCGGAACTGCACGTCCGGAAACGTTAACCGGGGACCAGCGCTCCCGGCTGCATCAGGCAGGCAGCCAGGGGCGCAGCGCCTTCGCAGTCCATTCCCACAGCTGCTGCGCCAGCTGCTCGTCCTCGGCCAGTGACGAGGGGCGGACGGCGGTGCAGCGGTCGAAGTACTTCCCCGTTATTCCCTTGACCGCCGGCGAGGTGGCGAGGAACACCGGGGTCTGCGCCCCCTCCGTCACGGGCGCGCCCTTCATGTCGAATCCCGCATGCAGCAGCTTGGTGCCGATCACGCCCGGATGCAGGCTGTTGGAGGCGAGCCAGGGTTCGCGTCGAGCGAGTTCGGCGGCGAACAGGGCGACGGCGAGCTTGGAATTGGCATAGGCGTGGTAGCCGTCGAAATGACGTTCGCCGTTCAGGTTGTCGAACGGGATGCGTCCGCTCTGGTGCGCGATCGAGGCGACCGTGACCACGCGAGGCTCATCCGATCTTTTCAGCAACGGGAGCAGCAGGTTCGTCAGCAGGAAAGGCGCGAGATAGTTCACTGCAAGCGTCGTCTCGAAGCCGGCCGGGGTGAGCCTGAGTTCGTTCATGTACACGCCGGCGTTGTTGACCAGCACGTCGAGGCACGGCAGGCGAGACGCGAGGTCCTGCGCCATGCGCTGGATCGCGGCGGGATCGGTCAGGTCGGCGTGTGCGGTGTGCAGCACGGCATTCCGTGCGGCACTCTGTATCGCATCGCGGGCGTGGCGCGTCTTCTCTTCGCTGCGCCCATGTACCACCACCTCATGCCCCAGGGTGGCAAGTTCCCTGGCGGTCTCAAGGCCGATTCCGTCGGTTGAACCGGTAACGAGGATGATGCTCATGTTCACCTCTCCTCAGTAAAGGATTTCAAATCCGCTGTACGTTCCCTCGCTTGGTTCAACTTCGACTCGTTCCACCTGCGCATGTTCCGGGCCGCGCCGTGCCCAGTGCACGACGGCATCCACGGCGGAGGGCTCTCCCTGCACCACGGCCTCCACCGTGCCGTCGCTTCGGTTGCGCACCCAGCCGCTGACTGCCCGCCTTTGCGCCTCATGGCGCATCGAGTCGCGGAAGAACACGCCTTGCACCCGTCCGTGAACGACGAGGCGCAGCGTTTTCTGTCGCGATGCGCCGGTCATGCCTTTTGGGGCAGCAGCTCTTTTGCGCGCTTCAGCGCGTCTTCAAGGTTCGCCACCACGTTCTCGGTGCCGATCTGCGCGAAGAAGCCCGCCTGGTGCATCAGGAAGTACGGCTGCGTGTGCGGGCCGCACAGGATGAGGTGCTTGCCGTGCTTGCGCAGCTTGCCGTGCAGGTGTTCGAGCTTGTGCAGCGCGCTGGCGTCCATGCTGATCACTTCGTGCATCTTCAGGATGAGCACATCCGGTTCAGTGTGGGTCTTGGCGAGGATGGCCTCCAGCTTGTCCGCCGCACCGAAGAACAGCGCGCCGAATACGCGGTAGACCATCACGCCCGGCGGCACGCCCTTGCGCAACAGCGTGGCTTCGCCGTCGTCCACCTGCGGCGATTCTTCGGCCACGCTGACGTGGGTGAGGTCGGTGATGCGTTTGATGAAGAAGAGGATGGCGACGAACATGCCTACCTCGACTGCGACGGTGAGGTCGAAGATCACCGTGAGCAGGAAGGTGGCGAGCAGCACGGCGCTGTCGCTCTTGGGGTACTTGCGCAGGGTGCGGAAGCCTTCCCATTCGCCCATGTTGATCGCGACCACGACGAGGATCGCCGACAGGGTCGCGAGCGGGATGTAGACCGCGAGCGGCGCGGCGACCAGCACGATGACCAGCAGGGTGAGCGCGTGCACGATGCCGGAGACCGGGCTGGTGGCACCGGAGCGCACGTTGGTCGCGGTGCGGGCGATGGCGCCGGTGGCGGGGATGCCGCCGAAGAACGGCGTGACGATGTTGGCGAGGCCTTGCGCGATGAGTTCCTGGTTGGGATCGTGCTTGTCGTCGATCATGCCGTCCGCCACCGCGGCGGAGAGCAGCGACTCGATCGCGCCGAGCAGAGCGATGGTCATCGCCGGGGCGATCAGGTAACGCAGCGTCTGGAAGGTGAACTCGGGCGGATCGAAGGTCGGCAGGCCCTGAGGGATGCCTCCGAAGCGCGAGCCGATGGTCTCGACCGGCAGGTTGAACAGCGCGACTACGGCGGTGCCGAGCACCAGCGCGATGATGGGCGATGGCAGCTTCTGCGCCCAGGCCTTGGGGTAGAACCAGATGAACAGCGCCGATACCGCAGCTAGCACGAGCGTGAGGAAGTCCACCGTGTTCGCCGCGTGGTAGATGGCCTGCAGCTTGGGAAAGAAGTCGGCGGGCATCACGTCGATCTGCAGGCCGAAGAATTCCTTCACTTGGCTCAGCGCGATCAGCACGGCGATGCCGTTGGTGAATCCCATGATCAGTGGGCGCGGGAAGAACTTGATGAGGTTGCCCATTCGCGCCGCACCCATGGCCACCAGCATCACGCCCGCCATCATGGTGCAGATCAGCAGGTTGGCGTAGCCGTACTGCATGATGATGCCGTAGACGATGACGATGAATGCGCCGGTCGGTCCGCCGATTTGCACGCGCGAGCCGCCCAGTGCGGAGATGATGAAGCCGGCGATGATGGCGGTGAAGATGCCCGCTTCCGGTTTGGCACCGGAGGCGATGGCGAAGGCGATGGCGAGGGGCAGGGCGATGACGCCGACGGTGATGCCGGCGGTGATGTCGGTGGTGAGGCGCGCTTTGTCGTAGCCGCGCAATGCGTCGATCAGACGCGGGCGAAAGAACTGGGAAAATTTCACCAAGAGCGAATTGTCCATAGCTGCTGTGTCAGCACCTCCTGTTGTAGGAGCGGGCCCTGCCCGCGAATAAAAAGGCAATCGCGGGCAGGGCCCGCTCTTACATGGTTATTTGATCCGCATCCCCGGCTGCGCGCCCTCGTCAGGCGACAGCACGAACAGCCCCGGCGCTTCGCCGGAAGCCGCCAGCACCATGCCTTCGGACATGCCGAACTTCATCTTGCGCGGCGCGAGGTTGGCGACCATCACGGTCATGCGGCCCTTCAGTTTTTCCGGATCATAAGCCGACTTGATGCCCGCGAATACGGTGCGCGGCTGCGCTTCGCCGATGTCCAGCGTCAGCTTGAGCAGCTTCTCGGCGCCTTCCACATGCTCGGCGTTGGCGATGCGCGCCACGCGCAAGTCGACCTTCATGAAGTCGTCGATGCCGATGGTCTCGGCAATCGGCGCAAGGGCTGAAGATTGTTTTTCACCTTCGCCTCCTCGCCCGCTTGCGGGAGAGGATTGAGGAGAGGGCGTGTGTTGCTGGTGTTCGGCGTGGCGTGTTTCAGAATGCGATTCGGTCATGGGTTTGAGGCTTTCCTGGTTGGCGGCGATCATTGCATCGATCAGCTTGGGATCGAGGCGGGTCGCCAGATGTTGGTAAGTGTTGATGGTGTGCCCGGACGGCAGTGCCTGCCATGCGCCCTTCCATGCCAGCGGTTCGATGTCCAGGAACGATTCGACCTGCGCGGCCAGCTCAGGCAGCACGGGTTTCAGGTACAGGGTGAGGTCGCGGAACAGGGTCATCGCGGTCGAGCAGACCTCGAGCAACTCGGCTTCCTTGCCTTCCTGTTTCGCCATCGCCCAAGGCTGCTTCTCGGCGATGTACTGGTTAGCTACGTCGGCCAGGCGCATGATCTCGCGCAGCGCGCGGGCAAAGTCACGCTCCTCGTAGCAGCGCGCGATCTCCCCATTCTCGAAGGCGGCGCGGAATTCGGCGGTGGCCGCTGCATCGCTGTTGCCGAGTTCGCCGTCGAAGCGCTTGCTGATGAATCCCGCGCAACGGCTGGCGATGTTGATGTACTTGCCGATCAGGTCGCTGTTCACCTTCGCCACGAAGTCGTCGAGGCTGAGATCGAGGTCTTCCATCGTACCGTTCAGCTTGGACGCATAGTAGTAGCGCAGGTACTCGGTGTTCTTGATGTGGTCGACGTAGCTGCGGGCGGTGATGAAGGTGCCGCGCGACTTGGACATCTTCTCGCCGTTGACGGTGAGGAAACCGTGCGCGAACAGCTTGGTCGGCGTGCGGAAACCGGCGTTGGCGAGCATCGCGGGCCAGAACAGCGCGTGGAAGTAGAGGATGTCCTTGCCGATGAAGTGGTACAGCTCGGCGTCCGAGTCCGGCTTCCAGTAGTCGTCGAAGTCGATGCCCGTGGCATTGCACAGTTGCTTGAAGCTGCCCATATAGCCGACGGGCGCATCCAGCCACACGTAGAAATACTTGCCCGGCGCGTCGGGGATCTCGAAGCCGAAGTAGGGCGCGTCGCGCGAGATGTCCCAATCGGTGAGCTTGTTCTCGCCCTCGGCGCCCAGCCATTCCTGCATCTTGTTGGACGCCTCGGTCTGCAGGGTGTCGCTCTTGGTCCACTGGCGCAGGAACTGCTGGCAGCGCGGGTCGGATAGCTTGAAGAAATAGTGGTCGGAGTTGCGCAGCTCCGGTTTCGCACCGGACACGGCGGAGAACGGGTTGATCAACTCGGTGGGGGCGTAGGCCGCACCGCACACTTCGCAGTTGTCTCCGTACTGGTCTTTTGCGTGGCACTTCGGGCATTCGCCCTTGATGAAGCGGTCCGGCAGGAACATGTTCTTGACCGGGTCGTAGAACTGCTCGATGGAGCGCACCTCGATCAGGTTCTCTGCCTTGAGCGTGCGGTAGATGCCCTGGGCGCATTCCTTGTTCTCGCCGGAGTTGGTCGAGCCGTAGTTGTCGAAAGCGACGTGGAACGCCTTGAAGTCGTCGTAGTGCTCCTGCCACACGCGCGCGATCAGTTGCTCCGGCGTGACGCCCTCCTTCTCCGCGCGCAGCATGATGGGCGTGCCGTGGGTGTCGTCGGCGCAGACGTAGTGGCACTGGTTGCCGCGCATCTTCTGGAAGCGCACCCAGATATCGGTCTGGATGTACTCGACCAGGTGGCCGAGGTGGATGCTGCCGTTGGCGTAGGGCAGGGCGGAGGTGACGAGGATCTTGCGCGTGGTCATGGATTGTTGCCAATGCTGTAAAGGCGCGGATTTTAGCAAATCACACGCTCCGGCGGCTAATTGGTTAAAATCGCGCCCGTCAAAACTATAGGAGAAGCGTGAAAGGTGAAAGGTGAAAGGTGAAACGTAGCGCCGGGCAAAGGTCACGTTTCACGTTTCACGTTTCACGATTCACCGAAAAGCAATGAGCATCAAATCAGACAAGTGGATACGTCGCATGGCGGAGGAGCACGGCATGATCGAGCCGTTCGAGCCGAACCAGGTGAAGGAAGTGAACGGCCAGAAGATCGTCTCCTACGGCACCTCCAGCTACGGCTACGACATCCGCTGCTCGCGCGAATTCAAGCTGTTCACCAACATTAACAGCACCATCGTCGATCCCAAGAACTTCGACCCGAACTCTTTCGTTACGGTCGAGGCCGACTACTGCATCATCCCGCCGAACTCGTTCGCCCTGGCCCGCACCGTCGAGTACTTCCGCATCCCACGCAACGTGCTGACCGTCTGTCTGGGCAAGTCCACCTATGCTCGCTGCGGCATCATCGTCAACGTCACGCCGTTCGAGCCGGAATGGGAAGGTTACGTCACGCTGGAATTCTCCAACACCACGCCGCTGCCTGCGAAGATCTACGCCAACGAAGGCGTGGCGCAGGTGCTGTTCTTCGAGAGCGACGAGGTCTGCGAGACCTCGTACAAGGATCGCGGCGGCAAGTACCAGGGCCAGGTCGGCGTGACCCTGCCGAAGACCTGATCCGATGCCGCACAGTAAAAAGATAGTCTGGCGCGGCCCCAAGGGCGACGTCATCGCCTGTGTGGAGAAGAACAAGGTGATGCAGGAGAACCTCGTCGAGATCCGCCAGGTCTGCCAGGATGCGCTGGAAGATGCCGTGTTGATGGGCTGCGACGAGCAGCAGTTCCGGGCGGTGCTGGCCGAGCTGGTGGCATCGCTGGAAAATCCCTACCCGCAGGATGAGTGATTTCCCGACGTCCTGACGCACAGTATCCATAAATCTGCGACAATCCGCGCCAACCTTTGATTTCCACTAGGAATTAGATCATGAAGTTTCGCTTTAGCTACGACATCACATCGGCCTGTGGCCGATATGAGTCTCCACTGAAACTCCACCTTTTCTCATGTTTCGCTAGCGCCCGTTGCGCTGCATTCCATTGATCGCCTTAAGGAGCGCACGATGAAGTTCCGTTTTCCCATCGTCATCATCGACGAAGATTTCCGTTCCGAAAATGCCAGCGGTCTGGGCATTCGCGCGCTGGCCGCTGCGATCGAGAACGAAGGCATGGAAGTCCTCGGCGTCACCAGCTATGGCGACCTGACATCGTTCGCGCAGCAGCAGAGCCGCGCCTCGGCGTTCCTGCTGTCCATCGACGATGAGGAATTCGGCGGCGGCAGCGCCGAGGAGACCGAGGCCGCGCTGAAGACCCTGCGCGCCTTCGTCGAGGAGATCCGCTTCAAGAACGCGGACATTCCCATCTACCTGTACGGCGAGACGCGCACCTCGCGCCACATTCCGAACGACATCCTGCGCGAGCTGCACGGTTTCATCCACATGCACGAGGACACGCCGGAATTCGTGGCGCGCCACATCATCCGCGAGGCCAAGTCTTACCTCGATTCGCTCGCACCGCCGTTCTTCCGCGCGCTGCTGCACTACGCGCAGGACGGTTCGTATTCCTGGCACTGCCCCGGCCACTCCGGCGGCGTGGCGTTCCTGAAGTCGCCGGTGGGCCAGATGTTCCACCAGTTCTTCGGCGAGAACATGCTGCGCGCCGACGTGTGCAACGCGGTGGATGAACTCGGCCAGTTGCTCGACCACACCGGCCCGGTGGCGGCCTCCGAGCGCAACGCCGCGCGCATCTTCAATTCCGACCACTTGTTCTTCGTCACCAACGGCACCTCGACCTCGAACAAGATCGTGTGGCACTCGATGGTTGCGCCCGACGATATCGTGGTAGTCGACCGCAACTGCCACAAGTCCATCCTGCACGCGATCATGATGACCGGCGCGGTGCCGGTGTTCCTGACGCCGACGCGCAACCACTACGGCATCATCGGCCCGATCCCGAAATCGGAGTTCGAGCCGGCGAACATCCAGAAGAAGATCGACGCGAACCCGTTCATCAAGGACAAGACCAAGAAGCCGCGCATTCTGACGATCACGCAGAGCACGTACGACGGCGTGGTGTACAACGTCGAGATGCTGAAGGAGATGCTCGACGGCCGCATCGACACGCTGCACTTCGACGAAGCCTGGCTGCCGCACGCGGCGTTCCACGACTTCTACAAGGATATGCATGCCATCGGTCGCGACCGTCCGCGCGCGCAGGAGTCGATGATCTTTGCGACGCAGTCCACGCACAAGCTGCTGGCGGGCCTGTCGCAGGCCTCGCAGATCTTGGTGCGCGAGTCGCAGAGCCGCAAGCTCAACAGCCATGTGTTCAACGAAGCCTACCTGATGCACACATCCACTTCGCCGCAGTATTCCATCATCGCCTCGTGCGATGTGGCCGCCGCGATGATGGAGCCGCCGGGCGGCACTGCGCTGGTCGAGGAGAGCATCGCCGAGGCGATGGATTTCCGCCGCGCGATGAAGAAGGTGGACGAGGAATTCGGCCAGGACTGGTGGTTCAAGGTCTGGGGCCCGAACGACATCGCCGAGGAAGGCGTGGGCTCGCGCGAAGACTGGGTGCTGCGTGCGGACGACAAGTGGCACGGCTTCGGCAGCCTGGCCGAAGGCTTCAACATGCTGGACCCGATCAAGGCGACCATCATCACTCCGGGACTGGATGTGGACGGCGACTTCGCCGATTCCGGCATCCCCGCGTCCATGGTCACCCGCTATCTGTCCGAGCACGGCGTGATCGTCGAGAAGTGCGGCCTGTATTCGTTCTTCATCATGTTCACCATCGGCATCACCAAGGGCCGCTGGAACACGCTGTTGACCGCGCTCCAGCAGTTCAAGGACGACTACGACAAGAACGCGCCGATCTGGCGCATCCTGCCGGAGTTCGCCGCGAAGTACCCGCGCTACGAGCGTGTCGGCCTGCGCGACCTGTGCCAGCAGATCCACGACGCCTACAAGATCCACAACGTCGCGCGCATGACCACCGAGATGTACCTGTCCGACATGCAGCCGGCGATGAAGCCGTCCGACGCGTTCGCGAAGATGGCGCACGACGAGATCGAGCGCGTCGAGATCGACCGGCTCGAAGGCCGCATCACGGCCGTGCTGCTCACGCCTTATCCTCCGGGCATCCCGCTGCTGATCCTGGGCGAGATCTTCAACAAGACCATCGTCGACTACCTCAAGTTCGCGCGCGATTTCAGCCAGAAGCTGCCCGGCTTCGAGACCGACATCCACGGCCTGGTCGCAGAGGAAGTGGACGGCGTGAAGCGCTACTTCGTGGACTGCGTGAAGCAGGGCTGACGCAGATTCGTCCGGTGCCATGTCCACGCTGATCCATGCAGTAAGGGCAGATATCACCACCCTCAAGGTGGATGCCATCGTGAACGCGGCGAACCACACGCTGCTGGGCGGCGGCGGGGTGGACGGCGCGATCCACCGTGCGGCAGGGCCGGAACTGCTGGCCGAATGCCGCACTCTTGGCGGCTGTGCCACCGGCGACGCCAAGCTTACCAAGGGCTACCGGCTCCCCGCGAAGTATGTCATCCATACTGTGGGGCCCGTCTGGAGCGGCGGGACGCACGGCGAGCCGGAACTGCTCGCCTCCTGCTATCGCCGCTCGCTCGAAGTGGCCGCGCGACACGGTGTCCGCTCCATCGCATTCCCCTCCATCAGCACCGGCGTCTACGGCTATCCCTTCGATCAGGCTGCGGGCATCGCCGTACGCACCGTCAAAGAGGCTCTTGCGCAACTACAGGGAATAGAGGAAGTGATCTTCTGTTGCTTCTCCGGCGGCGACCTCGCCGTTTACGAAAAACTGCTTGAGGAAAAATAACGTCCCGAAGATGGAAACAGACAACAAAAAAATACTGCGTCATTCCCGCGAAGGCGGGAATCCAGCGGGTTTGAATAAATGCATTTTCGAATTACTGGATTCCCGCTTTCGCGGGAATGACAGTGAGGTGATCTCGCCATCGCCATGAACGAAGAATCCGGCAAACTGCGTATAGACAAATGGCTGTGGGCTGCGCGATTCTTCAAGACGCGCAGTCTCGCCGCCGATGCGGTGGAGAGCGGCAAGGTCACGATGAGCGAAGCGCGCATCAAACCAGCGAAGGCCGTCGGCGTGGGCGACAAGCTGGAGATACGCGCCGGGCAGTACCGATTCGATGTCGAAGTGCTCGCAATCTCCGGTAAACGCGGTCCCGCACCGGAGGCGCAGAAGCTCTACCGCGAGACCGAGGAAAGCCGGGCGAAACGCGAGGCGCTCGCCGCCCAGCTCAAGTTGATGCCGCAACCCTCATTCAAGGGAAGGCCGACCAAGCGCGACCGGCGCGAGATCGAGCGCTTCGAATCGGGAAGCAGGAAAGGCGGGGCGTGGGGAAGTTTCGAGCCTGATTGACCGCGTCTGTTGCCGTTGGCGTTGTAAACCGCAAGGAGGATGAACGCATGAGCAAACTGTTTTCGCGTTTCAGGTTGCGTGGCACCACGTTCAGGAACCGCATCTTCGTCTCCCCCATGTGCCAGTACTCGGCGCTGGAGGGCGTGCCCAACGACTGGCACCTCGTACATCTCGGCAGCCGCGCGGTCGGCGGCGCCGGGTTGGTGACGGTCGAGGCGACGGCCGTCACTGCAGAAGGCCGCATCTCGCCACACGACACCGGCTTGTGGAACGACCGACAGGCCGAGGCGTTCGCGCCCATCGCGCACTTCATCGCCGGACACGGTGCGGTTCCTGCAATCCAGCTCGCGCACGCGGGACGCAAGGCGTCCACCGACGCCCCTTGGCTCGGACACGGTGCGCTCAGGCCGGAGCAGGGCGGCTGGCAGGTGGTCGCACCGAGCGCCGTCCCCTTCTCGCGGGAGTCGCCGATGCCGCGAGAGCTGACCGTGGCGGAACTCGACGGCATCGTGCAAAGCTTTGCCGATGCCGCGAAGCGTGCCCTCGCAGCGGGCTTCAAGGTGGCGGAGATTCACATGGCGCACGGTTACCTGCTGCACCAGTTCCTGTCGCCGCTCACCAACCGCCGCACCGATGCCTATGGCGGCAGCCTGGAGAACCGCGCCCGCTTGCCGTTGCGAGTGGCGCATGCGGTGCGCGAGGTCTGGCCGCACCACCTGCCGCTGTTCGTGCGCATCTCCGCCACGGACTGGGTGGAAGGCGGCTGGGACCTGCCGCAATCGATCGAGCTGTGCCGCTGGCTGAAAGAGGCTGGCGTGGATCTGATCGACTGTTCCTCTGCCGGGCTCACTCCCGATGCGAACATTCCCGCAGGTCCCGGCTACCAGACGCCCTTCGCCACCGCTATCCGCAACGAGACCGGCCTCGCCGTCGGCGCAGTCGGCCTCATCACCGATGCCGCGCAGGCCGAGCAGATCGTCGCCACCGGTCTCGCCGACGCGGTGTTGCTCGCAAGGGAGATGCTGCGCGATCCGTACTGGCCGCTGCATGCCGCGCGCGCATTGGGTGCGGACGCTGCATGGCCGAATCAGTATCTCCGCGCCAAGCCGGCATGACATATGCGCGAGGCGGAGACGACGTGGGCGCAGCCTGCGCCCCTCCCGCCTTGGCAGATTGCAGGACTTTTAGCCCTTCGCCATGAACCGCTCGAGATGCGCGAGGAAGACTCGCGTCTTGGCGGGCAGGTAGCGGCGCATCGGCGTCACCGCCCACACGGGGACGACCGGCAGCGACCATTCCGGCAGCACGCGCACCAGCCTTTTGCGGCGCACATCCTCTTCCGCGAAGTAGTCCGGTAACACGCCGATGCCGGCCCCCTCCAGCAAGAGCTGGTGGATCACGCTCGGCGAATTTATGGTGAGCCTGCCGGGCGGGACGTTTTCCCAGTTCTCTTTTCCGCGTGTCAGTTTCCACGGGATCGCCGCACCGCGACCGGACAGCATGCGCACCGCGCTGTGTGTCATCAGGCCATCGGGATGCTGCGGCAGCGGATGCAATGCGAGATAGATCGGGCTGGCATAGAGATGGGGGCACAGCTCGTCTATCTTGCGCGCGACCAGTGTCGCATCGTCATCCAGCGGGCCTATGCGTATCGCCAGATCGAAACGTTCGCCGATCAGGTCGACGCGCCGGGCGGACAAATCCAGCTCGATCTGGATCTCGGGGCAGGTTTCGATGAAGGTGGCTATCGCGCGCGAAAGCCGCTGTTCCGCGTAATCGGCCGGCATCGAGATGCGCAACCGTCCGCGCGGCTGCACATCCTGGCTGCGCACGAAGTCCTGCGTGGTTGCGACTTCTTCGGCGACGCGGCGGCAATGGTCGAGGAACTCCTGACCGAATTCGGTGAGCGTCAGGCGGCGCGTGGTGCGTATCAGCAGACGCTGGCCCAGCGCCGCTTCCAGGTTCGCCAGACGGCGCGAGACCGTGGCCTTGGGCATGGACAAGTGTTCGGCTGCGCGAACGAGACTCTCCTGTTCGACGATGTTTGCGAACAGGATAAGGTCATCGGCAGATATGTTCTTTTGTTCCATTATTGAGATAGTCTATCTCGCAATGCCGACTTTATCTATGTTTTCGATACGCATAAGATGCAGCCATCTGTACTCACTTGAGGAGTCGATCATGAACACAATTGCTCAGACAACCGTGCACCAATCGCGCGGCATCGAACGTCTCGTCGAAGGCGTCGCCACCTCGGATGGCGCGGGCGTGAAGCTGACCCGCGTGCTCACCGGCAAACTGCAACGCCGCCTCGATCCCTTCCTGATGCTGGATGCGTTCGGCAGCGACAACCCGGATGATTACATCGCGGGCTTTCCGGACCATCCGCATCGCGGCTTTGAGACGGTGACGTACATGCTCGCCGGACGCATGCGCCATCGCGACAGCGCGGGGCATGAAGGGCTGCTGCAAAACGGCGGCGTGCAGTGGATGATCGCCGGCCGCGGCGTGATCCATTCCGAGATTCCCGAGCAGGAGCACGGCGTGATGGAAGGCTTCCAGCTGTGGCTCAATTTGCCCGCGCAGGACAAGATGCGGGAGCCTTGGTACCGGGATTTTTCCAGTGAGGAGATCCCCGAATATGTGACACCCGCCGGGGTGACCGTGCGCGTGATCGCCGGGCGCAGCAACGGGGTGGCGGGAGCGGTCACGCGGGAGATCACCGAGCCGCTGTATCTCGACATCCACATCCCCGCAGGTGCCGAATTCTCAACTGCGATACCGGCCTCGCACAACGCCTTCATCTACGTCTATCGCGGCGCAGTGCAAGTCGGCGATACGCAGGTCGAATCGCGCCGCATGGGGATACTTGATAACGGTATCTCGGGCAACGCGGCGGAAGCCGATGGCGTGGCCCTTGCGGCGACGGAGGATGCCCGCCTGATCCTCGTTGCAGGCAAGCCGCTCAACGAGGCCATCGTGCAGTACGGGCCGTTCGTGATGAACACGCCGGAAGAGATACAGCGGGCGCTGCAGGATTTTGGTTCCGGCCGCTTCGCTTAACATCCGCTGGCGGATGTTAGCCTGCACCGAAACTGCGTTTTGGTTCCGGCCACTTCGCTTAACATCGCTGGGCGGTGTTAGCCTGCGCCGAAACTGCGTTTTAGCTCCGGCCACTTCGCGTAGCATTGGCGATGCTCCGAGCGCTTTGCATGATTTACCATGTCATTCTTAAAGGGAACCATGAATAAACCGATTACACACGGCGTGCATCACATCGGGCTTGCCGTATCGAGGCTGGAGGAAAGTGCAGACTTCTTTACCTCTTTGCTCGGGTGGAAGGAAGTGCGCAGGAATGAGGACTATCCGGCCATCTATGTAAGCGATGGCCGCATCATGGTTTCTCTTTGGGCAATCAAGGAGGAGCTAGCCGTCCAATTCAACAGGCATAAGAATATCGGGCTGCACCACGTGGCTTTTTATGTCGAAAACGAGGATGACTTGATCAAGCTTCACCAGCGACTCGCAGACAACGGAACCAGCATTGAATTTGCACCTGAGCAATTGGGGCCGGGGCCTGCGAAACATATGATGTGCCACGAGCCAAGCGGCATTCGTGTGGAATTCATATGGCCAGGAAAATAGACGTACGAAACCGCTTCCTGTCAGCGTGGATCAAGTCGCGCAGCAGGTTTTTCACCTGATTCAAAACGAACCAAGGACCACAAGATGACTAATACCCTGTTCACCCCTGCCGCGCTCGGCAAACTGCAACTGAAGAACCGCGTCGTCATGGCGCCGATGACACGCAGCCGTGCCATCGGCAATGTGCCGAACGAACTGATGGCGAAGTACTACCGCATGCGCGCCGGGGCCGGGCTCATCATCACAGAGGGAACCTCGCCTTCGCCGAACGGCCTGGGCTATGCCCGTATTCCAGGCATGTATTCTGATGATCAGGTGCAAGGCTGGCGGCTGGTGACCGATGCCGTGCATCAGGATGGTGGCCTGATTTTCATCCAGCTGATGCACACCGGACGCGTCAGCCATCCCGCAAACATGCCTGCCGGCAGCAGGATGCTCGCGCCCTCCTCCCTTGCCGCGCCGGGCACGATGTGGACGGACAGCGACGGCATGCAGCCGCACCCCGTGCCCGTCGAGATGAGCGAGGCCGACATCGAACACGCTATCGCCGAATACGCTAACGCCGCCAAGCGCGCCGTCGAAGCGGGCTTTGACGGCATCGAACTGCACGGGGCCAACGGCTACCTGATCGATCAGTTCCTCAACACCGCATCGAACCAGCGCACCGACCGCTGGGGCGGCAGCATCGAAAACCGCATTCGCTTCGCCGTGGAAGTCGCCAAGGCGACCGCTGCCGCCATCGGCGCCGAGCGCGTCGGCATGCGCGTCTCGCCTTACGGCGTGTTCAACGGCATGGCGCCCGACGCGGAAATGGATGCGATGTACGAACGCCTGATGGCCGAGCTGAGCGTCATCGGCCTCGCTT
>DASTGP010000211.1:0-27209 GCA_035605585.1 Gallionella sp. | reverse complement strand
CCTTGATGTGAAGGTCGACCGGACGCGAGCCGATGGCACAGCCACCGGGCAGCGACACACGCGCCTCACCGAAGCGAGCCGCCAGCGGCCCCAGCACCAGGATCGCGGCGCGCATGGTCTTCACCATGTCGTAGGGCGCCTCGAGCTTGTCGATGTTCGCGGCCGACAGCGACACGTCGCCGCCGTCCACGGTTATCGCCACGCCCATCTGCTGCAACAGCTTGCGCATGGTGGCGACATCGTTCAGGTCGGGCACGTTGCAAAGTTGCAGCGTATCGCCGGTCAGCAGGCTGGCACACAGGATCGGCAGGGCCGCATTCTTGGCACCGGAGATCCGCACTTCACCGTTCAGGCGATTGCCGCCCAGTATCGCTAGTTTTTGCATTGCTGTATTTGTTTCTGCCACTCGTCTGGCGTATAGGTTTTCATCGACAGCGCATGTATCTCTCCGCGCATGCGTTCGCCCAAAGTCTGATAGACCAGCTGGTGTCGCTGCACTCGACTCTTGCCCTCGAATGCGCCGCTCACCACCACTGCTTCGAAATGCGTACCGTCGCCGGACACGCTGACGTGCTCGGTCGCCATGCCCTGGGCGATGTTCGCTCGGATGCTTTCCGGGATGACCATGATGTTATTGACGGGATTCCGTTGACGGAGATGCGCAAAAGGTTGCGCATGATACTAAAGACCGGGCGCGGCATACAGCCCCCGCGCGCAGGGAAGGACTAACTGACTTGTGGCGGCAGCAAATCGGCGACACCGTACAGGCGCGCCAGACTGAGCAAATCCTCGGGAAGAGCCACGACATGCAGCTTGCGCTGGTTGCGCTGGGCGGCTCGCAGCCAGCCCAGCAGCATGCTGACCGCGGCAGAGTCCACCGCCTCGACCTGAGACAGGTCCACAACCAGATTCTCGGCCGCCAGACGCTGCAGGCCGGCCTCGAACAACGCAGGAACGGTATCTATGGTCAGGCGACCGGTCACCACCATGCGCCCACCTTCGCTGGTGATCACTTGGTATCCGCCTTACGCAAGGGAGCGGCCGCTGCGGCTGCGTTCTTGTCCGCCAGAGTCTTGATCAGACCGTCGATACCGCTCTGCTGGATCTGAGTCGCGAACGTGCCACGATAGGTGCCCACCATGCTGACGCCCTCGATAGACAGATCGAAAGCCTTCCAACCGTCGGCGGTCTTGCCCATTTCGTAATCGACCGGAATCGGCTGCGCCCCCGGCTTGATGATGGAGGTCTTGACCGTGACCTCGGTCACATCGGCCGCGATCTTGAGCGGCTTCACTTCGATCGTCTGATCGCGGTACACGGTGAACGCCTTGGTATACGTGCGCACCAACATGTTGCGGAATTCGGTCACCAGCGCCTTCTTCTGCTCCGGAGTAGCCGTGCGCCAGCTCTTGCCAACCGCCAGCCGCGTCATGTGCTCGAAGTCGAAATGCGGCAGCACCTTCGCATCCACCAGATCCAGGATCTTCTTCTGATTGCCTGCCTGGATATCCTTGTCCTGCTTGACGATCGCAATCACGTCCTGCGCGGTGTTCTTGATCAACTCATCGGGCGCGACCATCTCGGCCTGTGCCACTGTCACCATGCAGAACAACCCCATCACCACTTTAAGCAGACGAACCATCCTTGATACTCCTTGCATATACTGTTTATTTAGCCGGTTCCTCAGCCTTGCTGTACAGGAACTTGCCGATCAGGTCTTCCAGCACCACCGCAGACTGCGTCATCTTCAGTTCGTCGCCGTCCTTCAATGTCGCCTCGTCGCCCCCCTCTTCCAGGCCGATGTACTGCTCGCCGAGCAGGCCGGAAGTGAGGATCTTTGCGGAAGTGTCCTTCGAAAATTTATAACGCTTGTCCAAGCTCATGGTCACTTTGGCCTCGTAACGCTGCATATCCAGCGAGATGTCCGTCACACGCCCGACCAAAACGCCCGCGCTCTTGATCGATGCCTTTGGCTTCAGGCCGCCGATATTCGAGAAGTAAGCATGCACTTGGTACGAATCGGACATATTGTATGTGCCGAGGTTCCCGACTTTCATCGCCAACATCACCAGCGCGGCGACACCGCCCACCACGAATATGCCTACCCATAAATCCAGCGTAGTGCGTTCCATAACTTAATTTCCTCTAAACATAATTGCGGTCAATATAAAGTCCAGCATCAGGATGGCCAGCGACGAGGTCACCACCGTGCGCGTCGTCGCACCCGACACCCCTTCCGCCGTGGGAGGCGCATCATAGCCCTCGAACAGCGCGATCACGGTCACCACCGAACCGAACACGAAGCTCTTGATCACCCCGTTCAGGATGTCTTCGCGAAAATCCACCGCCGCCTGCATCTGCGACCAGAAGGAACCCTCATCCACACCGATCTGCACCACGCCGACGAAGTAGCCGCCGAACACGCCCACCGCGCTGAATATCGCGGCCAGCAACGGCATGGAAATAATGCCCGCCCAGAAACGCGGTGCAATGATGCGCGCAATCGGGTTGACCGCCATCATCTCCATCGCGGTGATCTGCTCGGTCGCCTTCATCAGGCCGATCTCCGCCGTCATTGCGGAACCGGCACGGCTGGCGAACAACAGTGCGGCCACCACAGGCCCCAGTTCGCGCACCAGCCCCAGCGCCACCATCACGCCCAGCGCCGACTCGGAACCATAGCGCTTGAGTGTCTCGTAGCCCTGCAACCCGAGCACCATGCCGACGAACAAGCCGGCGACGATGATGATGATGAGCGACATCACCCCGGTGGAGAACAACTCCTTGATGATCAAATGGAAACGCCGCAGGCTGTTTCCCGAATACATCAGGGTGAGCAGAAAAAAGCGTGTCGCCACGCCGATGCGCCACACCGCGTTGATCGCGCGGTGGCCAATACCCCTAAACGCTTTAGCTGCCGGCATATCTCAGGCCCTCAAACTCAAGTCCTGGCGGTAATCTCCGCCAGGGTAGTGGAACGGCACGGGGCCGTCCATTTCGCCATGCACGAACTGGCGCACGAAATCCCCACCCGATGCGCGAATCTCGTCGGGCGTCCCCTCCGCCATGATCACCCCGTTCGCCATGAAATAAACGTAGTCGACGATCTTCAGCGATTCCTGCACATCGTGGGTCACCACCACCGAAGTCGCGCCCAACGCATCGTTCAGGCGCCGGATCAGGTCGCCCACCACCGTCAGCGAGATCGGGTCGAGGCCGGCGAAAGGCTCGTCGTACATGATCAACATCGGGTCGAGCGCGACGGTTCGAGCCAGCGCCACGCGCCGCGCCATGCCGCCGGACAGCTCCGAAGGCATCAGATCGTGCGTGCCGCGCAAACCAACGGCATGCAGCTTCATCATCACCAGGTCGTGGATCAGCTCTTCCGGCAGATCGGTATGCTCGCGCATCTGGAACGCCACATTGTCGTACACCGACATGTCGGTGAACAGCGCGCCGAACTGGAACAACATGCCCATCTTGCGGCGTAGCGCATACAACCCGTCCTGATCCAGCTCATGGATCACCTGTCCGGCCACCTTGATGTAGCCCTTGGTCGGCTTGAGCGCGCCGCCGATGTGACGCAGCAGCGTAGTCTTGCCGCACCCGCTCAACCCCATGATTGCGACCACCTTCCCCTTGGGGAAAACCATATTGATTTTCTCCAGGACCGGACGCTTGTCGTAGGCAAAGTTGAGGTCGCGAATTTCGACCAGGGGGGATGAAGGCAAAATCTGAAACCCGAATAATTCAAGAGCGCGCATTCTAAACCACTGCACCGCGATGCTCAACCAATGGTTCTGCAAAGAAAAACCGCGCCTCGGGGCGCTATTGAGCTTGCTCGCGCTTGCCGTTATGCTCCGGCACCAGATGTCCGATGCACCCCGTCAATTCGCCCGGGACGGGCCACGATCTCCGGAAATGGCGGCAGGAATACCTTGAGAAACCCCACGCACAGGTCACAGACATGTACTTAGAGCATTTCGGACTCAACGAGCCGCCGTTCAGAATCACTCCCGTCACGGATTTCTTTTTCTCCGGCGCCAATCGCGGCGAGATACTCGACGCGCTGATCTATTCGCTGAATGAGGCCGAAGGCATCATCAAGGTCAGCGGCGAGGTCGGCAGCGGCAAGACCATGTTGTGCCGCATGCTGATGGAACGCTTGCCCGAGAATGCCGAAACCATCTACCTCGCCAACCCGAGCTTATCGCGCGAGGAGATGCTGTATGCGATCGCCGACGCGCTCGACCTGCACGTCGACAACGAGCGCGTCGGCATCATCATGCACAACATCCAGAACAAGCTCGAAGAAAAGGCGCAAACCGGAAAGCGCATCGTGGTGCTGGTGGACGAGGCGCACGCCATGCCGCTGGATACCCTGGAGGAACTGCGTCTGCTCCACAACCTGCAGGTCGGGAACACCAAGCTCCTGCAGATCGTCCTGTTCGGCCAACCGGAACTGAACACCAAGCTGGACCAGCCGAACATGCGCCAGCTGAAGGATCGCATCATTCACCACTTCCACATGCAGCCGCTGTCGCGCAACGTTCTCGAGAGCTATTTGATGTTCCGCATGCGCGCTGCCGGCTATCACGGCCCCAACATCTTCTCGGCGGCCGCCCTCAAGCTCATCGCAAACGCCTCCAGCGGACTCATGCGCCGCGTCAACATTCTCGCGGACAAGTCGCTGCTGGCCGCCTTCGTGGAAGATACCCACAACATCGAAGCGCGCCACGTACAGGCGGCAATGCGCGACAGCGAGATCAAGCCCGTGCGCCCCGCGTTGGACAAAAAGGTCATGATGGGTGGGGCGGCCGCCGCAATGCTCCTGTCCGGTCTTGCAGGCTGGTGGCTGACGGGCTCGCAAACGCGAGATGCGCAGACTGCGGCGCCACTGGCGGCGCCCGTCGAATCGGTTACCGACAGCAACGACCGTGTCGCTGCGGCCAGCCTGCCCACCCCGCCGGAAACCGTAGCCGGCAAGGTGGCTGCGCCCGCATCTCCCCCGGCGACCGCCGGCACCAGCCTGTTCGATCAGCGCCTGGCGGCAGGCAGGCGTCTGCTTGAACAGAAGGCTGCCGTCGCCAGCATCCAGCTGTTCTACAAGGAAGAAATCCAGCCCTCACGCATGGAAGGCTTCCTGAAACGCGCCGAGGAACTGGGCAAACTCTCCGAGATATATCTGCTGCCGACGAAGCTCGGCGACAAAGATGGATTGCGCGTAGTCTATGGCGCGTACCCGTCGGTCGACGCGGCCCGCGCCGCCACCACGAACCTGCCCAAGCGCTATCGGGAAGCCTTTGCCGGTTCTATCAACATCTATAGCTACTAAACTGCCCAATTTGGCGTATTGAGCAGGGCTCGCAAAGCTGCTAGGCTCTTCCTCAATGTGAGGAAGAGCGGGGGAACCAAGGTATGCGTTCACGCGGCACGATATGTCTCTGCGCCATCGGCTCGATTCTTTTCGCTGGCTGCGGCAGCAAACCGCTCCAGCCATCGGATAAGCACCTCCTCCGGCAAACCGTCCAACCGGCCGCAACCGAAATACCGCGCCCCCTGAAGCGCAGCGTAACGCTGCCCCCGCCCAGTCCCGCGCCCAAGGCGGAAACATACAGCGTCGTCGTCACCAACCTTCCCGCGCAGGAGATCCTTTTCGCCCTCGCGCGCGATGCCAAAATCAACCTGGACATCCATCCCGGCATACAGGGAACGGTCACGCTGAACGCGCTCGATCAAACGCTGCCGCAGCTCCTCGCGCGCATCGCCAAACAGGTGGACATGCGCTATGAGCTGGACAACGGCAACCTGATCGTGATGCCGGACACCCCATACCTGCACCATTACAAGATCGACTACGTGAACGTATCGCGCGACTCGGAAAGCGCCATCGTCACCTCTGCCCAGATCGCGGCAACATCCACGCCCGCCACTGCGGCAAGCGGCAATAACAACTCGTCGGTATCGATCAATAACGTATCCAGGAACCGTTTCTGGGAAACCCTGACCCAGAACATCAAGGACATCCTGCGCGAAACCGACAAGATCCTGCCCGAAGGTTCGAGCGAGACTGTCGTGCAGCAGAACAATGCCGCCCGCAGCACCGGCACCGGCGCACAAACCGTACCGGGCAGGAAGCCCTATGCGGCGGGAGGGGTCGAAAACAGCCCGAATCCGGTAGTCGTGCAGGAAGGCGGATCGACCATCACCCGCCGCAGCACCTTCCGCGAGGCCGCATCGGTCATCGCCAATCCGGAAACCGGCATCATCACCGTGCGCGCCACCGGCAAGCAGCACGAAAGGATTCAGGAGTTCGTCAACCAGATCATGGCCAATGCCCGTCGCCAGGTGATGATCGAGGCGACCATCGTGGAGGTGCAGCTGAGCGACAATTACAAACAGGGCATCAACTGGTCTGCGCTGATCAAGGCAGGAGGCAAGAACTTCAAGATCGTGCAGGGCAGCAACGGCTTGCCCACCGCCGCCACCGCCCCGGGGATGCTCGGCATCATCACGAACCCGACGGCAACCACCATCGCGGCGCAAGTCAATCTGCTGGAATCGTTCGGTACCGTGAAGGTGCTGTCCAGCCCCAAGTTGAGTGTGCTGAATAACCAGACCGCCATGCTGCGCGTAGTGGACAACCTGGTGTACTTCACGATCAAGGCCGACACGACGACCAATCAGACCAGTTCGATCACCACGTTCACGACCACCCCGAACACCGTCCCCATCGGCTTCACCATGAGCGTCACGCCACAGATCAGCGAGAGCGATAGCGTGCTGTTCAATTTGAAGCCGTCCATTTCCCGCGTCCTCAGCTACATCAACGACCCCAATCCCGATCTGGCGCGAGCCAACGTGATCAGCCGCATCCCGCAGACCCAGACGCGCGAGATGGAATCCGTGCTGAAGATAGACAGCAACCAGATCGCCGTGATGGGCGGCCTGATGCAGGACGAGATCAACAACCTCACCGATGCGGTGCCCGGTTTATCCGGCATTCCGGCTGCCGGAAACCTGTTCACCCACCGCAACGACGCCAGCACCAAAACGGAACTGGTCATCTTCCTGCGCCCGATGGTCATCAAGGAAGCCAGCCTGGAGGGGGATTTCAACGCCTATCGAGGGTCGCTGCCGGACCGCGAATTCTTCAAGAATCCGGCCGGCGGCAAGCCCTGAGAAATTCCGAACATGAGCCTGCTCCTGGATGCACGAAAAAAGTCGTTGCAAGCGCGGCCCGCGGAGCAGGAGCCTACGGGCGCTGAAGTCGTTGCACGGACTGCCGGTCAGAACCTGTTTACGGCAAAGACTCCGCGCCCTCGTAGCGGGTTGGCGCGACTCGATCGCAGACTGCTGATCGGCTTGGGCGGCTTGGTATTGCTGCTTGGCGGCGGCGCAGTGTATCTATGGCCTGCCGGTTCAACTCCCCACACAACGCCGCCCCCGGCCGGAGCATCATCTCCACCTGCGGCCGGCCCTGCCGTACCTCCGCGCATCGAGAGTGTCCGCCCGGTGGCACACTTCGAGGAACAGAAGACGCCCTCCCCGGTAGAACCTGTGGAAAACCCGTCGTCGCCTGCCCCGCAACCGCGCGAAAGTTCCCCCTCGGGGCCGATACGCATCGAACACCCGCGCACGGAATCAATCGAGTCGCCGCTCAAGGAGGCCTATCAGGCCTACCGCAACGGCAAGCTGGACGAGGCGCAACAACTGTACCTGGCGATAGCCCGAAAAGATGCGCGAAATTCCGACGCCTTGCTCGGCCTGGCGGCAATTGCCCAACAGCGCGGTGAACCCGAGACCGAGGCCCGGTACTACGCCGGTGTGCTGGCGTTGGACCCGCACAATGCCGCGGCCAACGCGGGTATGTCGGCATTGAACCCGGACGATGAAACTAACGAGAGCCGCCTGAAACTCCTGCTGCGCGAACAGGGCAATTCCGCCGCGCTGCACCTGGCCCTGGGCAACCTGTACGCCGGACAATCGCGCTGGGGAGAGGCCCAGCAGGCCTACTTCAACGCCTACACGCTGGAGCCCGGCAATGCCGAATTCGCCTACAACCTCGCCGTCAGCCTCGACCATCTCGGTCAGGCCAGACCGGCCGCGCAGTATTACCGGCGTGCCCTGCAACTCGACCCGGCGCACAGCACCGGCTTCGACCACGCGCAAGTTTCGCGGCGCATCGACGACCTGAACCATTAGCCCGGCCATGACAGACAGCCAACTCCAACAACCGCTGGGACGAATACTGGTCGACAAGGGCGTGATCAGCGACGATCAGTTGCGCATCGCGCTACAGGAACAGAACAAGACCCACCAGCCGCTGGGTCGCCTGCTGGTGCGGCTGGGCTTCCTGTCTGAAGCCACCATCCGCGACGTGCTGTCGGAGAATCTCGGCCAGGAGAGTGTCGACCTCTCCGCCATCATCATCGACCCGGCCGCGCTGGCGCTCATTCCCAAGGATGTCGCGCGGCGCTACCAGCTGCTGCCGCTGTCGGTGGAAAAGGCGGGGCGGGTCCTGACCCTCGCGGTCGCGGACCCGGACAACATCATCGCGCTGGACCAGGTGCGTGCCCTGCTCAAGGACGAGTACCGGCTGATCACCCAGCTTGCCAGCGAATCCGACATCCTGCGCGCAATCGACCAGTACTACGGCTTCGAGCTTTCCATCGACGGCATCCTGCACGAGATCGAGCCGGGCGAGATGGAATACCAGGCGCTGCAGCCGGGCGTGAACGAATTCAGCCAGCCCGTGGTGCGACTGGTCGACGCGCTGCTGACCGAAGCGGTGCAGCGTGGCGTGTCCGACATCCACTTCGAACCGGAGAGCAGCTTCCTGCGCATACGCTACCGTATCGACGGCGTGCTGCGCCAGGTGCGCAGCCTGCACAAGAGCTTCTGGCCGGCGATGGTGGTGCGCCTGAAGGTGATGAGCGGCATGAACATCGCCGAGACGCGTGCCTCGCAGGACGGGCGCATCTCGCTGCGCCTGTCTGGACGTCCCATCGATTTCCGTGTTGCCTCGCACCCGACCACGCACGGCGAGAACATGGTGCTGCGCATCCTCGACCGGCAGAAAGGCATCGTGCCGCTCGACCAGATCGGGCTGGACGAGAGCGCGCTCAACACGCTGCACATGATCATCGCCAAACCGGAGGGCATCGTGCTGGTCACCGGCCCCACCGGCAGCGGCAAGACCACTACGCTGTATTCGGTGCTGAACCACATCAACACCGAGTCGGTGAACATCATGACCCTGGAAGACCCGGTGGAATACCCACTGTCGCTGGTACGCCAGACCTCGGTAAACGAGGCGGTCAAACTGGACTTCGCCAACGGCATCCGCTCGATGATGCGGCAGGACCCGGACATCATCCTGGTGGGCGAAATCCGCGACCTCCCCACCGCCGAGATGGCATTCCGCGCCGCGATGACCGGCCATCAGGTCTACTCGACGCTGCACACCAACTCGGCCATCGGCGCCATCCCGCGCCTGCTGGACATCGGCATCCTGCCGGACATCATGGCCGGCAACATCATCGGTATCGTGGCGCAACGGCTGGTGCGCGTCCTGTGCAACGAATGCAAATATCCCTACCAGCCCGATGCACTGGAACGCAAACTACTGGGCCTCACCGCCCAGGAGGACGTCACGCTGTACCGCGCGGCCGGTTGCGACTCCTGCAACCACCAGGGCTACCGTGGTCGCATGGCGATCATGGAACTGCTCAAGATGGATCACGACCTCGACGACCTGGTGTCGCGCCGCGCCAGCACCCGGCAGATCCGGGAGGCCGCACTGCAAAAGGGATTCCGCCCGCTCGCGATGGACGGGATACGGCGCATCCAGCAGGGCATCACTTCGCTCGCCGAAGTCAGCCGCGTGGTCGACCTGACCGACAGGCTCTGACATGACGCTCTATTCCTATCGCGCGATCGACGAGAAGGGCAAGCCCAGCAAGGGGCTGCAGGATGCGGCCAACCTGGTGGACCTCGAGTTGCGCCTGAAGCGCGGCGGCCTGGACCTGATCGACGCCCGGATCGACAGCGGAACGGCGGTCTGGGGAAGCAGGAGGATTAAACGCACCGAGCTGATCACGTTCTTCTTCAACCTGGAACAACTCACCCGTGCAGGCGTGCCGTTGCTGGAATGCCTCGCCGATCTGCGCGACACCATGAGCGACCTGCGCTTCCGCGAGATCATCGCCAACCTGATCGAGTCCATCGAAGGGGGCCTGAAGCTCTCGCAGGCGATGGCTCTGCACCCCGACGCGTTCGACAGGATATTCGTCAGCCTGACGCATGCCGGAGAGGAAAGCGGCCGCCTTCCGGAGGTGTTCGCACACATCACCGAGTCGCTGAAGTGGCAGGACGAGATGTCCGCCCACACCAGGAACATCATGCTCTACCCGGCTTTCGTCGGCGCCATCGTACTGGGGATCACCTTCTTCCTGATGATCTACCTGGTACCGCAACTGGTCGGCTTCATCCAGGGCATGGGCCAGGAGATTCCCTTCCAGACACGAATGCTGCTTGCCACCTCCGCGTTCTTCGTCGATTACTGGTACATCATCGTCGCCCTGCCGGTGGTACTGCCTGTCGCCGCCAAACTGGTCATCGGCTCCAGTCCGGAGATGGAATACAAGTTCGACAACCTCAAGCTCAGCCTGTGGTTGACCGGCCCCATCCTGCGCAAGATCATCCTGGCCCGTTTCGCCAACACCTTCGCCATGATGTACGGCTCGGGCGTAAGCATCCTGGACTGCATCGCGAATTCGCGCGACGTGGTCAACAACCGCGTGATCGCCAAAAGCCTGGACGACGTCACGCACGAGATCGAGTCGGGCAAGAATCTCACCCAGAGCTTCCAGAACACGGGCATCTTTCCGCCGCTGGTGATCCGCATGCTCAGGGTCGGCGAGGCCACCGGTTCGCTGGACAAGGCGCTGCTCAACGTCAGTTACTTCTACGACCGTGACGTGAAGGACGCCATCAAGAAGGTGCAAGTCCTGATCGAACCGACCATGACCATCATGCTCGGCCTGGTGCTCGGCTGGGTGATGCTGTCGGTGCTGTCGCCGATCTACGACCTGATCGGCAAGGTGAAATTCTGATGAGACATCGCCTGCTGCTATTCCTGAGTTCCGACCGTCTCCATGCACAGATCATGGACGGCGGCCGCATCGCCGCGCAATACGAATTCCCCGACTCGCCGGACGGGCACAATGCGTTCTCCGTCCTGTTGCAGTCGGTGACCTGTCCGGCTTTTCTGCTGGTCGATCTGATCGAGGAGGATTTCCGGCAGGAAACCGTGCCGCACCTGATCGGCAGCAGGCGCCGCGCGCTGCTGCAGCGCAAGTTCGAGCAGTTCTATCGCACCACGCCGTTCCGCCAGGCAACCCTGTTGCAGCGACAACAGGGCGGCCGGCGCGACGACGACATGCTGTTTTCGGCCTTGACCAATCCGGCGCTTGTCATGCCCTGGCTGGACATCATCATGGCCCGGCGGACCCCGCTCGCGGGAATCTATTCCGTACCGCAGATCAGCGCCCCACTGGTCAAGGATCATCCCTCGGACCATCTGCTGCTCATCTCCTGGGAGAAGTATTCCGGATTGCGCCAGACCTACTTCAGCGACCATCGCCTGCAGATCTCGCGCCTGACGCCCATCACTGCCGACCAGACCTTCCAACAGGCCGTCGTCGCCGAACTCGGCCGCACCTACCAATACCTCAAGAGCCTGAGTCTGCTGCCGTCTGAACAAACACTCGACGTGCGCCTGCTGGGCCATCGCCGCGACCTGGCCGATCTGCGACTCGAGCTTCCCAGGGACGCGGACATGCGCTATGAATTTGTCGACCTTGCGGACGTCGGCAGACAACTCGGCATCGACTACGACTTCGCCGACTCGGATGCCGGCCAGGTCTTCCTCCACCAGTTGCTCGCCGAGCCGCCCAAGGCCAACTATGCCAATGCCGGGCACACCCGCTACAACACGCTGTGGCGGCTGCGCAACCTGCTGAACTGGACCAGCGCCGCAGTGCTGCTGGGCAGCCTGTTGTTCACGACGGCGGATGTCTGGCAGAGCCGCGGAAGCGCGGATGAGGCCTTGTCGCTCAAGGCCCAGGCGCAACGCATCGAGGAAGAGGCGCGACAGGTCACGCTCACTTTCCCCGCCACCCGCACGCCTGCGTCGGAAATGAAGGCCGCGGTATCGGTCATGCGCAAGCTCGACCAACACGGCCAGATGCCCGGCGACGTGTTGCGCCCCATCAGCGCGATGCTGGACCGCTATCCGCAGATCGAACTGGATGACCTCGCATGGAAAATGAACACAGCAGAGCCCGGCACGGAAAACGCACCGACCGAAATCCCCTCCGACGCCATCACACTCAACGGTCAGCTGGTCGGCTTCTCGAACGATTACCGCGCGGCGCTGGATTACCTGGAGAATTTCCGGCGCGATTTGAGTGCACGAGGCTACCAGGCGACCGTGCTGCGCAGGCCGCTGGACGTCAGTCCGAACGGCAGCATCGGCAACCGGCGCGATTCCGGTGCTGAAGCGCTCGGTTTTTCCGTGAAGCTCTTGTGGAGGCCGTCGGCATGAGGTTCTCCCTGTCCGACCTTCAGTTGATCCGCTGGAGCGTGCTGGCGATCTGCGCCGCGACCTTCGTCGGCTCGCTCGTTTTGTACAGCAGCGCCAAGTATGCGGAACGGACGCGCAAGGATCACCTCGATGCCCTGCAACAGCTCAACGTCGCCCGCGGCCACTTGGCTGGCGCGCTGGAAGACAAGGAGAATATGGCAGTCTACGCTGGCGAATACGCCGCCCTGGCCGACCTCGGCGTCATCGGCGAAGACCGCCGCCTGGACTGGGTGGAAGGCATGGAGAACATCCGCCAGCAGAACCTGGTGATCGACTTCCGCTACAGCATCGCCCCGCAAACCGCCTATGCCCCGCAACCGCCCATCGCCAGCGGCGACTTCGACATTCGCTACAGCGAGATGAAACTGCAATTCGACCTGCTGCATGAAGGCCAGCTGCTCGATTTCTTCACGGCCCTGCGCAGCCAGATCAAAGGGCGCTACATTCTGGAGGGCTGCAGCCTGCAGCGTACTGCCGCCGAAGGTAACCCGGCTATCCATCTCACCGCGGAATGCAACGGCGGCTGGATCACGCTGAAGAAACGGAACGAGGCTCCATGAACCCCATCATCCGGACCGGCGCATTGATCGCGTGGCTCATGGGCGCACAGGCATGCAACGCGGAAGAACTCGGCCGCCTGTTCTTCACCCCAGTAGAACGCGCGCAACTGGACTCCGGCAAGCCGCAGAACACTGATTCCCGCCATAACCGCGGCGTGCTCACCGTGAACGGCATCGTGCAAAAACGCGGCGGCGGACGCACGGTATGGATCAACGGTGTGCCGCAAACCGCCGGCGCAAGCGACGAGCACGCACCGGACAGCGTACCCGTCGCCGTTCCCGGCCAGCAGAACCCGGTCAGGGTAAAGGTCGGGCAGAAAGTGCTCGTCTCCCCTACCACTGGTCCCGAAAAAAAATAAGCCCATGCTGGCGCCCAAACATCACTCCGGCCCGGCCAGGCAGCGTGGCGTGGCATTGATGGTGATGCTGGTCATCCTTGTGCTCGGCCTTGCCGCCACGCTGGTCGGTTCGCTGAATTCCGCCAGCCTCAGGAACGAGCGCGAGGCAAAAACCGCCGCCGCGCTGGCCCAGGCCAGGGACGCCCTGATTGGCTATGCCATCACCTATGGCGACACCCATCCCGGCCAAGTGCACGGCTATCTGCCCTGCCCGAACCAGTCTGGCGGCACAGCGGGCGCAACCGAGGGAATTGCGGCCGTCAGTTGCGGTGCCAAAAATATCAGCCAGCTGGGACGGCTGCCGTGGAGGACGCTCAATCTCCCCCCGTTGCGCGACGGCAACGGCGAGTGTCTGTGGTATGCCGTTTCCGGCACTTACAAGAACAACACCGCGACCGACCTGATGAACTGGGACACCAACGGCCAGCTACAGGTGTATGAATCAGACGGAACCACGCTGCAGACGCCGGCAGACAACCAAGCGGTGGCAGTCATCTTTGCGCCGGGAGCGGCACAGAGCGGACAATCCCGCACATCCGACACCAGCACGCCCACGTGCGGCGGCAACTACACCCCGGGCAACTATCTCGACAGCGATGGCACCATCAACAATGCCGCCGTGTCGTCAGTCGCCAACGACCTCAGCAAATTCCGGCTCGGCACCGCAGCCGGAATCAATGACCAGATGGTGATCATCACCCGGCAGGACATCTGGAACGCAATGCAAAAGCGCAACGACTTTCGCGCCACGCTCAACAACATGACGCAACGAGTGGCTGAGTGCATCGCGTTTTTCGGCATACACAACGGCAAGCCCATTCTCAGCCCGAGTTCCAACAAAAGCCTGCCGTGGCCTGCCCCGCTCGCGCTGGCGGACTATGGCAGGAACACCAGTTATGACGACCAGACCGGCTCGTACTCCGGCCGCGTTCCCTACAGGGTGAACGACTCCTACTCGACTACGGGCAACACCATGAGCAACTACAACCTGCTGATCAATGCGACCAATTGTCCGAGCGGCTGGGCAGAGGCCTATCCCTGGTGGAACAACTGGAAGGATCACCTTTTTTACGCGCTGGCGCGCGAATACCGCCCCGGCAGCCTGATGACCGCTCCTTGCGGCGACTGCCTGTCGGTAAACAGCAGCGGCCCTTACGCCGCAGTCGTGATGTTCTCCGGCGGCCGGCTCCCCGGCCAGGTCCGCGCCAGCTCTACAACCGATGCGCAGCGCGCCGTCATCGCCAACTACCTCGAGGGACGCAACGCAGGCAATCATCCGAACAGCGGCGGCAACGCCGACTACCAGAGCGGAACCGCCAGCGCCACTTTCAACGATACGCTATATTGCATCGACACCAACCTGAACGTCGCGCCATGCCCGTAAGACTTCCACCGCACCGGCAACACGGTTTCACCCTCGTCGAGATCGCGATGGTGCTGATGATCCTCGGCCTGCTGCTGGGCGGCATGCTGGTTCCTCTCGGCGCGCAGATGGAACAGCAGAAAGTCTCTGAGACGGAAAAACAGCTGGCGGACGCGCGCGAAGCGCTGATCGGCTATGCGATGGCAAACGGCCGGCTGCCCTGCCCTGCCGATCCATCCATTCCCACCGGACAGGCAAATGCCGGAATCGCGCGCACCCCGCCTTGCACCGGCAACAACTCCGCCGGCGTCCTGCCATGGGCCACGCTGGGCATCGGCGAGACCGACGCGTGGGGCAACCGCTTCACCTACCGGGTCAGCTCCGACTTCGCCGACGCCATCGGCAGCGCCACCTATGGCGGATGCACCCCGACCCCGCTGCCCCCCCAGGCTTCGTTCGCCCTGTGTTCCAGCGGCAACCTAGATGTGCTGTCGGCTGCCGCTGGAGGAACGACAGTCGCCACCAAGGTGCCGGCCGTCATCATCTCGCACGGCAAGAACGGGGCAGGCTCCTATACCCAGCAAGGCACGCAACAGCCGGTCAGCGGCAATGCCGACGAACGAGAAAACAGCGACGGCAGCGCCAACAACAATTACGTCAGCCACACCGCCACGCCGGATTACGACGACCTGGTCACCTGGATTTCGAACAACATCCTGCTCAACCGCATGGTCGAGGCGGGCAAGCTGCCGTGATCGAAAATATATAGGCCGTCAGACTTGTTGACGCGCCGCAAGCGCGGCATTAGGGTGAGCGCCCGCTAAACGACATTTTTAGTCGGCTAGTTCTAGTTTACGTTAGGGATGGTATGCGCCTGATCGCAAAAAACATGGCTTTTTATGCATTAGCGTTTCCCGTCTTGATCTTCTGCATCCGAGCCGAAGCCTGCTCTCGAGAGGAAAGAGCCAAAGATATTCGCCAGTCCTTGCCAGCGGCAATTGAACATGCCATTCCAAACACGACAGGTGTGGAAGTCGTTGCCAGCCATATGATTCAGAAAACCGGCACAAAACTAATAGCAGCCATTCTCTCGCCAAACTGGCATTTCATCTCATGCGATGACAGTGAAGCACCTGATAGTGATGACGGAGTTAGAACGTTAGTTGTGTGGCGGCATACCAGTTCAGGCTGGCTAGAGATTGGAAGGAATAGCGATATTATTTATGTCATCAAAACGGCAGGTTTGGCTGTCGTTTCATTGAGCTGGCATGGTGGCAAGTTGAGCGTGGAGCAGTACTCCAACCCGCCGCCACGAGCGAGTTTCAGTGACGATTATGATTTTGTTTATGATGCAACCGTAAACAAAATCAGATTGGCTCATAGGAAAAGTTCAGCACTCTATAACACGATGTGCTGCGGGGGAGGAACCGAAGCCGATGAGGTGGAATATGAAGCAGCAGAAAAGAAATATGGTGCTGATGCTTGCGATCACGAAGGTTTTGAGGGGGACATTGATTACATATCTGGTAAAGCATCTATTGTTCAATGTGAATTTGCTCACAAACAAGCATCAAATACATTAACAATAAACTCAAGCCCGATATATCTCGACACCATGAAAAACATACGTTTTGTTGATCTTGATGCAATAGAACCCCTAACCCTACGCTCAAGCGGGACGCGCCAACGCCCCTCAGTTCCACGTTAACTTGGGCGTCTCGACAATTGCCTACCACCTGACATTTGCGATCTATAGGAGAATTTGCTTGCTATCCGCACTCTCAATGCTAGTTGTTGCCATCTGGTACTTCCGTTCCGCTCGGGCCGTTGGCAAGAGTGGGATTGAAATGGTCCCTTGTTGGGGCTGCGACATTCTTTGTCTCATTCCTCGTGTGGGGAGTGTTTGCGGCGACCTTCATCCTTCCGAACTTCTATCTCGATGGCAACCTAGCAGTTATGGGATTTCTGCTAGGTTGCATTGGTGTATTTCTTGGCGTTCTCGTTTCATTTGGTCTGAAGCGAAAGTACTTGCGGAGTAGCCAGCCGTAATCATCCGAAAAAAGTCATTTCCCCCTAACCAAGGCACCCACCCCTCGGTCAACCAGATCTGCACAAAAAGCCGCGTAAGGCCGTGAATTAACGTTAGTACCCTACAAAAAGCGCGGCTCCCATCGCGCTTTTTTTCATCGTAGCTACTCCTTACTTCTTCAGGCAGTTCCGGTAGCGGCTGTCGACGCGTTTCACGTAACCGGTCGTGGTCAGCTTGCGGGAGAACTTGACGCTCCTGACCGCGATGTCCGGAATGATTGCGCGTGGCAGCGAGGGTGCCAGGGCGTATACCCTGGCGTACAGCTGGCTTTGCTCGAAGGCCGGCGATTTTTCCAGCAGCAGGTTGCGAAAGATCGCAGTCTTGTCCATGTTCAGGCGAGGCGCGATGGCGAGCAGGGCCTGCATGGTCTGGCTGGGATCCTCGACCGCGGCGCCATCCTGATAGTTCAGCAGGTCGCCGTCGGGCTCCAGCAAAACGCCGCTCAACGAACTCACCGCATTCTGGAATGCGGCGTTCCTGCTCGAGTAACGCCCCGCGTTATAGTCGGCGAAACGGAAGGTCAGACTCTCGTAGTTCGCCGGATAGTCCAACAGGTACGCCACACCGAAAAACAACCCGCCCCTGCGGGTGAACAAGGCGTCGCGCAGCGATCCGTTGTGGGCAAAGGGGTAACGCCTTGTGGCCGCATACGAATTGGCGAAGCTCAGGCTGACCTGCATCGGGCCGCCGGTGTGCACCGGATTGTAATCGGCGAGAAATTTCTTCCCCAATGGAATCTCCGAGATCATATCCTCGTACAGGTCGTTCACATCGTTCTCGGTCTTGAGCGCATCGATGCGTTCGTTGTAGGTCTGCCCGTTGGGTGATTTTCTCGCCAGACTCTTGTCCATCAGCCACTGGGGGATGCTGTACCGCTGTCTTCTCGCTTCCAGCTCCTGCCTGACGATCTTGCTCAGCCCGAAGACCACGGGCTCAGACTGGAACGAGGACTCCTGTTCGATCTCGGCGAGCACGGCGCAGACATTCCCTTTGTTCGGAGCGATGTTCAACGCCTCGAATGACGCAACGATATCGGCCGCCCAACCGGCCCTGTCCGGCAAGCCCGCCGGCAGCAGGCTGCCGACCAGTTCGAGCGGGGGCAATGGCTTGGGCGGCGGCGGAGGCGTCTTGACCTGTGGCTTGTGGACCACGACCGGCTGCGGGGGCGGCGCTTTGACGGAGGGTGCCGTATCTTTTTTCGGCGGCTCGCTCGCGCAACCGGCCAGCACCAGCATGGGAATGACGGCCAGCAGGCTCTGCCAGCCGGACGACTTGGATTTTCGCTTTGCAGGGACTAACAACTTTGCGGGACCTTCACTTGCGGGATTGCCAACGAGGTGCGGCGTCTCCTAGGCGCGCCGCCAGACCGTGCCCTGCGCGGTGTCTTCGAGCACGACGCCGGCTTCGAGCAGTTCCTTGCGGATGCGATCGGCCTCGGCGAAGTTCTTTGCCTTCTTCGCGGCGATGCGCGCCTCGATCTGTGCGCTGATCGCGGCATCGTCCAGACCGCCTGCATCAGCCCCGCCTTGCAGAAACGCCTGCGGGTCGCGTTGCAGCAGTCCCAGCACGCCGGCCAGCGCCTTGAGTTGCGCCGCCGCTTCCGCGGATTGGCTGCGGTTCACCTCGTTGGCGAGATCGAACAGCACGGCCATCGCTTCGGGCGTATTGAAGTCGTCGTCCATCGCGGTCTTGAAACGGACGGCAGAGGGAGCATTCCAATCAACGCAGCCCTCTCCCTCGATCCCTCTCCCACTTGTGGGAGAGGGACGTGCATTCCCCTCTCCCGCTTGCGGGAGAGGGGACAGGGGAGAGGGGACGCTCTTCAGCGCGGTGTAAAGCCGCGTCAGCGCGACCTTGGCATCGTCCAGATGCGCATCGGAGTAGTTCAGCGCGCTGCGGTAGTGCGCGCGCAGGATGAAGAAGCGCACCACTTCGGCATCGTACTTCTGCAGCACTTCGCGGATGGTGAAGAAGTTGCCGAGGCTCTTGGACATCTTCTCGTTGTCCACGCGCACAAAGCCGTTGTGCATCCAGTAGTTCACGTACTGGCACTGGTGCGCGCCCTCGGACTGTGCGATTTCGTTCTCGTGGTGGGGGAACTGCAGGTCCGCCCCGCCGCCGTGGATGTCGAAATGCTTGCCGAGCAATTGCGAGCCCATCGCAGAACACTCGATGTGCCACCCGGGACGGCCCTTGCCCCATTTGGAATCCCACTTCACCTCGTCCGCTTCATTCTCTTTGGCCGATTTCCACAGCACGAAGTCGAGCGGGTCGTTCTTGCCCTCCGCCACGTCCACGCGTTCGCCGGCGCGCAGGTCTTCGAGCGACTTGCCGGAGAGCTTGCCGTAGCCGTCGAACTTGCGCACCGCGTAGTTCACGTCGCGGTCCGCCGCCTGGTAGGCCAGGCCGTTCTTCTCCAGCTGTTCGATCATCGCCAGCATCTGCGGCACGTACTGCGTCGCGCGCGGCTCGTGGTCCGGGCGCTGCACGCCCAGCGCATCGGCGTCCTCGTGCATCGCGTCGATGAAGCGCTGCGTCAGCGCGTGGATGGACTCCTTGTTCTCTGCTGCGCGCTTGATGATCTTGTCGTCGATATCGGTGATGTTGCGCACGTAGGTCACGTCGTAACCGGAAGCCTTCAGCCAGCGCTGCACCATGTCGAACACCACCATCACGCGTGCATGGCCGAGGTGGCAATAGTCGTACACCGTCATGCCGCACACGTACATGCGCACCTTGTTCGGTTCGATGGGTTTGAAATCCTGCTTTTCGCGGGCGAGGGTATTGTAGATTTTCAGCATTGATTCAGATTCTTCAGATAAAACGTTTAAGTGCCTCGCACCAGCAGTACCGGCACCGTCGCCGCACGCATTACGCCTTCCGCCACGCTGCCCAGCAGGAAGCGGTCCAGCCCTTTGCGGCCATGGGTGCCGATCACGAGCAGGTCGGCCTGCCAGTCCTGTGCCTCCTGCGCGATGATGTTGCCGATGCGGCGCCCGTCGTCGTTCACGCGTCGGAGCTCGGCGTCCAGCCCCGCGTTGCGCACCTTTTCCTGCGCATGGGTGAGTATCTTCTGCCCCATTTCCTCGAACATTTCCGGGGACACCACGGGCGGCATGGCCACCATCCAGTCCCCGCCGCTCCAGGCCAGCGTCACGTCTTCGCTGACATGCAGCAACAACAGTTGAGACTTGCCTTCACCGGCCAGCTTGATCGCCTCGTCGAGGGCAAGCTCGGAAGTCGGACTCCCATCCACTGCAACCACTATTCGCTTGTACATGACAGTCTCCTATCAGGTTGGTTGTCTAGCCTTGTTCCTTCGCCCAGGAATCCTTCAGTGTGACGGTGCGGTTGAACACCAGCTTGCCGCCCGGCTGATGATCGCGGCGGTCGGTGCAAAAATAGCCCAGGCGCTCGAACTGGTAGCGCGTCTCGGGGGCGGCGTCCTTGACGCAGCTTTCCACCCAGCCCTGCACCACGGAAAGCGAAGCGGGATTCAGGTGCGTGCAGAAATCCACTTCCTTGTCCGCATCCGGCTCGGGCACGGTGAACAAGCGATCGTACAACCGGATCTCGGCGGGCAGCGCATGCAAGCTGGACAGAAAGTGGATCACACCCTTGACCTTGCGGCCCTGCGGGTTCTTGCCCAGCGTGTCGTGGTCGATGCTGCATTTGAGTTCGATGACCTTGCCGGAAGCGTCCTTCACCGCCTCGTCGCAGCGCATCACATAGCTGTAGCGCAAGCGCACTTCGCCGCCGAGCGTGAGGCGCTGCCAGCCTGCAGGCGGCACTTCGGCGAAGTCGTCAGCCTCGATGAACAGCTCGCTGGAGAACGGCACCACGCGGCTGCCGAACTCGGGATGGTTCGGATGGAAACCCGCTTCGCGCGCTTGTGCGCCCTCGGCGTTGGTGATGGTGACCTTGAGCGGATTGATGATGGCCATCACGCGCGGTGCACGCGCCTCGAGGTCCTCGCGGATCGCACCTTCCATGACGCCCATGTCGACGCTGTTCTCGCCCTTGGACACGCCGATGCGCTTGGCGAATTCGCGGATGCCTTCCGGCGTATAGCCGCGGCGGCGCATGCCGGAGATCGTGGGCATGCGCGGATCGTCCCAGCCGGAAACATGCTTCTCGTTCACCAGCTGCAGCAGCTTGCGCTTGCTGGTGATGGTGTAGTGCAGCTCCAGGCGCGAAAACTCATACTGGCGCGGATGGCAGGGGATGGTGATGTTGTCCAGCACCCAGTCGTACAGCGGGCGATGGTCCTCGAACTCCAGCGTGCAGATGGAATGGGTGATGCCTTCCAGCGCGTCGGAGATGCAGTGCGTGTAGTCGTACATCGGATAGATGCACCACTTGTCGCCGGTGCGGATGTGGTGGGCACGGCGGATACGGTAGATGACGGGGTCGCGCAGGTTCATGTTGGGCGAGGTCATGTCGATCTTGGCGCGCAGCACCATGGCGCCGTCGGCGAACTCGCCCGCCTTCATGCGTGCGAACAGGTCGAGGTTCTCGGCCACGCTGCGGTCGCGGTTGGGGCTGTTCTTGCCGGGCTGGGTCAGCGTGCCGCGATATTCGCGCATCTGCTCCGGCGTCAGGTCGTCCACATAGGCCAGTCCCTTGTTGATGAGTTCGACCGCGTAGTCGTAAAGCGTATCGAAGTAGTCCGACGCCCAGTGCACCTCGCCGTCCCACTGGAAGCCCAGCCAGCGCACGTCGTCCTGGATGGACAGCGCGTATTCCTCGCTCTCCTTCTCCGGGTTGGTATCGTCGAAGCGCAGGTTGCACTTGCCGTGGTAGTCCTGTGCCAGACCGAAGTTCAGGCAGATGGACTTGGCGTGGCCGACGTGCAGGTAGCCGTTAGGCTCCGGCGGGAAGCGGGTGACGATGCTCTTATGCTTGCCGGAGGCCAAGTCGGCATCGATGATGGTGCGGATGAAATTGGAAACGACTGGTGCGCTGCTCATGTTGTTATTCTCGACTTCGGTCTGGTTGGCGAAATACGCTGGGATTTTACCCGAAATCACCGACAAAGCCCCCGCCCCGAAAGACATTAACTGTGAAAACGCACAGCCGATTTGGTAGAATCCGCCCCCAGTTCAGGGTGATTCCCCGCCCATATTCAGGATAACGACAACACGATGAACATGTTCAACCGTTTTAGCGAAACTCGTTTGGCTCGTTTCACTCCTCCCGTCGGCTTGCTTTCTGGCGCCCTGCTCGCCGGTGCCCTGCTGTTGGGTGCCAGCCTCTCCGCCCATGCCGACGATGTCCAGGATGCCAATAAACTGTTCAAACAGGGCCAGACTGCACAGGCGCTGGAGAAGGTGAACGGCTATCTCGCGAACAAGCCCAAGGATGCCCAGGCGCGCTTCCTGAAAGGCCTGATCCTCACCGAGCAAGGCAACACCAATGAGGCGATCAAGATCTTCGCGGCGCTGACTGAGGACTATCCCGAGTTGCCCGAGCCGTACAACAATCTCGCCGTGCTGTACGCCAGCAAGGGCCAGTACGACAAGGCCAAGCAGGCGCTGGAAATGGCCATCCGCACCCATCCCAGCTACGCCACCGCGCACGAAAACCTGGGCGACATCTACGCCAAGATGGCAAGCCAGGCCTATGACCGGGCCCTTCAGCTGGACCGCAGCAATACCGCGACCCAGACCAAGCTGTCGATGATCCAGGATCTGTTCGCCAACGGCACGCGCGGCAAACGTCCGGCGCCGGCGTCCTCGGCACCGACCCAAGTGGCGAGCAAGCCGGAACCGGTTGCACCGGTCGTCGTGGCGTCCGCTCCTGCCGCCGCCAAGCCGGCTCCCATCGCGACCAAGCCCGCGCCCGTCGAGAATAGCCGTGAACCCGCGCCGACTGCGAACGACAGCAAGGAAGTGATGAAGACCGTCAATGCCTGGGCCGCCGCCTGGTCCTCGCAGAACGTGAAGAAGTACCTGTCGTACTACGCCAGCGACTTCAGGACGCCGGACGGAGAAAGCCGCTCGGCCTGGGAAGCTGCGCGCGAGGAACGCATCCGCAAGCCCAAGTCCATCCGTATCGGCATCAGCGATGCGAGCGTCAACTTCAGCAACGGCAATCATGCCACCGTGAAATTCCGTCAGTCCTACCGCGCCACCCACATGAAGACCTCCAGCACCAAGACGCTGCTGATGGTGAAAGCGGGCGGCAAGTGGCTGATCCAGGAAGAACGAGCCCAGTAACATGGTGCTGCGTCAGGCACTGACCTCCTCGTTGATGTGCGCCTTGCTGGCGGGCGTGGCGCATGCCGCGCCCGATTCGCGCAGCACCGAGGCACAGCTGGCGAAGAGCCTGCAAGCCCTCCAGGAAAGCCACCTTGACGTCGCGCTCAACGAAGTCGACTCGCTGCTCAAATCCAATCCGAAATTCAAGCTGGCGCACCTCGTCAAGGGCGACCTGCTGATGGCCCGAGCCGGGGCGATCAACAGTTTCGGCAGCGCCGCCAACGCCCCGCGCGACAAGATCGACGACCTGCGCGACGAAGCGCGCGTGCGCCTGCAGCGCGCCCTGTCGCAGCCCGACAGCAAGCTCATCCCCAGTTTCCTGTGGAAGCTGGATGGCGAACAGAAATACGCGCTGGTGGTGGATACCAGCCGTTCCACGCTGTTCGTCTACGAAAACGTGAACGGTGAACCGCGTTATGTGACCGACTTCTACGTCACCATCGGCAAGCTCGGCAGCGAGAAGTATTCCGAAGGCGACCAGCGCACGCCCATCGGCGTGTATTTCGTGAAGGCCGAATTGCCCAAAAAGTCGCTGGCCGACATGTACGGCAGCGGCGCGTTTCCGCTGAGCTACCCGAACGAATGGGACCGCAGGAACAAACGCACCGGCAGCGGCATCTGGCTGCACGGCACGCCTTCCGACACCTACAGCCGCCCGCCGCGCGCCAGCAACGGCTGCGTGGTGCTGGCGAACGACGACCTGAACAAGCTCGCCCCGTATCTGCAGATCGGCGTCACGCCCGTGATCATCGCCAACCGCGTGGACTGGCTCGACGAGAACGACCGCGCCAAACGCGAGGAACTGATGCAGACCATCGAACGCTGGCGCAAGGATTGGTCCAGCCTCGACACCAACGCCTACCTCAGGCATTACTCGCGCAACTTTGCCAGTGAGGACGCGAATTACGCGGCATGGGCGAAACAGAAGCAACTGGTGAACAGCGCGAAGTCGTGGATCAAGGTCGGCCTGTCGAACATCAGCGTGTTCACCTATCCTGAACAGCCCGACATGGCTGTGGTCAACTTCGAGCAGGACTACAGCAGCAGCAACCTGTCCAACCGCATGAAAAAACGGCAGTACTGGATCAAACAGAACAACCACTGGCAGATCGTCTACGAGGGCTCCGCATGAACCTGAAAAAACTTATCACCGCATTGTTCGCGCTGCTGATGTGCTGCGCGATGCAACCTTCCTATTCATCAACACAAGGCAAGAAAACCATGGTCAAACTGCACACCACCCTCGGCACCATCACGCTGCAACTGGATGCCGAAAAAGCGCCTATCTCCGTCAAGAACTTCCTCGACTACGTGAACAGCGGCTTCTATAACGGCACCATCTTCCACCGCGTGATGGACAACTTCATGATCCAGGGCGGCGGTTTCGAACCCGGCATGAAGCAGAAACCGACCAACGCGCCGATCAAGAACGAAGCGGCGAACGGCCTGAAGAACGAGAACTACACCATCGCCATGGCGCGCACCAGCGACCCGCATTCCGCCACCGCGCAGTTCTTCATCAACGTTCGTAACAACGACTTCCTCGACTATCCCGGCCAAGACGGCTGGGGCTATGCCGTGTTCGGCAAGGTGGTCGAAGGCAAGGAAGTGGTGGACGCGATCAAGAAGGTCAAGACCGGCAACAGCGGCTTCCACCAGAACGTGCCAAAGGAAGACGTCGTCATCACCAAGGCTGAAGTAGTACAGTAACCAACGACGGCGCCTCGGCGCCGTTTCTTTTTTCGATGTCCCACACCCTGTTCATCTCCGATCTGCATCTCGGTGCAGACCAGCCGCAAAGCATGGCGGCGTTCCGGCGCTTCGCCACCGGCATCGCGCCGCAGGCCGAAGCGCTTTACATCCTCGGCGACCTGTTCGAGTACTGGGCGGGCGACGACGACCTGCACGACCCGTTCCACCAGCAGGTGATCGCCGCCCTGCACGGCATCGCCGAACGCGGCACCAAAGTCTATCTGATGCACGGCAACCGCGACCTGCTGATGGGGCAGGCGCTGGCGCAGGCTTGCGGCGCCACGCTGCTGGACGACCCGGTGCTTGTCGACCTCTACGGCACGCCCACCCTGCTCAGCCACGGCGACACGCTGTGCACCGACGACACCGAATACCAGCGCTACCGCGCGCAGGTGCACGATGCCGACTTCCAGCGCCAGTTCCTCGCCCGGCCGTTGGCGGAGCGCAAGGCCTACATCGAGCAGTTGCGCGCCCACAGCAAGGCCGAGAAGCAACATAAGGACAGCGCAATCATGGACGTGAACATCGATGCGGTCTCCGCGTTGCTGCGCGAGCATGGCTACCCGCGCCTGATACACGGGCACACTCACCGCCCGAAGCGGCATGAACACATCGTGGAAGGCCACCGCTGCGAACGCTGGGTGCTCGCCGACTGGCATGCGCACGGCTCGGCGTTGCGCTGTGATGCGAGCGGCTGCCGGCCCCTGGATATCCTGCCGGCGTAAACCGGACCGCTATTCCCCTACTTCTCGAATGGGCGTTATACTGCCCTGCGTTCCGTCCGGAACGGCACTTTCAATGACAAGGGGGGCATCATGGGAAAACAGAATATTGCACTGGTAGGTCTGGGCAGGATCGGTTCGGCTTTTCTGCGTGAAATATCCGGCAAACAGGAGCGGCTGAATCTGCTCTACGCCGCCGAACCGGCCAATACGCCGGGCAAGGCACAGGCGATCGCCGCCGGCATCCCGATGGCCACACTGGAAGAGATCGCGGCCGCCGGCAGCAAAGTAGACATCATCTTCGACCTGACCGGCAATCCCGACGTGCGCAAGCAGTTGCGCGAACAGCTCGCCGCGCACAAGAACCAGCACACCGTGATCGCACCCGAATCGGTGGCGCGCCTGATCTGGTCGCTGATCAGCACGGAATCACTGCCGGTCATCGAAGGGCGAGTCACCGGCTACTGATTCCCGCCTGATGCAAGGGGCGCCCGCCCCTTGCCATTCCCTTCATTTCAACGCCGCCAGCGCCGCATCGTAATCCGGCTCGTGAGTGATCTCGCCCACCAGTTCCGCGTGCCTCACGCGATCGTTCTCATCCAGCACCAGCACCGCACGCGCGGCCAACCCGCTCAGCGGCGAGTCGGCGATCTCCACGCCGTAGTCATGCAGGAATTCGCGTCCGCGCATAAGCGACAGCGTGACGATGTTCTGCAATCCCTCGGCAGAGCAAAAACGGCTTGATGCGAACGGCAGGTCGGCGGAGATCACCAGCACCACGGTATTGCTCAGCCCGGTCGCGGCCTGGTTGAATCTGCGCGCGGTCGCCGCGCAGACGGAAGTGTCGAGGCTGGGCGCGATGTCCAGCACCTTGCGCTTGCCGGCAAAGTCCTTGAGCGAGACATCCTTCAGGTCCTTGTCCACCAGCAAAAATGGGGGCGCGACTTGCCCGACCTTGGGAAAACTTCCGCGCAGCGCGACCGGTGCGCCCTTGAAGGTTACTTGGGTATTGCTCATGTCGGCTCCTTGTCGATTGAAAGAGCCGGATGGTGCGTCACGTCGAGGGGAGCGGCAATACGGTCTGCACCCTACCGGGCTTTTCCTTGTGGCGCGCACAACTGCTCGCAAGGCCGTCCGTCGCCATCACCGTCCAGCAGCTTGCCTCCGCACCGGGCGAAATAGGAGCGCGCCTCCTCGCAGGAGGCCATCTGGGAACAGCGTTTCTTTGCGCCGCAGGCCTTATCTGCGGTCGACGCCGAGGTCGGCGCATCAACCGCGGTACCGGCGGCGACGTGAGGGGATGGCTCTGACGGTGTGGAGGGATGCAGCTTGCGCCATTCCCACGGCGGCATCGGATCGTTCAGCGCCCACAACCCGCGCGGTGCCTGTCTCGCCTCCTCCTGCAAAGCCAGCATC
>DASTGP010000188.1:0-6649 GCA_035605585.1 Gallionella sp. | reverse complement strand
GCGTTCCACCAGGGCGCAGATGCGTCGCTGCACGGTAGCTGGCGAGGTGATATTCAGCAGCACCAGCCCCTTGAGGGTGAGCGGAGTGCCGTTTTCCTGATGGAAGCCGACTTCAATGACGATGTCGAAATCCTCGTGAGTGCGAAGATGCGGCAAGTGCTGCTTTTCGAACATCCTGATTGTTTTTAGTTTTTTGAATGCCGTCATAGGTCTCGATTCTGCTTTAGCAAGTGATTGAAGCAAAGCCGGATTGCATCGCATTTTGATTAGCATGAGATTTAATGATCTATTGCTCAATGGGTTATGCGATGTATTTTGGGTCGCAGGGGCGCCGTCACACGGGGGGGAGTGGTAATTCGAAGATTACGTGATGTCCCTAGGGCAAATGATTTGGTATCGGGTGTAATATCGCGCCTGTGTTTACAGCTTGGTTGCGACGATATGAAAAAAGAACGCCCCATACATCTCGCCCTGTACCAGATCAAACAGCCGCTTCCGGCCATCGTCTCCATCCTCCATCGCATCAGCGGCTTGCTACTATTTATCGCGCTGCCCCTTCTTTTATTGGCGCTGCAATACAGCCTGCGCTCCATCGAGACTCATACCCAACTGCTCGGTGTGTTGTCTCAACCGCTGCTCAAACTAATGATGCTGGGCCTCCTGTGGGCCTTCCTGCACCACTTCTGCGCGGGTATCCGCTACCTGCTGATCGACGTGCGTATCGGCTCCGATCTTGCCAGGGCCCGGTACAGCAGTAAGTTGGTCCTGGCAGTGAGCCTCCTGTTGACTGTCGTGCTGGGAGCAAAACTATGGTGAATCGTGTCGTTGTCGGGGCGCATTACGGCTTGCGCGACTGGCTGATCCAGCGCATCAGCGCAATAGTGATGGCGCTTTATTTCGTGGCGCTGGTCGCGTGGGTGATGTGGCAGCCATATCTGGACTACAACGTGTGGACGGCCCTGTTCTCCAGCCAGTGGGTGCGCAGCGTTACTTTGTTGTTTCTGCTGAGCCTTTATTACCACGCGTGGGTCGGCGTGCGCGATATCGTGATGGACTACGTGAAGCCGGCGGGCGTCCGTCTGACGATTTATGTATTGGTGATCCTGGCATTGATCTATTACATGATCTGGTCGGTGCAAATTCTTTGGGGAATGTGATGACAGTGTCGAAACGGACGTTCGATGTGGTGGTGGTTGGCGCGGGCGGGGCGGGGATGCGCGCTGCGTTGCAGCTGGCGCAGGCGGGCCTGAAAGTAGCGGTGCTGTCCAAGGTGTTTCCGACGCGTTCTCATACCGTGGCGGCCCAGGGCGGCATCGCCGCATCGCTGGGGAACGTCCACGAGGACAACTGGCACTGGCACATGTATGACACGGTGAAGGGCTCGGACTACCTCGGCGACCAGGATGCCATCGAATTCATGTGCCGCGCCGCGCCCGAAGTGGTATATGAGCTGGAGCATTTCGGCATGCCGTTCGATAGGCTGGACAGCGGCAAGATCTACCAGCGCCCGTTCGGCGGCCACATGCAGGATTACGGCAAGACGCCGGTGCAGCGTGCTTGTGCGGCTGCCGACCGCACGGGCCATGCCATGCTGCACACGCTGTACCAGCAGAACGTGAAGGCCAACACGCATTTCTTCATCGAGTGGATAGCGCTCGACCTGATACGCGACCAGGATGGCGACGTACTCGGCGTCACCGCGCTGGAGATCGAGACTGGCGAGGTGATGATCTTCCAGGCGCGTGCCACGCTGTTTGCCACCGGCGGGGCGGGGCGCATCTTCGCCTCCAGCACAAACGCCTACATCAACACCGGCGACGGCCTCGGCATGGCGGCGCGCGCCGGCATTCCACTCGAGGACATGGAATTCTTCCAGTTTCATCCCACCGGCGTGTACGGCGCGGGCGTGTTGATCTCCGAAGGGGTGCGCGGCGAGGGGGGATACCTGGTCAACAAGAATGGTGAGCGTTTTATGGAGCGCTATGCCCCGACCGCAAAAGATCTTGCCAGCCGCGATGTGGTATCGCGCGCCATCACCATGGAGATCAACGATGGACGTGGTTGCGGCCCGCACGGCGACCACGTCCTGCTCAAGCTCGACCATCTCGGCGAGGAGGTGATCAAGCAGCGCCTGCCCGGCATCCGTGAGATATCGCTGAAATTCGCCCATGTCGATCCGTCCAAGGCGCCGATTCCCGTGGTGCCCACCGCGCATTACATGATGGGCGGCATCCCGACCAATTATCACGGCCAGGTGGTCGCGCCCTACAAAACCGGGCCGGACGAAGTGGTGCGCGGCCTGTACGCGGTAGGCGAATGCGCCTGCGTGTCGGTTCATGGAGCGAATCGCCTGGGCTGCAACTCGTTGCTCGACCTGCTGGTGTTTGGGCGCGAGGCAGGCAGACAGATCATCGAGGATTTGCAGAGCCATCCTCATCCCAAGCCGTTGCCCGCGGATGCCGCCGAGCTCCCCTTGGCCCGGCTTGCGCGGCTGGAGAGCCAGCAGAATGGCGAGCGCGTCGCTGAGGTCGGGAATGCAATGCGCAAGGTGATGCAGAAGCATTGCGGCGTGTTCCGTTTTCCGGAACTGCTGGCCGAGGGCGTTGAACAGATCAAGCAGGTTGCCGAGCGAGCGGCTCGCACCGAAATCGGCGACAAGAGCAAGGTATTCAACACCGCGCGCATCGAGGCGCTGGAACTGGACAACCTGATCGAGGTCGCGCAGGCGACGATGGTCTCCGCCGCAGCGCGCAAGGAAAGCCGTGGCGCGCACGCGCGCGAAGATTTTCCTCAGCGCGACGATCAGAGCTGGCTCAAACACAGCCTGTATTTCCGCGAGGGCCAGCGCGTTGAATACAAACCGGTGCGCCTGAAACCGCTGACGGTGGAATCGTTCCCGCCCAAGGCGCGCGTCTACTAGAGAGGTGGCAGATGAAATTCTCTATCTACCGATATAACCCGGACAAGGATGCTGCGCCGTACATGCAGGACTACGACCTGGAGGTCGATCCTGCGGGCAAGATGCTACTGGACGCCTTGCTGCTGCTGAAGGAACAGGACGATTCCCTGTCGTTGCGGAAGTCCTGCCGTGAGGGGGTGTGCGGTTCGGATGCGATGAACATCAACGGACGCAATGGGCTGGCCTGCATTACGCCGCTCTCGTCGCTGAAGGAGCCAGTCACCTTGCGTCCACTGCCGGGACTGCCGGTGATCCGCGACCTGATCGTAGACATGACGCAGTTCTTCAAACAATACCACTCGATCAAGCCGTACTTGATCAACAACGACCCGCCACCTGAGACCGAGCGCCTGCAATCGCCCGCGCAGCGTGCACACTTGAACGGCTTGTACGAATGCATCCTGTGCGCCTGTTGCTCTACGGCCTGTCCGTCGTTCTGGTGGAACCCGGACAAGTTCGTCGGCCCTGCAGGGTTGCTACAGGCTTACCGCTTCCTCGCCGATACGCGTGACCAGGCGACCAGCGAGCGCTTGGACGATCTGGAAGACCCTTACCGCCTGCTCCGCTGCCATACCATCATGAATTGCGTGGATGTGTGTCCCAAGGAACTGAATCCGACCGAGGCCATCGGCAACATCAAGGATATGATGGTCAGGCGGCTGGTATGAGCGGACGCCTTTCAAAATCCGAAATTTCGTTGCCATGCTGTGTTGCGCCCGAAAAATCTTGCTTACATATTTTTCATATGCTGCGCTGCGATTTGTCGAGCGCGCCTTGCCTGGCTTAGAAATTTGAATTTTTAGAGGTGTCCGTGAAAAATTTGGAGAGGGTGCGCTGGCGTGCCCGGCGCGGTTTGCTGGAGCTGGATATCGTGCTGGGACGCTTTATCGATGCGCATTACGCGCAGCTCGACGAGACGGAAAAAGAAACCTTTGACGCATTGCTGGATATGCCCGACAACCCACTCTGGGATATGATTGCGGGCAAACAGGATGCGACGCGCCGCGAACAGCAGGCGTTGCTGGAGAAAATCAGGGTGGCCTGAAGGCGCGCTCAATGCAGGAGGAAATATCGATGGAGAACAAACAACGCACCGCAACGCTGACCCTCGACGACGGACGCAGCATAGAACTGCCTATCCTGTCGGGCACGCTGGGGCCGGATGTGGTGGATATGCGCAGCCTCAACAAGCTCGGCGTATTCACCTACGACCCCGCGTTCTTCGCCACGGCGAGCTGCACGTCGGCGATCACCTTCATCGACGGCGATGCGGGCCTGCTTTACTACCGCGGCTATCCCATCGAGCAGTTGGCGGAGAAATCGGACTTCCTCGAAGTGTGCTATCTGCTGCTGAACGGCGAATTGCCCACCGCCGCGCAAAAGACGGAGTTCAGTCAGCTCATCACTCGCCACACCATGGTGCACGACCAGCTCGCGCGTTTCTTCAACGGCTTCCGCCGCGACGCGCATCCGATGGCGGTGATGGTCGGCGTGGTCGGCGCACTGTCGGCGTTCTATCACGACTCGCTGGACATCAGCAATCCGCAGCACCGCGTGATCTCGGCGCACCGGCTGCTGGCCAAGGTGCCGACGCTGGCGGCCATGGCGTACAAGTACAACGTCGGCGAGCCGTTCATGTATCCGAAGAACAAGTTCGGTTATGTCGAGAACTTCATGTACATGATGTTCGGCACGCCGGCGGATGACTATGTGCCCAACCCGGTACTGGTACGCGCACTGGAGCGCATCTTCATTCTGCACGCCGACCATGAGCAGAATGCTTCGACTTCGACCGTTCGCCTGGCCGGCTCGAGCGGTGCGAACCCGTTCGCCTGCGTCGCTTCCGGTATCGCGGCCCTGTGGGGCCCGGCACACGGCGGAGCGAACGAGGCAGCGCTTAAGATGCTGGAAGAGATCGGCGACGTGTCGCGCGTGAAGGAATACGTGCAGGGCGTGAAGGACAAGAAGTACCGCCTGATGGGCTTCGGCCACCGCGTGTACAAGAACATGGATCCGCGCGCCAAGGTGATGCGCGAGACCTGTTACGAAGTGCTGAAGGAGCTGAAGCTGGAGAACAACAAACTGTTCGAACTGGCGATGGAGCTGGAAAAGACAGCGCTCTCCGATCCGTATTTCATCGAGCGCAAGCTGTACCCGAACGTCGATTTCTATTCCGGCATCGTGCTGCGCGCATTGGGCATCCCGACCAATATGTTCACGGTGATCTTCGCGCTGTCCCGGACCATCGGCTGGGTGTCGCAGTGGAACGAGATGATCGGCGACAGCGAGCACAAGATCGGCCGCCCGCGCCAGCTGTACCGCGGCGCGCTTAAGCGCGATTTTGTGTCGATGGAGAAACGTTGAACGAACCGGCCAATTTCCTGAAAATGATGCAGGGCAGCTCGCTGCTTTTCGGCGCGAATGCGCCCTTCATCGAGGAATTGTACGAGCAATACCTGGCCGACCCGAAGTCGGTGCCCGCCGAATGGCAGCAATATTTCGATGCGCTGCCGCCACTGGCGGGCGGTGCACACGACCAGGCACACAGTAAGATCCAGCAGGCCTTCGCCGCTTTGCCGAAGGCGGGCGTCGGCGGCGCGTTTGCACCGGATGCCGAGCTGGAGCGCAAGCAGGTCTATGTGCTGCAACTCATCAATGCGCACCGTTTCCTCGGCGTGCGCGTCGCCAACCTCGATCCCCTGAGTCGCCATGCCAAGCCCGTGATCGCGGAGCTCGACCCGGCATACTACGGCTTGGGCGAGGCGGATATGGATACCACGTTCGACACGGGCTCGCTGGTCGGTGGTGCGCGCATGACCTTGCGCGAAATTCTCAAGTTGCTGCGCCAGACCTATTGCGGCAGCATCGGCGCGGAGTACATGTACATCAGCGACGTGGCGCAGAAACGCTGGATACAGAACCGTCTGGAAAGTGTGCGCGGGCTGCCCGGTTACGATCCCGCGCAACGGCGCCATATCCTGGAACGGCTGACTGCGGCCGAGACCCTCGAGCGTTATCTTCATACCAAATACGTCGGGCAGAAGCGCTTCTCGCTCGAGGGGGGCGAGACGTTGATCCCGCTGCTCGACCATTTGCTTCAGCGCTGTGGTTCACAGGGCGTTCAGGAGGCGGTGATCGGCATGGCGCACCGCGGACGACTCAACGTGCTGGTCAATATCCTCGGCAAGCAGCCGAAGATGCTGTTCGCCGAATTCGAGGGTGTCCACACCGAACACCTGACTTCCGGCGACGTGAAATACCACCAGGGCTTCTCGGCGAATATCGCCACGCCCGGCGGCGCCTTGCATGTCGCGCTGGCGTTCAATCCCTCGCATCTGGAGATCGTCGATCCGGTGGTGGAAGGCTCGGTGCGCGCGCGCCAGCACCGCTGCAAGGACCACGACGGAAACAGGGTGATCCCCATCCTGCTGCACGGCGATGCCGCGTTCGCCGGGCAGGGCGTGGTGATGGAGACGCTCAACATGTCGCAGACCCGCGGATACAGAACCGGCGGCACGGTGCATATCATCATCAACAACCAGATCGGCTTCACCGCGTCGGACGCGCGCGACACGCGCTCCAGCGCCTATTGCAGCGACGTGGCGAAGATGATCGATGCACCCATCTTCCATGTGAATGCCGACGATCCTGAGGCGGTGTTGCTGATCACCGAGATCGCGCTCGACTACC
>DASTGP010000147.1:0-16295 GCA_035605585.1 Gallionella sp. | reverse complement strand
CCCGTAGATCTTGCCCATCCAGGCCGCGTCGCGTTGCGCCAAATAGTCGTTGACTGTCACCACGTGCACGCCGGTCCCGGCCAGTGCGTTCAGGTATGCGGGCAGCGTCGCCACCAGCGTTTTGCCCTCGCCGGTGCGCATCTCGGCGATCTTGCCGTAGTGCAGCGTCATACCGCCGATCAGCTGAACATCGTAATGGCGCATGCCGAGCGCGCGCTTGCTGCCTTCCCGCACCACGGCGAAGGCTTCCGGCAGGATAGAGTCGAGCGACTCGCCGTTGGCGAAGCGCTGCCTGAAACTCTCGGTTTTCTGGCGCAATTCGTCGTCGCTCAGCTTCGCAATGCCGGACTCAAGGTTGTTGATGACCTGGACGGTGGCGCGGTACTGCTTGAGCAGGCGGTCGTTGCGGCTGCCGAAGATGCTTTTCAACACTTTGGAAATCATGTTCTCGTTTTCTCTGCGCAAAAAATAAAAGGGTGAGGCGATTCATCACCTCACCCCCGGACATCACTGCCTCGCCATCAACCGTGCGCTTCCTGCAGGAAGCGCACGGGATTCTGGGCGATACCCTTATAGCGGACTTCAAAGTGCAAGTGACTGCCGGTGGAACGCCCGGTGCTGCCGACTTCGGCGATCTTCTCGCCCCGCCGCACCACCTGCCCCACCTTGGCCAGCAAGCGCGAAGCGTGCGCATAGCGCGTCACAATGTCATTGCCGTGATCAATCTCGATCATATTACCATACTGGGGATGGTAATCCGAGTAAGCTACTACGCCGCCAGCCGAGGCACGGATGGCTGTTCCCTCCGGCACCATGAAGTCGACCCCCTCGTGCATCGCGCTCGTCCCGGTGAACGGGTCGAGTCGCCAGCCGAAGTTCGACGAAGAGAAACCCTCGGCGATCGGCGGGATGGATGGCAATAGCTTGCGGCTCAACTGGTTCTGCTGCAGCAGCGTTTCGAGCGCCACCAGCTTGTCGCTGCGGTCGCTCACCAACTGGGTCAGCACGTTGAGCTGCTGCTCCAGCGTCGCCACCGACATCTGCTGAGGATTCAGCGTCACCAGCGGGCCGCCCTGCGCGGGCGGCTGGTCGAAACGGAATTCATCCGGCTTCATACCGGACAACTTGGCCAAGCGAGCACCCAGCGCATCCAGACGCTGCAACTGCGCCTGCATCTGCCCGACGCGCGCAGCCATCGCATCCAGACTGCTGTTCACATAGGACTCCTGCTTCTGCCGCTCCTCGCTTTGTATCTTGGACAGCAAGGCGCGCACGCCGTCGTTCAAGCCTTCCGGCGCAAAGCGGGCCAGGACGAATTGCAGCGCAAAGGTCGCCATCCAGACCATCATGAACATCAGCATCGCCAGCAACAGGATCTGCCAGGTGCCGAGCGTGATACTGCGGGACTTTGCCAAGCGATTGGAAACTAGAATAACATTCACGCTCCCCCTCCTAACTTATTATGGTTGCTTATAACTTCGTGGCGCATCGATTCGGAACACTGTTAAGCGGCAGCCCGGAACTCCGTCCGCTCGTCACCAGGGCTCAGGCCCTGTCAGATCTGCAACGCCATTTTGCCGGTGTCGCGCCAGCCTATCTTGCGCAATCGAGCATGGTATCGGGCCTGAATTTCGGCACCCTCACTGTCTTTGTCCCCAACGCCACCGTCGCCGCCAAACTGCGGCAACTTGCGCCGGAACTCGTTGTTTTATTGCAAAACAGGGGCTGCGAGGTTAGCGGAATCCGGGTCAAGGTGCAAGTTTCCGTCGCCCCTGTGCCGCGCAAAACCGCTCCACGCCAACTGAGCAAAACGGCACGCAATGCCTTGGACGGCCTCAGCGCCAGCCTGGATGACTCGCCCCTCAAACAGGCACTGAAAAAGCTGGCCCGAGACTAGAGAAATACGCTCCAGCCGGTCAACACATAGCGCTCCAACACGAACAGCAGGCCGAACACCAGCAGCACCAGGACCGCAAAGCGCGCCGTCTGCCAAGCGAAGCGCAGATAGCGGCGATCGCCAGTGAAGACGTACATCCCACCGCTCAGCACCAGCAGCAGGATGACCAGCACAAAGAATAAACGCAGGATCAGCATAAGCCCCGCCCTTTACTGCAACTACGAGGTCTGCAGCTGCAGGCGCAGGAAAGACGGAGCTTCTTCCACGCTATCGAAGGTGGCGAACTCCCATGCCTGCTCGTCCGCAAGCAGGGCGCGCACCAGGGCGTTGTTGAGGGCGTGACCGGACTTGAAGCCGGAGAAGGCACCGATCAGCGGATAACCCAGCATATAGAGGTCGCCGATGGCGTCGAGCACCTTGTGCTTGACGAACTCGTCCTCGAAACGCAGACCGTCCGCATTCAGGACGCGATAGTCGTCCATCACGATGGCATTGTCCAGGCTACCGCCCAGGGCCAGGCCCTGCGCACGCATGTTCTCGACGTCCTGCATAAAACCGAAGGTACGCGCACGGCTGATGTCGCGCACGTAGGACTCCTCGCCCAGATCGACCGTGACATGCTGCTTGGTGTTGGCGAAGACCGGATGGGCGAAATTGATGGTAAAGGTCAGCTTGTAGCCGTTATAGGGATCGAAGCGCACCCACTTGTCGCCCTGTTTCACCTCTATGCTCTTCTTCACGCGTATGAATCTCTTGGCAGCGGATTGCTCCACGATACCCGTCGATTGCAGCAGGAAGATGAACGTACCGGCACTGCCGTCCATGATCGGCACTTCGGCACTGTCCAGGTCGACGTAGGCGTTGTCGACACCCAGGCCGGCAAGAGCCGACATCAGGTGCTCGACGGTGGCGACACGCACGCCGTTCTGCTCCATGCAGGTGGAAAGCCGAGTGTCGTGCACCAGATCGGCGCTCGCACGGATCTCCTCCACCGGTTTGACATCCACGCGGCGGAACACGATCCCGGTGTTGACCGGGGCCGGACGCAGCCCGTGCGTGACCTTCTCGCCGCTGTGCAAGCCGACGCCCGTCACGCTGACGGAGCCCTTCAATGTGCGTTGCCTAACCATCGGAGTCTTGAGCGATGAAATCATGGGGCGATTTTACCACGCCCGCTATTCCTCGCTCCGCGCCCCCGCTAGTCCGCCTGCTTGCGCAGGAACGACGGGATGTCGAGCATGTCCATGCCGGACTTCTCCATCGCGTCGATGGTCTCGCGGCGGCCACGGCGCATCACGGCCGGCGTATCCAGTTCGCTGTAGTTCACCCCGGGGTTGCTGGTTGCGAACGGCTCGTTGTCGGTACCGGTGCGCTGGTAGGTCGTCTCTTCGCCGCGATACACCACTTCCGGCTTCGTCTGCTTGCGCGCCAGCGGTGCGCCCAGGCCGGTCGCCACCACGGTGACGCGCAACTCGTCGCCCATCGCCTCGTCGAACACGGAACCGACGATCACGGTCGCTTCTTCGGCGGCGAACTGCACGCACTCCATCACGTCGTCGATCTCCTTCAGCTTCAGGTTGCTCGAAGATGTGATGTTCACCAGCACGCCGCGCGCGCCGGACATGTTCACGTCTTCCAGCAGCGGGCTTGCGATGGCGCGTTCGGCAGCGGTGCGCGCGCGGTCAGGGCCATTGGCGATGGCGGAACCCATCATCGCCATGCCGTTTTCCGACATCACGGTGCGCACGTCGGCGAAGTCCACGTTGATCAGGCCGGGCACGTTGATGACCTCGGCGATACCCGCCACCGCGCCCTGCAGCACGCCGTTGGCGGCCTTGAACGCCTCGGGCACGGTGATGTCGTTGCCCAGCACTTCCATCAGCTTGGAGTTCGGCACGATGATCAGCGAGTCGACATGCTCATGCAGCGCCTCGATACCGGCCTTGGCGAAACGCATGCGGTTGCCTTCGTAGGCGAACGGCTTGGTGACCACCGCCACGGTCAGGATATCCATCTCCTTGGCGATCTGCGCAACGATGGGAGCCGCACCGGTGCCGGTGCCGCCGCCCATACCGGCGGTGATGAAGACCATGTTCGCACCGGAGATCAATTCCTTGATGCGCTCGCGGTCCTCTTCCGCCGCAGCCTGGCCGACCGACGGCTTCGCGCCCGCGCCCAGGCCCTTGGTGATGTTTGAACCGATCTGCAGTTGGGTCTTCGCCTTGCTGCGGTTCAGCGCCTGGGCGTCGGTATTGATGGCGATGAACTCCACCCCCTGCACACCCTGCTCGATCATGTGATCGACCGCATTGCCGCCGCAGCCGCCCACGCCGATCACCTTGATCACCGCATCCTGAGTTTGCGCTTCCATGATTTCAAACATCGTTATTCTCCTTTTCGTAATTGCAAAACAAACCCTGAACCTGCCAAAACCAAAACGCTAAAAATTGCCCTGGAACCACGCCTTCATCTTCGCCAACACGTCGCTGAATGAACCCGACTGCGCCCGCGTCTCCTCGGTGCGCTGGAAGTGCTCCAGCCCGTACAGCAGCAAGCCGACGCCGGTCGCCATGCGCGGCGTCTTCACCACGTCGGAAAGTCCGCCGACGTATTTGGGGATACCCAAACGAACCGGCATGTGAAAGATCTCTTCGCCCAGTTCGACCATGCCCTGCATCGCACTGCTGCCGCCGGTGATGACGATGCCCGAGGAAAGCAGATCCTCGAAGCCGCTGCGTCGCAACTCCTGCTGAACCAGCGAATACAATTCCTCGACGCGCGGCTCGATCACTTCGGCGAGCGTCTGGCGCGACAGCATGCGCGGCCCGCGTTCGCCCACACCCGGCACTTCGATCGCGCCGTCGTCGGCCAGCTGGCGCAGCGCGCAGCCGTGCTTGATCTTGATGTCCTCCGCATCCTGCGTCGGCGTGCGCAGCGCCATCGCGATGTCGTTGGTGATCTGGTCGCCGGCGATTGGGATCACCGCGGTATGTCGAATCGCACCGCCGGTGAACACGGCGATGTCGGTGGTGCCGCCGCCGATGTCGACGATGCACACGCCCAGTTCCTTCTCATCCTCCTCCAGCACCGCCTTGCTCGATGCCAGTGGCTGCAGGATCAGTTCGTTCACTTCCAGCCCGCAGCGGTGGATGCATTTCATGATGTTCTGCACCGCAGCGACCGCGCCGCTGACGATGTGCACTTCCACGTCCAGGCGCATGCCGCTCATGCCCAGCGGCTTCTTGATGCCGTCCTGTCCGTCGATACTGAATTCCTGTTCGAGGATGTGCAGGATCTGCTGGTCGCCCGGCAGGCTGATCGAACTGGCGGTCTCGACCACACGCTCGATGTCGGTGACCGCGACTTCTTTCTCCTTGATCTTCACCATACCGCGCGAGTTGATGCCGCGGATGTGGCTGCCCGCGATTCCGGTGTAGACCTCGTGGATCTTGCAATCGGCCATCAGCTCGGCCTCTTCCAGCGCGCGCTGGATGGCTCCGACAGTGGCCTCGATGTTGACCACCATGCCCTTCTTCATGCCGCTGGACTCGTGCATGCCCATGCCGATCACCTCGAGCATGCCGTCCGGTTTGACCTCGCCGACGATGGCGACGATCTTGGACGTACCGATATCCAGACCGACCACCAGGTTCTTGGCATCCTTGCTGTTTCTACTCATTTCTGTCCTCCACTGCCTAACCGTTTAACGCACCGCCCAGCGCAAAGCCGTTGCGGTAGCGCAAATCCACATATCTCACCGAACCCTCCATCGCCGCGAGGCTGTAGGGATATACCGCAATGAAGCGCGCGAGACGCTGCTCCATCTCATCTCGCCCCAGTTCCAGTACCATGCCGTTGGAGAGATGCAGCTGCCAGGCATGACGCGGCGTCAGTGCGATCTGCGCGACTTTCAGGTTCAGCACCGCAAGTTGCTGGCCGAAGTCCCCATAGCGCTGCATGACCTCCACCGAATCGCCGTCCTGCCCGATGAATACCGGCAGGGTCTCTTCGCTATATGCGCTGAACACCTCCCCGTGCGTGTTCACCAGCGCATCGCCGTTCCAGCGCGCCATCACCTGATGCTCTTCCAGCTTCACGACCAGCCGGTCCGGAAACTCGCGCCGGATGCTGACGCTGCGCACCCAGGGCAGCTGCTCGAGCGACTGGCGCAGGTGCTCGATATCCACGGTGAAGAAGTTTCCGTCCACTTCCTTGCGAACCACCTTCAGCACCTCTTCCGGAACCACCCGTTGCGGAGCCGAGCTAAGACGCACGCTGTGCAGCGGGAACAGTCCCGGCAGATGCACTGCGTACCAGACCGCGCCGGACAACACCGCCAGCACGCTGAACGAGATCAGCGCGTTGGCGATATTGCGCAGCAGCGGCGCGTTATCCCACATGCGCCAGCTCCAGCACCTTCACCACCAGCTGTTCGAAACTGATGCCTGCCTGACGCGCCGCCATCGGCACCAGACTGTGGTCGGTCATGCCCGGCGAGGTGTTTATTTCCAGCAGGTAGGGCTGGCCGCTCTCGCTCATCAGGAAGTCCACGCGCCCCCAGCCCTGTCCGCCGATCAACGCGAACGCCTGTTTCGCGAGACGCTGCATCTCCGCTTCCTTTTCCGCGCTCAGGCCACAAGGACACAGGTAGCGAGTGTCGTCGCGCAAATATTTCGCCTCATAGTCGTAAAACTCGTTGGCCGGCTCGATCTTGATCACCGGCAATGCCGTGTCGCCCAGGATCGCCGCGGTATATTCACCGCCACCGACGAAGCTCTCGGCGATCACCAGCTTGTCGTGCTTCGCCGCCTCGCGGTACGCGGCCTGCAACTGCTCGACCGATTTCGTCTTGCTGATGCCGACGCTGGAGCCTTCGTTCGCGGGCTTCACGAATATCGGCAGACCAAGTTTCTCCACCACCGCATCCCAATCGCTGTTTTCGTTCAGCAGCGTATACGCGGGCACCGGCAGGTTCGCGGACTGCCAAACCAGTTTGGTGCGCCACTTGTCCATGCCCAGCGCGGAAGCCAGCACGCCGCTGCCGGTATAGGGAATGCCCAGCAATTCCAGCGCACCCTGCACCGTACCGTCCTCGCCACCGCGCCCGTGCAGCGCGATGAACGCGCGATCGAAACCCTCGTCCTTCAGCGCCTGCAAACTCAGCACCGCCGGATCGAACGCATGCGCATCCACGCCGCTGCGCTGCAACGCGGCCAGGACCGCAGCTCCGCTCTTCAGCGACACCTCGCGCTCGGCGGAACGTCCGCCGAACAGCACTGCTACTTTTCCAAATCGTTTCACTTTGCTACCTCTTTCAAATGTTCCGTCATGCCACACTTAACACTGTCGGTATCCGGCGGCATGCCCCGCAGTGTCAATTCCACATGCGACTTGTCGCATAGTGGATTGCCTGACTTTGTTACCGACGCTGCGCGCACCGTGGTCATGCCGCCTCTCCAATAATCCTTACCTCAGGGTGCAACTGCACCCCCGTCTGTGCGGCAACGGTCCGCCGCACTTCGTTGATCAGATTCTCGATGTCCGCCGCCGTCGCATCACCGGCATTGACGATAAAATTCGCGTGTTTCTCCGACACCTGAGCGCCGCCGAGGCGCTTACCCTTCAGCCCGCATTGCTGAATCAGCCGCGCCGCATGGTCTCCCGGCGGGTTGCGGAACACCGATCCCGCGTTCGGCAAGTTCAGTGGCTGGCTGGCGATGCGTTTCGACAGCAATTCCTTGATCTGCTGCCGCGCAGTCTCACCGTCACCTTGCTCGAACTTCATTATTGCGGAGACGAACCACTCTTCTGCCGCTTTCCGCAATGCCAGATGGCGGTACCCGATCTCGTAATCCTGCGGCGTGCGCTCTTGCAACTCGCCGCCACGTGTCACCACTTGTACGCGCAGCACCCTTTCCCAGATCTCACTGCCGTAACAACCGGCATTCATCGCCAGCATGCCGCCGACGGTTCCTGGGATGCCCGCGAAGAACTCCGCGCCGCGCAAGTTGTGCAGCGAGGCGAAGCGCGCCAGCTTCGCGCCCGGTACGCCGGCCTCTACGTAGACGCTGCCATCCGCTTCGAGGCGCAACTCGCTCAACGCCCCGTGCATCAGCAGCACCGTCCCGCGCAGCCCGCCGTCGCGCACCAGCAGGTTGCTGCCGAGGCCTACGGGGTACAGCGGCTCACCCGCAGGCAGTGTGCGTAAAAATGCTACGAGATCGTTCAGGTCGGCTGGCCGGTACATTCGCTGCGCGTTGCCGCCCGCACGCCAGCTGGTGTGCTTGCGCATCGGCACGTCGAAGCGCAACTCGCCCCGCAAAACCTCTGTACTCGCCGCTGCGGCAGCGCATTGCTTCGTTGCGCCGTGCTCACTCTCTCGTCTATCCGACCGATATGCTTCGGTCGTTGCGCGCGGCGCGCCTTGCACTGCATCTGCCTCGTCAGCGATTACAGAGGTTTTGTTTCCGCCAAATTTTCCCGGTTCGCTCATGTTCATTTCTGTACCAGCTGCCTGACCAGATTCGGCACGCCGCCGATCGAGCCCGCGCCCATGGTAATCACCACATCGCCATCACGCGCCATCTGCATGATGGCCTGCGGCATGTCGGCTATCTGCTCGACGAACACGGCTTCGCTCTGTCCCGCCACGCGCAACGCATGCATCAGCGCACGCCCATTTGCTGCAACGATGGGCGCCTCGCCTGCCGCGTACACCTCTGTCAGCAGCAGCGCATCCACGCTGCACAGCACCTTCACGAAATCCTCGAAGAGGTCGCGTGTCCGGGTATAGCGGTGCGGCTGGAACGCCAGCACTAGCCGCTTTCCCGGAAATGCGCCGCGCACCGCCGCCAACGTCGCCTTCATCTCCACTGGGTGATGGCCGTAATCGTCCAGCAGGGTGAACGCTCCGCCACTCGCGAGCGGAATCTCGCCGTAGCGCTGCATGCGCCGCCCCACCCCTTGGAATTCCGCCAGAGCGGCGACGATGGCGTCGTCCGCCACGCCCACTTCGAGGGCCACGGCAATCGCCGCGAGCGCGTTCAGCACGTTGTGCATGCCGGCCAGGTTGAGGGTGACATCCAGGTCTTTCGGCGTGCCGTTCTGCCGGCACTGTGCGGTGAAGCACATCCGTCCGCCTTCGTGGCGCACGTTCACCGCACGGACCTGGGCCTCTTCGCCGAAACCGTAGGTGGTGATCGGCTTGCTGATGCGCGGCAGGATGTCGCACACATTGGGATCGTCCACGCACAGCATGGCGCGGCCATAGAACGGCAGGCGCTCGATGAAGTCGACGAAAGCCTGCTTCAGCTTCTCGAAGTCGTGCCCGTAGGTCTCCATGTGGTCGGCGTCGATGTTGGTGACCACCGCGAGGATGGGCGAGAGGTACAGGAAGGAGGCATCCGACTCGTCCGCTTCTGCGACGATGAACTCGCCCGTGCCCAGGCGCGCATTCGCGCCGCTGCTGTTGAGGCGTCCGCCGATCACGAAGGTCGGGTCGTAGCCGCCCTTTGCCAGAACGCTGGTCACCAACGAGGTCGTCGTGGTCTTGCCGTGCGTGCCCGCGACGGCGATGCCCTGGCGCAACCGCATCAGCTCGGCGAGCATCACCGCGCGCGGCACCACCGGGATGCGCCGCTCGCGGGCAGCGACCACTTCCGGGTTATCCGCCTTCACGGCGGTGGAGACCACCACAGCATCGGCATCCCTCAGGTTGTCCGCCGCATGACCTTGGTAAATGGTCGCGCCCAGCGTCTGCAAGCGCTGTGTCACCGCACTGTCGGCGAGATCGGAGCCGCTCACCTTAAAGCCGAGATTGAGCAGCACCTCGGCGATGCCGTTCATGCCGGAACCGCCGATGCCGACGAAATGGATGTTCTTGATCTTGTGTTTCATAGTGAAACCCCGTTAATTTCGTGCTTGGCTTCGGCGTTACCTAAAGTTAGGCCTGCACCGCAACAAGTCGCTTCGCGCTGTGTTGTCATTCCGCCAATTCCTCACAAACCCTCGCCACGGCAAGCGCCGCATCGGCCTTCGCGACACTGCGCGCCTGTTGCGCCATCGCCAGCAATTTTTCGCGGGTCAACTCGCGCAGCTGCTGCGCAAGCTTTTCTGCGTTCAGTTCCGTCTGAGGCAGCAGTACCGCCGCGCCGCGCTCGGATAGAAAGCGTGCGTTATGCGTCTGATGGTCGTCCACAGCGAACGGGAACGGCACCAGGATGCTTGCCACTCCCGCGGCCGCGAGTTCCGCAACAGTCAGCGCGCCCGCGCGGCAGATCACTAGATCGGCATTCGCATAGCAATTCGCCATGTCGTCGAGGAAGGGGCGGATGTCCGCCTGCACACCAGCGCTTCGATAAAGCTGCTGCACCGCCTCGAAATGCTGCTTGCCGGTCTGGTGCAGCACGTTGGGACGCGTGTCCTCGGGCAACAGTGCGAGGGCTTGCGGCAATGCCTCGTTCAACGCCTTTGCACCCAGGCTGCCGCCCACCACCAACACGTTCAGCCTGCCGCTGCGCGCGCCGTAGCGCTGCTCCGGGTCGGACAGCGCGGCGATGACACTGCGCACCGGGTTGCCGCACCATTCCGCACCCGGCAGCACGTCCGGGAAACCGCTCAGCACACGCTGCGAAATGCGGGCCAGCACCTTGTTGCTCAGTCCCGCGATGGAGTTCTGTTCGTGGATCACCAGCGGGCGGCGCAGCAGCGCGGCCATCATTCCGCCGGGGAAGGTGATGTAGCCGCCCAGGCCCAGCACCACATCGGGGCGGTGACGGAAGATCGCCGCGGCGCTCTGTCCCAGCGCGCGCAACAGGGTGAACGGCAGCATCAGTTTGCGCACCAGCCCCTTGCCGCGCACGCCGGAGAAATTCACCCATGCGACTTCATAGCCGTGCTTCGGCACCAACTCGGCTTCCATGCTGCCCGGCGCTCCCAGCCAGGTCACCTTCCACCCCTGCGAGCGCAGGATGTCCGCGACTGCCAGGCCCGGCATGATGTGCCCGCCGGTGCCGCCCGCCATGATCAGGATCGAGCGATTGCTCATACCGAGCCTCCCACGCGAGCGGTTTTGGTTACGGCCGCCCCGTTGGGGCTTAACTTGCTGCGCAAGTTAGCCTCCACCGAAACCGTCGGCACTGCCACGTTTTGCGCTCCGCTCATCAATTCGAGTTGTGCGATGTTCATACCGGTAAACCTCGCGCGACCCGACGGTTTTCATAATCGACTCTCAATAGGACAGCCGCGGCGATGCAGTTCACGACCACGCCGCTGCCGCCGAAGCTGAGGAATGGCAGGGTCAGGCCCTTGGTCGGCAGTACGCCCATGTTCACGCCGATGTTGATCATCGCCTGCACGCCCAACCATACGCCGATGCCCTGCGCGACCAACGCGGCGTAGTAGCGTTCGAGGAAGGCGGCATGGCGGCCGATCTGGAAGGCGCGGATGACGAACAGCGCGAACAGCACGATCACCGCGGCCACCCCGACCAGTCCCAGCTCCTCGGCGATCACCGCCATCAGGAAGTCGGTATGCGCTTCCGGCAGGTAGAAAAGTTTCTCCACACTACCGCCCAGGCCGACGCCGAACCACTCGCCGCGACCGAAGGCGATCAGCGCATGGCTCAACTGGTAGCCCTTGCCGAACGGGTCGGCCCAAGGGTCCATGAAGCCGACGACGCGCTGCATGCGATACGGCGAAGACAGGATCAGCGCGGCGAACGCCAGCGGCAGCGCCACCAGCAGCGCGGCGAATACCTTGCCGTTGAATCCGCCCAGCCACAGCGTGCCCAGCGCAATGGCGCAGATCACCACGAACGCGCCCATGTCCGGCTCGAGCAGCAGCAGGCTGCCCACCAGCGCCATCACCACGAACATCGGCACGAACGCCTTGACGAACAGGTGGCTCACCTTGTCTTTGCGCACCACGTAGCTCGCTGCATACAGCACGGCAAACAGTTTCATCAGTTCGGACGGCTGCAGGTTGATGACGAACAGCGACAGCCAGCGGCGGCTGCCGTTGACCGACTTGCCGATGCCGGGAATCAGCACGAGCACCAACAGGAACACGCCGACGACAAACAGCACGGGCGCGTAGCTCTTCCAGGTTTCGACCGGCACCTGGAACGCGAACACCCCCGCTACCACACCCACGGCGATGAAGATGCCGTGGCGCATCAGGTAGTAGCTCGGTTGGTAACCGGTAAACTTGCTGCCTTCCGCCGTGGCGATCGAGGCGGAATACACCATCACCAAGCCTATCGCGAGCAGGCCAGCCAGCACCCACATCAGCAGTTCGTCGAACTGCGCCTGCGGCGGGCGGGTGCGCGTCCTGACCATCGAGACCATTACGCGGCCCCTCCTTCGACAGAGCTCAGGACATGCTTTTGCAGATCACGCACCGCGGCGATGAACACTTCCGCGCGGTGTGCATAATTGCGGAACATGTCGAAACTGGCGCACGCGGGGGACAACAGCACCGCATCGCCGCGCTGTGCAAGGCGGGATGCCTGACGCACGGCGTCGCCCATGTCCGTCGCGCGCAACAACGGTACGCCGCAGCCCTGCAGCGCTGCCTCGATCAGCGGCGCATCGCGCCCGATCAGTACGGCCGCGCGCGCATGCTGCGCCACGGCCGGATTGAGCGGCGAGAAGTCCTGCCCCTTGCCTTCGCCTCCGAGGATCACCACCGCCTTGCGCCCCAGCCCCTTGAGTGCAGCCTCGGTCGCGCCGACGTTGGTGCCCTTGGAGTCGTCGTAATAGGTGACACCCTCGATCTCGGCCACGCGTTCGACACGATGCGGCAGCCCCTTGAAGCTGCGTAACGCGGCCAGCAACGCCGGCATAGGCAGATCGATCGCGCGGCACAGCGCCAGCGCGGCCAGCGCATTAGCGACATTGTGCAGTCCCGTCACCTGCAGCTCGGCGGCCCTGAGCAGGCGTTCGTTGCCTTGCACCAGCCAGATATCTGCGCCGTCTTGCGCTATGCCCCAATCGTTTCCATTGCGCGGCGCATCCAGCCCGAAAGTCACGACGCGCCTTCCCGGCAGCGCCATGCCCATGCTGCGAACGTCGTCGCGGTTCAGCACCTGCACACCGTCCCCCTGGAAAATGCGTGCCTTCGCTGCCGCGTAGTCGTCCATACCGGCATAGCGGTCGAGGTGGTCCTCGGTGACGTTGAGCACCGTCGCCGCATCGGCATTCAGACTGAATGTGGTCTCCAGCTGGAAGCTGGACAGCTCCAGCACCCACACTTCAGGCTGCTTTGCGCCGCGCTGCAGCACCACGTCCAGCACCGCTGGGGAGATGTTGCCTGCCGCGACGGCATCCTTGCCCGCCGCCTTGCACAAATGCTCGACCATGCTGGTGACCGTGGTCTTGCCGTTCGCGCCGGTGATGGCGATCACCTTGCTCGGCGCCCCGGTTGCCAATTGTTGCGCGAGCAATTCGATGTCGCCCTCGACCGGAATGCCGCGCGCAATGGCGCGCTGCACGAAGGGATCGGCCATCGGCACGCCCGGGCTGATTGCGATCCGCTCCACACCTTGCAGCAGGCTGTCGTCGAACGCACCGCAGCGGATATCCGCCTGTGGGCAGTCACGCTGCAACACATCCAGTCCCGGCGGATTGGCTCGGCTATCGGCGACGCGCACGCGCGCGTCCTGCGCGCTCAGCCAGCGCGCAAGCGAAAGCCCGGTCTCGCCGAGACCGAGCACCAGCACCGATTTGTCCTTGAATTGCGTCATCTCAGTTTCAGCGTCGCCAACCCGATCAATACCAGCAACATCGTGATGATCCAGAAGCGCACGACCACCTGGGTCTCCTTCCAGCCCTTCTGTTCGAAGTGATGGTGCAGGGGCGCCATCAGCAGGATGCGCCTTCCTTCACCGTATTTCTTCTTGGTGTACTTGAAGTACGACACCTGCAGCATCACCGAGACCGCCTCGACCACGAACACGCCGCCCATGATGAACAGCACCAGTTCCTGGCGCACGATCACCGCGACGGTGCCCAGCGCCGCGCCCAGCGCCAGCGCGCCCACGTCGCCCATGAACACCTCGGCCGGATAGGCGTTGAACCACAGGAAGGCGAGTCCGGCGCCGGCGATCGCCAGGCAGAACACCGCGAGCTCGCCCGCACCGGGGATATAGGGCACGCCAAGGTATTTGGAGAACACCGCGTGGCCCGCGACATAGGCGAAGATCGCCAGCGCAGTGCTCACCATCACGGTTGGGAGGATCGCCAGTCCGTCGAGACCGTCGGTCAGATTCACCGCGTTGCTGCTGCCGACGATGACCAGATAGACCAGCACGATGAAGCCGATGGCTCCGAGCGGGAACACCAGGTACTTGAAGAACGGCACGATCAGTTCGGTCTGTGCGGGCAGCGTCGCGGCATTCCACAGGTAGACACCCACCGCCAGCGCAATCAGTGACTGCCAGAACATCTTGGCTTTGGCCGACAGCCCCTTGGGATTGCGGTGCACCACCTTGCGATAGTCGTCCACCCACCCGATGGCACCCGTACCCAGCGTGGCGAACAGCACCACCCAGATGTAGGGGTTGTGCAGGTCACCCCACAGCAGCGTGGTGATGGCGATCGAAGTCAGGATCAGCGCACCACCCATGGTCGGCGTGCCGGCCTTCACCAGGTGAGTCTGCGGTCCGTCGGTGCGCACCGACTGACCGATCTTCATCGCAGCCAGTTTGCGGATCATTGCCGGTCCGACCATGAAACCGATCAACAAGGCGGTCATCGCCGCAAGCACCGCACGCAACGTGATGTAATTGAACACGCTGAAGAAGCGGATATCTTCAGCCAACCATTGAGCTAGTGCGAGCAGCATTGTTTCTCCTCCTGCGCCATGCACGCCTGCACGACGCGTTCCATCTTCATGAAGCGCGAGCCCTTCACCAGCACGGTGGTGCCCGCATCCAGTTCCTTGTCCAGCTCGGCCAGCAATTCCTCGATACGCTCGAAGTGCCTCGCGCCGCTGCCGAATTCGCGCGCGGCGTTGCAGCTCAGCTCGCCCAGCGCGTAAAGTTTTTCGATACCGGCGCGCTTTGCCTCGCCGCCGATCTCGGCATGAAATGCTGCGGCACCTTCGCCCAATTCGCCCATGTCGCCCAGGACCAGCACGCGCTTGCCCGGCTGCTGCGCCAGCACGCCGATGGCGGCGCGCATCGAAGCGGGGTTGGCGTTGTAGGTGTCGTCGATTAGCACAGCTCCCTGCCGCGCCGCCTTGCTCTGCAGTCGTCCCGCCACGCCGGCGAAGCGCTGCAAGCCGTCGGCGATGGTCGCCAGCGGCACGTTCAGCGCGATGGCCGCAGCCGTCGCGGCCAATGCGTTGCGCGCGTTGTGCGCGCCGGGCACTTGCAACAGCGCGGCGAACTCGCCTTGGGGCGTCTGCACGCTGAGGCGCAGCCCGCCGTCTTGCGGCTGCCATTGCCCGCAGACATCTGCGCTTTGGTCCAGCGCGAATTCGATCAGGTCGTGCGTGCCCGCGAGCGAGCGCCACAGCGGGGCATGCGCATCGTCGGCGTTGATCACCGCGGTTCCGTGGTCGCGCAGACCCGCCAAGATCTCGCCCTTGGCGCGCGCGACCGCCTCCACCGAGCCCAGCCCTTCCAGGTGGGCGCCGCTGGCGTTGTTGACCAGCGCGACGTCGGGACACGCGATCCGCGTCAGATAATCGATCTCGCCGGGATGGTTCATGCCCATCTCGATCACCGCATAACGATGCCGTGCATTCAGTTGCAGCAGGGTCAGCGGCATGCCGATGTCGTTGTTGAGGTTGCCCTTGGTTGCGAGCACCGCGTCCTCGCTGCCCGCCGCCGTTCGCAGAATGCTGGCGAGCATCTCCTTCACCGTGGTTTTGCCGTTGCTGCCGGTGATCGCCGCCAACGGGATATCGAACTGCCGGCGCCAGTAAGCAGCCAACTGCCCGAGGGCCAGGCGAGTGTCTTCGACGACGAGGATCGCGGATTCCGGACTGAAGATGGAGGGGCGAGCGTCGTAACTGTCAGCGTTGACCACGACAGCCACGGCGCCGGCCTGCAACGAATTCGCAGCGAATTCGTAACCGTCGAAGTTCTCGCCGCGCAGCGCGATGAATAGGTCGCCGGACTTGATCTTGCGGCTGTCGGTCGATACCGACTCGAAACGCGCATCTTCACCGATCATGCGCGCGTTGATCGCCTTGGCGGCTTGCGACAACAGCATCATGCGATCCTCCATTTTTCGAGGGCAAGCTCGGCAATCTTCACATCGCTGAACGGCTGCCTCACGCCGTTGATCTCCTGGTAGTCCTCGTGTCCCTTGCCCGCGATCAGCACTGTGTCGAGATGGCCTGCCGAACTGATCGCCCACACGATGGCCGCGGCGCGGTCGGCCACGATCTC
>DASTGP010000132.1:0-4659 GCA_035605585.1 Gallionella sp. | reverse complement strand
GTGGCGCGGCCCAGGAAATGCTGCACCTCCAGTAATCCGCGTAGCGTCATCTGGCGCAGCGTGGGGAAGCGGTAAGGAGGCAGCTCCAGCACGAACGGTTCCTCCGCGGGGAAGCGGCGCCTGAACACCAGCGCGGTGAGGATCGCGGTGGCGAAGCTGAACAGGTAGAGGCTGAACAGCACCAGCGGCGCCGTGTCGGGCGCGAACAGCGCGGCGGTGATGAACACGAACACCTGAAGCCGCGCCGAGCACAGAGAGAAGGGGATCACCAGCATGGTTAGCAGGCGCAGGGTGCGCGAGCGCATCACGCGCGTGCCCATCAGCGCGGGCACGTTGCAGCCGAAGCCCATCAGCAGCATCACGAAACCGCGGCCGTCCAGCCCCATCCTTGCCATCAGCGCGTCCATCAGGAACGCGGCGCGCGACAGGTAGCCGCTGTCCTCGACCATCGCCATGAACAGGAAGAACAGCACGATGATGGGCACGAAGGCGACGACGGTCGCCACACCGTTGTAGATGCCGTCCAGGAGGAAGCCATGCAGCATGGGCGGCAATCCCGCGAAAGCCGGTTCGAGTGCGGTCGTGCGCAACCAGCCTAGCGCGCCGCCTACGCCTGTCTGCAACGGCTGTCCGAGAATGAAGATGCCCTGGAACAGCAGGTACATGATGCCGAAAAAGAGCGGCAGTCCCAGCCAGGGATGCAGCATCACGCGGTCGAGCTTCTCGGTGAGGTTGTCCGGCAGTTGGGCCGGAACCTGCACGGCGTGTTTCATCACGCGCGCCATCTCGGCCTCGATGTGCTCGTCCTGTTCCAGCTGGGCGCGCAATTCTTCCGCCATGCCGGGCGTGGGGTAGCGCAGCGCCTTGGTGACGGCCTGCAAGGCTTCCTGATAGCCGTTGCCGTACTTGCCGCTGAGCAGGAAGATCGGCATGCCCAGCATCTCCGCCATCTTCTTGCTATCGATGGTGATGCCGTATTTCTTGGCCTCGTCCGCCATGTTGAGCAGCACCACCACGTTCATGTCGAGCTGCTTGAGCTGCAGCAACAGGCTCATCTGGCGTTCGATCTGGGTGGCATTGAGGACGATCAGTGCAAGGTCGGGCACGTTGTCGTGCAGGAAGTGGCGCACGACCTGCTCGTCGTCGGAGAAGCCGTGCAGGTCGTAGATGCCGGGCAGGTCGATGATTTCCACCATGTCGCCGCCGAGCAGGATGCGGCCGGAAAGCAGCTCCACCGTGATCCCCGGCCAATTGCCGACACGCGCCGCGCCGCCGGTCATGCGGTTGAATAGGGTGGATTTGCCAGTGTTGGGCATGCCCAACAGTGCGATGCGCTTCATTCCTTGTGTACCGCGATCTTTGCGGCCTCGCTGCGCCGCAGCAGGATGTCGGTGGTTCCGATGCGCACCTGCAACGGGCCGGAGAAGCTGGCCTTGCGGATCAATGCGATCCGCTTGCCCGCGCGGAAGCCCAATGCGAGCAGGCGCTGATGCAGCGCTTCTTCGGCATGGATCGCAACGATCGTGGCGGTGTCGCCGGGACGCAAGGCGGCTAGGGTGGAAGCAGGCATGGCGGTACTCAAATCGGATCGGGGCATTATTCCACACCCCTCCCGTCTTTGTCGCGGTCAGTCCGATTGGGTTAGAATGCGCTCTTTCATTTGCTGGCTAATAAAATGATCAAGGGCAGTATTGTTGCAATCGTCACGCCGATGCATGAGGACGGCAGTCTGGACATGGCGTCGTTCCGTGCGCTGATCGATTTCCATATCGCCGAGGGCACCGATGCCATCGTAGTGGTCGGTACGACCGGCGAATCCCCCACCGTCAATGTGGAAGAACACGAGTTGCTGATCTCCGAGGCGGTGAAGCACGCCAACAAGCGCGTTCCCATCATCGCCGGAACCGGGGCGAATTGCACAAAAGAGGCCATCGAACTGGCGTCGTTCGCGAAGAAGGCGGGTGCGGATGCTTCGCTTACTGTCGTGCCTTACTACAACAAGCCGACGCAGGAAGGCCTGTATCAGCACTTCAAGGCCATCGCCGAGGCGGTGGACATGCCGCATATCCTGTACAACGTGCCGGGACGCACCGGTGCGGACATGAGCAACGACACCGTGCTGCGCCTGGCGCAGATTCCCAATATCGTCGGCATCAAGGATGCGACCGGCGGCATCGAGCGCGGCAGCGATCTGCTGCAACGCGCACCGAAGGATTTCGCCGTCTACAGCGGCGATGATGCGAGCACACTGGCGCTGATGCTGCTCGGCGCGGTCGGTACCATCTCGGTGACGGCCAACGTCGCACCGAAGCTGATGCATGAGATGTGTGTGGCGGCCCTGAACGGCGAAGTGGCCAAGGCGCGCGAGATCAATTTCCGCCTGCTCGGGTTGCATCGCAACCTGTTCGTCGAGGCCAACCCGATTCCGGTGAAGTGGGCGGTGGCGCGCATGGGCAAGATGAAGGGCCATCTGCGCCTGCCGCTGACGCCGCTGTCCGCCGGCGCGCAACCGGCGGTCGAAGCCGCGATGCGTCAGGCGGGTGTCATCAGTTAATCAAGCAGTATTGCCGGAGAGAAACAATGAAGGTTTTGCATATCGGAATTTCCAGTGTCGTGCTTGCCTCGTTGGTAGGGTGCAGCGCGGTCGGCTTGGGCAGTAAGCGCATCGATTATCGTGCCGGCGCGGTGCAGGCGCCTTCGCTGGAGGTGCCGCCTGACCTGACTACGCCGGCCAAGGACGATCGCTACAAGGTGCCGGGGAGCGAAGGCGAGTCGGTCGCGACCTATTCCGGTTACAGCAAGGGCGGTTCCGCCGAAAAGCCTGCCGGCAGCGCAGTACTGCCCGAGGTGAAGGGCGTGCACCTGGAGCGCAACGGGGCACAACGCTGGCTGGTGGTGAACGATAAGCCGGAAAACGTCTGGCCGGTGGTCAAGTCGTTCTTCCAGGAGAACGGGTTGAGCATCGCGAGTGAAGACCAGGCCGCCGGTGTGATGGAGACCGACTGGGTGGAGAATCGCGCCAAGCTGCCGATGGGCACGATCCGCGAGGCGATCGGCAAGGTGTTCGACGGCCTCTATTCCTCTGGCGAGAAGGACCAGTATCGCGTGCGTCTGGAGCGTGGCAAGGACGGCGTGAGCACCGAGGTGTACATCACCCATCGCGGCATGGAAGAGGTGCTGTCTGCGGACCAGAACACATCGAAATGGCAGGCGCGTCCCAACGATCCGGAGCTGGAAGCGATCATGCTGCAGAAGCTGATGGTGCGTTTCGGCGCCAGCGAAGCGCAGGCGGGCGCAGCAGTGGCCGGCACGCCGGAGGCGGGTGCACCTGCGGGCGCTTCGCCGGCAGCGGTGCGCGGCGACGGCAAGGCCAGCCTGCAGGAGATCTTCGACGGCAGCAGCATCATCGTAATCAACGATGCGTTCGACAGAAGCTGGCGCAGGGTCGGCCTCGCGATCGAGCGTGCCGGCCTGCCGGTGGAAGACAAGGACCGTGCCAAGGGCATCTACTATCTGAAACCGGTGAAGGCTGAGAAGGGCTGGATGGACAAGCTGATGTTCTGGGAGGATAGCGAAGATAACGCTCGGCGTTACCGCGTGACCGTCAAGGATGGCGGCGCGGCATGCGAAGTGACCGTTACCGACCAGGACGGCTCGACCGATGATACCTCCAAGAAAATGATCGAGGCGATCTACAAGAACATCAACGAGTAGTTCTGCTTCATGAAGTTTGCCTCTTTAGGCAGCGGCAGCGAGGGCAACGCGCTGCTGGTGGCGGCGGGTGGGACGCAGGTGTTGATGGATTGCGGCTTCGGCCTGAACGACAGCATCGCGCGCCTTGCGCGGCTGGGCGTGGAGCCCGGCCAGCTGAGCGGCATCGTGGTTACACACGAGCACGGTGACCATATCGGCGGCGTGGCGCGGCTGGCGCGCAAGTTCGACTTGCCGGTCTGGCTCACCCACGGCACCTTGCGCAGCCAGGCACCGACCTTTGCTGATACGGTCTGCGTCAACGAGATCGACCCTCATCGCCCGTTCGCCATCGGCGACCTCGAAATCATCCCTTATCCGGTTCCGCACGACGCTGCCGAGCCCGTGCAATTCGTCTTTAGCGACGGCGTGCGGCGTCTGGGCGTCCTGACCGATGCCGGGTGCCATACTCCTCATATCGAACAGACCCTGAACGGCTGCCACGCCCTGATGCTGGAGTGCAATCACGACAGCGACATGCTGAGGAACGGGAATTATCCGTACAGCCTCAAGCAGCGCGTCGGCGGCCGCTTCGGCCACCTCAGCAACAGCGAGGCGGCTTACGTTCTCAGGCGGCTCGACGTGAGTCGCTTGCAGCACCTGGTTGCGGCACACCTGAGCAGCCGGAACAACATGCCTCAACTTGCAGTGCAGGCATTATGCGAGGTGCTGGGATGTGAGTCGGACTGGGTCGGAGTGGCGACGCAGGAGGAGGGATTCGCCTGGCGCGAAATCGACTGAGAAGTTGATGCGATGAAAATAAAAAAAGCCGACTTGCGCCGGCTTTTTTGTTGCCTGTAAGGCTAGTTGCTTACTTTGCAGCAGCAGGAGCAGCTTCAGCAGCAGCCGGAGCGGATGCAGCTTCAGCAGCAGGAGCGGATGCTGCTTCAACAGCCGGAGCAGCAGCCG
>DASTGP010000100.1:0-14863 GCA_035605585.1 Gallionella sp. | reverse complement strand
CTGCTGTTCGCGCGCCTGCGTCGAAGCCAGCATGTAGTCGTTGTAGTTGCCTGGATAGATGGTGATCTTGCCGAAGTCCAGGTCGGCCATGTGGGTGCACACGCTGTTCAGGAAGTGGCGGTCGTGCGAGATGATGACCATGGTGCAGTTGCGCGCGTTGAGCACGTCTTCCAGCCAGCGGATGGTGTTGATGTCCAGGTTGTTGGTCGGTTCGTCCAGCAGCAGGATGTCCGGGTTGGAGAACAGCGCCTGCGCCAGCAGCACGCGCAGCTTGAAGCCGGGGGCCACTTCGCGCATCGGGCCGTTGTGCAGCTCGATGGGGATGCCCACGCCCAGCAGCAGTTCGCCCGCGCGCGGCTCGGCCGTGTAGCCGTCGAATTCGGCGAACGCGGCCTCCAGGTCGGCGGCGCGCATGTAATCCTCTTCGGTCGCATCCGGGTTCGCGTAGATCGCGTCGCGTTCCGACATCGCTTCCCACATCTCCGCATGACCCATCATCACCACGTCCAGCACGCGCATGTCCTCGTAGGCGAACTGGTCCTGGCGCAGCTTGCCGAGGCGCTCACCCTTGTCGAGCATGACCTCGCCCGAGGTCTGCTCCAGGTCGCGGCCGAGGATCTTCATGAAAGTGGACTTGCCGCAACCGTTCGCGCCGATCAGGCCGTAGCGGTTGCCGTCGCCAAACTTGACGGAAACGTTTTCAAACAGGGGCTTAGCCCCGAACTGCATGGTGATGTTTGCGGTAGATAACATGGTGTGCCTAACAAAATAAGGCGCGCATTCTACCACCAGCCCATCTTGCCGACTAAACGGCGGCCGGTCTTGGCCTGCCAAACTGTTTGACGCGTATGAAGAAATTCCGTTACAGTGCGCCCGCAATCGTTGGTTTGAACATCAGCGCCTGCAAGGGCAAACCCGCTGAAAGACGGGGGCGCAAAGCTTCCGGGCTAAGGGATATTCCTATTCGACAGCCGTCGAGTGCCAGCGGGGTTGCCAGGGCATCCTACACCTTCGCGTCACCCCCCGTTTCTTTGCGCCGCACCCGGCTAACAGGCCGCTTAAAATATGCACGATTAAAAGGATGCCGCATGAATCAGGAAGACATCGATTTCTCCGACTTTATCGCTTCGTCGATCCACGACATGAAGAACTCCCTGAACATCCAGATCGGCTTTCTGGAGGAGCTGATGGGCGAGTGCCGGGATAAGGTCGACGGGTCGATGCTAGGCCAGCTCGGGCACACGATCTACGAGGCCAACCGGATGAACGTGAACCTGATCCAGATCCTGAGCCTCTACAAGCTGGGCAAGTCCATCTACCCGATGGATATCGCGGAGCAATCGGTCAAGGAGGTGCTGGATGAAGTGGTGCTGCAGAACCAGTCCATCATGGGTTTCAAGGGGATCACCGTCTCGGTGGATTGCGACGAGGACTGCTACTGGTATTTCGACCGCGACTTGGTGAGCGGCGTCCTGGTCAATGCGCTCAACAATGCCTACAACTACACTACCGACAAGATTCGCGTCGCGGCGCAGATCCGCGACGGCATGCTGGAGGTGCGTGTGGAGGACAACGGCAGGGGTTACCCGCAGAGCCTGTTGCAGGAGAACGTCGCGTCGAACAAGGGCATCAGCTTTTCCAGCGGCAGCACGGGTCTGGGCTTCTATTTTTCATCGCGGGTGGCCGGGATGCACAAGAATGCCGGGAAGCAGGGAGCGCTGTCCATCGAGAACGGCGGTGCCTACGGCGGCGGCTGCTTCGTGCTGACGCTCCCATAGCCCGCGCTCCATACACTTTAAGAAAAGAATCATGGCAATATTATTGAAACAGGCGACCGCGCTGGTCATCGACGATTTCCAGAGCATGCGCTCCATGCTGATGGGCTTCCTCAAATCGATGGAAGTGACCAGCGTAGACAGTGCCGCGCATGCGAAAGAGGCACTCGGGCTGTTGGCGACGAAGAAATACGACATCGTGATCTGCGACTACAGTCTCGGGCCCGGGCAGAACGGGCAGCAGATCCTCGAAGAGGCCAAGCACAAGAATTACATCGGCTATTCCACCATCTGGGTGATGGTCACGGCGGAAAAGACCATGGACATGTTCATGGGCGCGGCGGAAACCCGGCCCGACGACTACCTGCTGAAGCCGATCACCGAGGCCATGCTCGAGACGCGGCTCAACAAGCTGATCGAGAAGAAGCAATCGCTGGAGCCCATCGAGAAGGCGGTCAAGGCGAAAGACTACATGCGTGCGATCGCCTTGTGCGACGAACAGCTCAAGAAGCACACGTCGAGCACCCAGGAGATTCAGCGCATCAAGAGCGACCTTCTGGTGACGACCGGCGATTTCGATGCGGCCAAGGCCTACTTCGAAAGCATCCTCGCCGTGCGCAGCATGCCCTGGGCAAAGACCGGCCTGGGCAAGGTGCATTTCCTGATCAAGGATTTTGGCCGGGCCAAGGAAATATTCCAGGAGGTGCTCGAGGAAAACAAGATGTACCTCGAAGCCGCGGACTGGCTGTCGAAGACCCTCGATGCCATGGGCGACCTGGAGCAGGCGCAGAATGTGCTGGCCAAGGCCATGGAGCTTTCTCCCAATGCGGTCGCCCGGCAGAAGAACCTGGCGGATGCGGCGTACAAGAACGGCGCACTCGACCTGGCCCAGGCCTCGTATGAGAAGGCGATCAAGATCGGGCAGTATTCCGTACACAAGAGCTCGAGCACGTACGCGGGACTGGCCAAGGTGCTGACCGCCAAGGACGACCCCGAAGAGGCGCTGAAGGTGCTGGACCGCACGCGTGACGAGTTCAAGGGCGATCCCGAGGCCGCGCTGCAAGCGGCGGTGGTCGAGGGCATGGCCTACCAGAAGATGGGGGACCCGGAACGGGCCGAGGAGGCGCTCGCGGCAGCCGAGGAACTGATACGCAGCCAGCCTGCAGGCGTCAGCGCGGCCACCACGATGGACATGGCGAGCGCATTGTTCAAGCTCGGGAAGAAAGACCAGGCCTGCAGCCTGCTCGCGAACGTGGTCAAGAACAACCATGAAAACGCCGGCCTCATCAAGATGGTCGCGACCGCATTCGAGGATGCGGGCATGGGCGAGGAAGGTGGCGAGCTGATCAAGAAGTCCTCGCAGGAAGTCGTCAACATCAACAACCAGGGCGTGATCCTCGCCAACGAAGGGAAGTTCGAGGAAGGCATCAAGCTCATGCGCCAGGCGCTGCAGAACCTTCCGAACAACGACCTCATGATCACCAATCTGTGCGGCATGATGATCGGGCTGATGTCGAAGAAGGGCAAGGACGACAGCCTGATCGTCGAGGCCAGGGAACTGCTGGAGCGGGTGAGGAAGATCAATCCGGCCAACAAGAAATACAGCACTTACATGAGCATCCTGAACAGGCTGGCTCCACCGCAGGCTTGATGCAGAAACAGAGTTAAAGCAGCACAAATGACGTTGAGAGGGGCGGCGCCCCTTTCAACGCCTGCAAGGGCAAACCCGCCGAAAGGCGGGGACGCAAAGCTTCCGGGCTAAGGGAATTTCCTATTCGACGACAGTCGAGTGCCAGCGGGGCCGCCAGTTGATCTACATTCCATCCTCGGGCGCCCGGAATCTTTGCATAACTTCAACCGTAAGGTGTTATGGCAATTTCGCGCTCCAAGAGCAAACCGATCAAGCGCCCGATCATCGTCAAGAGGATACGGAAGAGGGTGCGTGCCCGGCAGCACGGCGCGTGGAAAATCGCCTATGCGGATTTCGTGACTGCGCTGATGGCGTTCTTCCTGCTGATGTGGCTGACGTCCTCGGTGCCGTCCTCCGAGCTGAAAGGCATTTCCGATTACTTCAAGACGCCCCTGTCCCTGGTGCTGAGCGAGGGACAGAACAAGACGGCGACCCGCAGTGTGATCATTGGCGGGGAGGGGCCGAATCCGATGATGAAGGAGGGGGCGGCCAGGGACGGGGCGCTCCCGCCCGCACGGCAGATCGACCCGGTGAGCGCCAGGGACTTGCTGCGCCGCCAGGAATTGCAGCGACTCGAACTGTTGAAGCGCCAGTTGGAGCAGGTCATCGACGCCGATCTGCAATTGCGGCAGTACAAGAACCAGTTGCTGATCGACCTGACCACCGAAGGCTTGCGTGTCCAGATCGTCGACGAACAGAACCGCCCCATGTTCGAAAAGGGCAGCGCCGTGCTGCAGCCGTATACCGCGGAGATCCTGCATGCGATCGGCAAGATCCTCAACGAGGTGCCCAACAAGATCGGCCTGTCCGGCCACACCGATGCCACTCCCTACCAGGGCGGCAGCAAAGGCTACAGCAACTGGGAGCTTTCGGCGGACCGGGCCAACGCCTCGCGCCGCGAGCTGGCCCAGGGCGGGATGGACCAGGACAAGATATTGCGGGTCGTCGGCCTGTCCGACTCCGCGCTGTTCAATCCGGACGACCCGTACGACGCGAAGAACCGGCGCATCAGCATCATCGTGATGAATCGCGACACCGAAGAGATGGTGTTTAAGGATAGCGAACGGTAGCGGCGTTCAAGGCATGCGCCAAACACACGAACGGCAAATGATGGTCTATCTAAAGCTTGATAGTGCAACGTTGACTCACGGCGGCACGCCGTTGCTCGACGGCGTCGATTTCCAGCTCTGCAAGGGGGAGCGCGTCGGGCTGTTGGGGCGCAACGGCAGCGGCAAGAGCGGCCTGTTGAGGGCTTTGGCCGGACAGGCCGTGCTGGATGGTGGAACCGTTTGGCATGCGCCCGGCATCCGCGTCTGTTATGCACAGCTGGAACCGGAGTTCGAGGCGGGTGCGAGCATATTCGACGAGGTTGTCCGCCATACCGGACCATTGCATCGGCTGATTACCGATTATCACAAGCTGACGCAGCAGCTTGCGTCGCCGGATGCCGATTTCGACGAATTGATCGAAGCCATGCATCCGTTGCAACTCCAGCTCCAGTCGGGGGATGGGTGGGCGATTCTCGAACGGATCGAGACGGCGATGGAGTTGCTGGGCCTGGATGCCGACGCCCGCATCGCAGATATTCCCGCCGGGGCGCGCCAGCGAGTGGCGCTGGCCCGGGCGCTGGTGACCCAGCCCGATGTGCTGATCCTGGACGAACCGACCGGCCAGCTCGATTTGCCTGCCATCCGGTGGCTGGAAAAATTGCTCAAATCCTATGGCGGCAGTGTGGTGCTGGTCAGTCACGACCGCCGGCTTCTCGATAGCGTCATTACCCGCGTCGTCGAGTTGCATGCGGGAAAACTGGCAAGTTTTCCCGGCAATTTTTCGGACTACTTGCGCATCAAGGAGCAGCAGGTGAAGGAAGCTGCCGCCGCGAATGCCGAGCCGCAGGGAGGGTGGGAACACCGTAGGGCCAAGGCGCGGCATGCCCGTTTTCAGGGGCGCGCGCGGAAGCTGCAGCAATTGCGGCAGGAACGCGATGCCAGGCAAGAACGTCTGGGCGGTGGCACGAAGGGCGATCAAGCCGGCGGGGCCGTCGTGGAAACAAACCGTATCGTCAAGAGATTCGGCACGCGGAAAATCATCGACGGCTTCTCCTGCCGTATTGAGCGCGGGGACAAGATCGGCCTGTTCGGCAGCAGGGGGCCGGGCAAGAATGCCTTGCTCAAAATCCTGTTCAGCAATGTTTCGCCCGACAGCGGTCACGTCAAACTCGGGGCCGGACTCAGGGTGGTGTTTTCCGACCAGTTGCGCAGCAGGCTGGACGACGAGTCCACGGTGCTCGACACCATCCGGCGGCAAGGGGATCGCCTCGAATACGGCGCCGGACCGAATGGAGTGCTCGAATATCTCGGCGATTTCCTGTTTTCGCCGGAGCGGGCGCAGGCGCAGGTAAAACAGCTCACCGGCGGCGAGCGGAGCCGCTTGATGGTGGCGCTGCTGTTCAGCCAGCCCTCCGATGTGATGGTGCTGACCGAACCCAGCGCGGGGCTCGACATCGAAACCCAGGAGATGCTGGACGACTTGCTGGCGGAGTACACCGGGACAGCCTTTCTGGTCAGCAACGACCGCGCCATGCTCGACAACGTAGCGACCCAGCTGTTTGTTTTTGAGGGGAATGGCAAGTTGCTGGAATATGCCGGTGGATACGAAGACTGGCTGCAAGCACGGAACAAACCGGCCGCCGCCGGGCGTGCGCAGGGAAGGGAAATGCAAACCGCCGCTCCCGTCGCGGCCTCCCTGGACGACGACAAGCGTACACATATGCGCCGATTGTGCCGCTGGCGCATGGCCATCATCCATGAAAACATGGGCAAGAACGAAATTTTCCACGGCCACACGGCGGATTTGTCCATGGGCGGAGCGACCGTGTTTATCCACCACAATATTTTCCGGGTCGAAACGGTGACCATGTTGCTCGCCGTCCCGCCGCTGAATGCCGGGCTCAAGGAAACCATCATCGAAATCAAGTGCCGCATGACCAGCACCATCCTGGATTCCGGACAAAACCTGTTTCGCGTCGGCTTGAGTTTCGAGGGCTTCAAGGGCGACGGGAAAAGCGTCCTGGCCCGGATACTGAACAGCCGCATGATCCAGTTCACTTCCTAGCGCGGTCGCCCGCTGGGCGATGCCGCGCTAGCCTAGCCTGGCCGGAGGCAACAGCCCCGGTTCATCTCCTCTCGGCCTATCGGCTAGAATGCTTACCTCCTACTTTGTAAGCACGCCCATGGTTCCTCATCTCACCACCGCACTCACCGGCCCCCTGCGCGATCTGGAATGCACCTTCCTCAATGCGCAGCCGGTCATCGAACACTGGTTCCGTACCAAATGGCTGGAGCATACGCCGCCGTTCTATGCCTCGGTGGATCTGCGCAACAGCGGCTTCAAGCTTGCGCCGGTGGATACCAATCTGTTCCCCGGCGGCTTCAACAACCTCAATCCGGACTTCCTGCCGCTGTGCGTGCTGGCGATGCAGACCGCGGTGGAGAAGATCTGCCCCGAAGCGCGCGGCGTGCTGCTGATTCCCGAGAACCACACGCGCAACCAGTTCTACCTGCAGAACGTGGCCCAGCTCGTCACCATTATCAAGCAGGCCGGCATGCGCGTGCGCGTCGGCAGCCTGTTGCCGGAGATCACGCAGGCGACCGAGATCGCGCTGCCCAACGGCGGCTCGCTGACGCTGGAGCCCTTGGTGCGCATCGGCAACCGCCTGACGGTGGAAGGCTTCGACCCCTGCGTGGTGCTGCTCAACAACGACCTGTCGGCCGGCGTGCCGCCCATCCTGCAAAACCTCGAACAATCGGTGTTCCCGCCGCTGTCGGCCGGCTGGTATGCGCGGCGCAAGTCCGGCCACTTCGCGGCCTACGACCGCGTGGCGAACGAATTCGCCGCCCTGCTCGGCATCGACCCGTGGCTGATCAACCCCTATTTCGCGGTCTGCCACCAGATCAATTTCCAGGAGCGCGTGGGCGAAGAGTGCCTCGCCGCGCAGGTGGACGGCGTGCTGCAGAAGATGCGCGCGAAATACGCCGAGTACGGCGTGAAGCACGATCCCTTCGTCATCGCCAAGGCCGACGCGGGTACCTACGGCATGGGCATCATGACGGTGAAGGACGCCAGCGAGATCACCGGCCTCAACCGGCGTCAGCGCAACAAGATGGCCGTGATCAAGGAAGGACTGCAGGTCCACGACGTGCTGGTGCAGGAGGGCGTGTACACCTTCGAGCACATCAACGACGCCGTGGCCGAGCCGGTGGTGTACATGATCGACCGCTACGTGGTCGGCGGCTTCTACCGCGTGCACACCGGCCGCGGCGTCGACGAAAACCTCAATGCGCCGGGAATGTCCTTCGAGCCGCTGGCATTCGAGACCTGCTGCACCCTGCCCAATCCCGCCTGCAACCCGGACGACATGCCCAACCGTTTCTATGCCTACGGCGTGGTGGCACGCCTCGCATTGCTGGCGGCCTCGCTGGAACTGGAAGAGAACAACGCCGAATGATCCTTCGCCTCCTTCTGTTGCTGATGGCCCTGCTGCTCACCGCTTGCGGCAAGGAGCCGTTCTACCAGGAGCAGGGCTATGTGTTCGGCACGCTGGTGGACGTCAGCATCTACGGCGAGGACGAGGCCAAGGCGCGCGCCGCGGTGGGCGACGTGATGCGCGAATTCCAGCGCCTGCACAACATGCTGCACGCCTGGCAGCCAAGCGAACTGAGCGAGCTGAACGCGGCGTTCGCCAAGGGCGAGCGCAAGGCCGTCTCGCCGGAGCTGGCCGCCATGCTGCAGGATGCGGCGCGGCTCTCGGCGCAGTCCGGCGGGCTGTTCAACCCGGCCATCGGCGGACTGATCGAGGCATGGGGGTTCCAGGCCGACGAGTTCAAGCCGGTGCTGCCGGACAAGGAGAAGATTGCGGCGCTGGTGAGGGCGAATCCGCAGATGAGCGACATCGTCATCGAACAGGGCAAGGCCTGGAGCCGAAATCCCGCAGTGCGCCTCGACCTCGGCGGCTATGCCAAGGGTTATGCGCTGGACCGCGCCGCCGCGCTGCTGCGCGCGCGCGGCATCCGCAATGCGCTGGTCAACATTGGCGGCAACATCCTCGCGCTCGGGCAGCACGGCAGGCGGCCGTGGCGCGTCGGCATCCAGCATCCGCGCAAGTCCGGTGCGCTGGCCTCGCTGGAGCTGCATGACGGCGAGGCGATCGGCACTTCCGGCGATTACCAGCGCTACTTCGAGCTGGACGGGAAACGCTATTGCCACCTGATCGACCCGCGCAGCGGCTATCCGATGCAGGGCGTGCAGGAGGTGACGATCCTGACACACGGGCCGCACGCCGGGGTGCTCTCCGATGCCTCATCCAAGCCGCTGTTCCTTTCCGGCGCGAGCGGCTGGCGCGCCGAAGCCCGGAAGATGGACCTGCCCGAGGCGATGTTGGTGGATGCGCAAGGCGGCATCCATCTCACAGCCGCGCTGCAGAAACGGCTAGAATTCGCCGACAAGAACATGCGGGCGGAGGTGCTGCCGTGAGCGGGCCGGAAAAGGAGATCGTCGAACACAAGGTGCGCCGTGCGGTGGGCATCCACGCGTTGCGCAAGATCGGCAAGATCGTGGCCGAGGAGCAGCGGGCCGACGAGGAGAAGGCCAGGGTGGTGCGCTGGTTTCTGCGCTACGGCTGGCTGGTTACGCTGGTCGCCGTGTCGGCATGGGCGTATTGGACAGGGAGAATATAAGTGGTCGGAATTCTGGTGGTGGCGCACAACGCCCTGGGCGAGAGCCTGGTGGACTGCGTCAAACATGTGTTGGGCGAGGTGCCGCACAATCTCAAGGTATTGTCGGTCTATGCCGAGGATGATCCGCAAAAGAAGCTGGAAGAAGGCCAAGCGCTCATCAAGCAGCTCGATAGCGGCGGCGGGGTGCTGATCCTCGCCGACATATTCGGTGCCACGCCGAGCAATGTCGGGCGGCAGCTGTGCCATTCCGAGCATGTGATGGGCGTGGCCGGGGTGAACCTCCCCATGCTGCTGCGCGTGGTGTGCTATCCCAACAAGACCATGCCGGAACTGGCGCGTATCGCCCTCGAGGGCGGGCGTGAATGTATCGTTTACATGAAGGATTAGGATGCAACAACAGGACGCACTCATCATCAACAAACTCGGCCTGCACGCGCGCGCCTCGGCAAAAATGACCCAGACGGCCTCGAAGTTCAAGAGCGAGGTCATGCTGTCGCGCAACGGCCGCCGCGTCAACGCGAAGAGCATCATGGGCGTGATGATGCTCGCCGCGGCAAAAGGCACGACGGTCACCATCGAGACCAACGGCCCGGACGAGAGCGAGGCGATGCAGGCATTGCTGGCTCTCATCAATGACTACTTCGGAGAAGGCGAGTAATTCGATGCAGACACCACGGAAAATCGTAGCGAGCGGGCCGAGTGCAAGGCGCACGGAACGGAGCGACGAGACATACCTTATGGGTAGGCGAGGAAGCGAGTACCGCGCAACGCAGCGATCGGCCCGCGCAGCAGATTTGCCGAGGTGTCTATGAGTTTCACCATACACGGCATCGCTGTCTCCAGCGGCATCGCCATCGGCCATGCGCATCTGGTGTCGCACACTTCGCTCGAGGTGGCGCACTACACGCTGCCGAAACAGTTCGTCGCCGGCGAGGTGGCGCGCTTCAATGCTGCGCTGGAGGCCGTGCACCGGGAGTTCACCGGCTTGCGCAGCCATCGCCCCAGCCTGGCCGCTGCCGAGTTCGATACCTTCCTCGAGTTGCACCAGATGATCCTGGCAGACCCGCAACTGAGCGTCGCGCCGCGCGAGATGATCGAGCGCGAGCACTGCAATGCCGAGTGGGCGCTCAAGGTGCAGATGGAGGCGCTGATCGCGCAGTTCGACGAATTCGAGGATGCCTACCTGCGCGAGCGGCAGACCGACGTGAAACAGGTGGCCGAGCGCCTGCTCAAGCAGCTCACCGGCCAGCCGGGCCACCAGCCGCCGCCGGTGCGCCACGATGTCGAGACCATCCTGGTGGCTCACGACCTGAGTCCCGCCGACCTGATCCAGTTCAAGCCGCAGCAGTACGCCGCATTCGTCACCGATGTCGGCGGCGCGACCTCGCATACGGCCATCGTCGCGCGCAGCCTCAGCACGCCCTGCGTGGTCGGCCTGCACCACGCGCGCGAACTGATCCGCGAGGACGACCTGCTGATCCTCGACGGCGAGCAGGGCGTGCTGATCGTCAATCCGGACAAGGCCGTCGTCGCCGAGTACAAGTTGCGACAGAGCGTGTGGGAGCTGGAGCGCAAGAAGCTCAAGCGGCTGCGCACGGCGCGCGCCAACACGCTGGACGGCACCGTCGTCGAACTGCACGCCAACATCGAGAAGCCGGGGGACATCGCCGACGCGAAGGAGAACGGTGCAACTGGGGTGGGCCTGTTCCGCAGCGAGTTCCTGTTCCTCAACCGCGACGACCTGCCCGGCGAGGAAGAGCAGTTCCTGGCCTACCGCGCCGCCGCCGAGGGCATGGACGGCCAGCCGGTCACCATCCGCACCTTCGACCTCGGCGCCGACAAGCAGCTCAAGGGGGCGGAGCGCGTCGCCAGCAATCCGGCCCTCGGGTTGCGCGCGATCCGTTTGTGCCTGGCCGAGCCGCAACTGTTCCGCACCCAGTTGCGCGCCCTGCTGCGCGCCACGCACTACGGCAACGTCAAGATCCTCATCCCGATGCTGTCCAGCGTGTCGGAGATCAATCAGACGCTGCAGTTCATCGATGCGACCAAACGGAGCCTGGATGCCGAAGGCATACCCTACGACCGCGAGGTCAAGATCGGCGGCATGATCGAGATTCCCGCCGCGGCGCTGGCGCTGAACGCGTTCGCCAAGAAGCTGGACTTCCTGTCCATCGGCACCAACGACCTGATCCAGTACACGCTGGCGATCGACCGAACCGACGAGGAGGTCGCGCACCTCTACGATCCGCTGCATCCCGCCGTGCTGCATCTGATGGCGCAGGTGATCGGCACGGCCAACAAGCTCGGCGTGCCCATCTCGGTGTGCGGCGAGATGGCCGGCGAGTTGCCGTATACGCGCCTGCTGCTGGGCTTCGGCCTGCGCCAGTTCTCGATGTTCTCGGCGCAGGTGCCGAACGTCAAACAGCGCGTGCTCACGACCAGCCTGCCGGAGATCGCCGCGCTGACGCAGAAGATCCTGCGCGCCGACGACCCGATGCGCATCCGCGAACTGCTCGATCGCCTCAATGCCTAGTGCGGATTGACAGCTACGCGCAAAAACGGGAAACTTCGCGTCATTCAGTGCCGATTTGACATCAGCTTGCGGGGCACTTAAAACATTCCAGCTAAAGCGAGGCAACCCGTTTTGGCGCAAGCTGAACGGGTTTTGTTTTTGGGGATAGCTTTGAACGAATCGAACAGCATCGGCATCGTGACCGCGCAACGCGCGCAATTCGACACCCCGCTCACCTTCAGGAGCGGCGCGGTGTTGCCGCGCTACGAACTGGTGTACGAGACCTACGGCACGCTGAACGCCGACAAATCCAACGCCATCCTGATCTGCCACGCCCTGTCCGGCCATCATCACGTCGCGGGCACTTACGCAGACCAGCCCAAGAACGTCGGCTGGTGGGACAACATGATCGGGCCGGGCAAGCCCATCGACACCGACAGGTTCTTCGTCGTCGGGCTGAACAATCTCGGCGGCTGCCACGGCTCGACCGGGCCTTCCTCCATCGATCCACAGACGGGCAAGCCTTACGGCTCCTCTTTTCCCGTGGTCACGGTGGAGGACTGGGTGGAGTCGCAGGCGCGGCTGGCCGACCTGCTCGGCATCAAGCAGTTCGCCGCGGTGGTCGGCGGCAGCCTCGGCGGCATGCAGGCGATGCAGTGGGCGATAGCCTTCCCGGAGCGCGTGCGCCATGTGCTCGCCATCGCCACCGCGCCGCGCCTGACCACCGAGAACATCGCGTTCAACGACGTGGCGCGCAACGCCATCCTCACCGACCCCGATTTCCACGGTGGCGATTTCTACCAGCACGGCGTGGTGCCGACGCGCGGTCTGCGGCTGGCGCGCATGCTGGGCCACATCACCTATCTTTCCGACGATGCGATGGCGGGCAAGTTCGGCCGTGGCCTGCGCTCGGGCGAATACAAGTACGGCTACGATGTCGAGTTCGAGGTCGAGTCCTACCTGCGTTATCAGGGCGACAAGTTCGCGGCCTATTTCGATGCCAACACCTATCTGTTGATGACCAAGGCGCTCGACTACTTCGATCCGGCGCGCGAGGCGGGTGACGATCTTGCGCGCGCCTTTGCGACTATCAAGGCGGATTTCCTCGTGGTCTCGTTCTCCAGCGACTGGCGCTTCTCGCCCCAGCGTTCGCGCGAGATCGTCAAGGCGCTGCTGCACAACCGGCGCAACGTCAGCTATGCCGAGATCACCTCGACGCACGGCCATGACTCCTTCCTGATGCAGCACACCCAATACTTCGACGTGATGCGCGCCTATCTCGATAACGTCGCAAAGGAGTTGGCGGTATGAGCAGGAAGCAGGGGCCCCGTTACGCGGGGATGCGACCGTCCGCGATTGCCGCCGGACGCCGAAGCCGCGGATTGTTGAATGGTTTGATGCATGCAAAGGAGGCGTCGGTATGAATAAGTTAGCGACCCGAATCACCACCGAGCGCCCCGACTTCGCCGCCATCGCGTCGTGGATATCCCAGGGCGCGTCGGTGCTCGACCTCGGCTGCGGCGACGGCAGCCTGCTGCGCTACCTCAGGGAGGCCCGTGCGGTGCGCGGCTACGGCGTGGAGATCAGCGATCTCGACATCGTGTCGTGCATCGCCAACGGCGTGAACGTGATCCAGAACGACCTGGAAGCGGGGCTCGCCGAATTCGAGAGCGGCGCGTTCGACTTCGTGATCCTGTCGCAGACGCTGCAGGCTACGCGCCGCACCGAACTGCTGGTCCGGGAGATGTTGCGCGTCGGGCGCGAGGGCATCGTCAGCTTTCCCAACTTCGGCTACTGGAAGAACCGCTTCAGCATCTTCGGCGGCCATATGCCGGTGTCGAAGGAGCTGCCCTACCAGTGGTACGACACGCCCAACGTGCACCTGTGCACCCTGGACGACTTCGAGGCCTTCTGCTGCGCGCAAAACGTCGCCATCCTCGACCGCCGCGTGATGACGGGCGAGCACGAAGTGAGCCTGCTGCCCAACCTGTTCGGCAGCACCGCGGTGTACCGCTTCCAGCGTGGGGTGTGATTCCGTGAACCCTCTCCCCCGGCCCCTCTCCCGCACGCGGGAGAGGGGAGTGATTTTTCTCCCTTGTTCGCGATTTATCCTTCCCCTCTCCCGCATGCGGGAGAGGGGTTAGGGGAGAGGGAAGGAACATGACCGTCTGGCAACAACTCTTCACCCGCCGCATGCTGATCTGCGTGTTCACCGGTTTCGCCTCCGGTTTGCCGCTGTATCTTCTGCTCAACCTCGTTCCCGCGTGGCTGCGCACCGAGCATGTCGATCTCAAGGTGATCGGCGCGTTCGCGCTGATCCAGTTCCCCTACACCTGGAAGTTCATCTGGTCGCCGCTGCTCGACCGTTACGTCGTCCCCGTGCTGGGGCGGCGGCGCGGCTGGATGCTGCTGACGCAGGTGGCATTGCTGGTGGTGGTCGCCACGCTGGGCGGCTTCTCTCCCCAAGACGATCTGGGCACCATCGTGCTGTTCTGCACGCTGCTTGCGCTGCTCTCGGCCACGCTGGACATCGCGCTTGACGCCTACCGCCGCGAGCTGCTGTCCGACGCCGAACTCGGGCTGGGCAACTCGGTGCACGTCAACGCTTACCGCATCGCCGGGCTCGTGCCGGGATCGCTGTCGCTGATCCTCGCCGACCACCTGCCGTGGGACATGGTGTTCCTCATCACCGCGTTGTTCATGCTACCCGGCATGGCGATGGTGCTGCTGGTGAAGGAGCCGGTCGCGGCCAACACGCCCAAGACGCTGCGCGATGCGGTGGTCGAACCGTTCCGCGAATTCATCGGGCGTCAGGGCGTGCAAGGCGCGCTTCTGGTGCTCGCCTTCCTGTTCTTCTACAAGCTCGGCGACAGCCTGTGCACCGCGCTGGCCACGCCGTTCTATCTCGACATGGGTTTCAGCAAGTCGCAGATCGGCCTGATCGCGAAGAATGCCGGCCTGTGGCCTGCCGTGATCGGTGCGCTGCTGGGTGGTATCTGGATGCTCAAGATCGGCATCAACCGCGCGCTGTGGCTGTTCGGCGTCGTTCAGGTGCTGTCCATCTTCGGTTTCTGGTGGCTCGCCGCGCAGGGCACGCAGGCGGAGATCGGCGCGGCGCAGCTGGCCCAGCTTGCCTTCGTCATCGGCCTCG
>DASTGP010000099.1:0-28472 GCA_035605585.1 Gallionella sp. | reverse complement strand
CATTTCTATGCCACCTCCCTCTGTAGGAGCGTGCCCTGCACGCGACAGGTTTTGGGGTTATAGGATTGCCCACTGATTGAGCAGCCAGCGCGCCCACTCGGTTACCTCGGTCGCGCTCATGCCTATCGTCGCGACCTGTTTCGCCAATTCGTCGCCCGCCGCGCCGTGCAGGTGCACGGCCAGCAGCAGCGCGTTGTCCGCGCTCATGCCTTGGGCGATGAAGGCGGCGATCATGCCGGTCAGAACGTCGCCCATGCCGGGCGCGCTCATGCCGGGGTTGCCGGTCTGGTTGACGTGCAGCTTGCCGTCGCGCGTGGCGCACAGGCTATCTGCGCCTTTCAGCACCACGGTGGCACCGAACTTCTTCGCGAGTTGCTGCACCGCCGCGGCGCGGTCGGCCTGCACCTCGTCGATCTCGCAGCCCAGCAGGCGCGCGGCCTCGCCGGGGTGCGGGGTGATGACGGTCGCGGCCTTGCGTCCAAGCAGCGTCGTGCGCAAGTCGGGGCGCTGCGCGAGGATGTTCAACGCGTCGGCATCCAGCACCAGCGCGGCGTCCGTGTTCATTGCGTCATGCAGCAGCTTCTGTGCAGCCAGGTCGCGCCCCAGGCCGCAGCCGATGGCAAGGACATCAAAATTGTTTTTTACGTTTGCTCCCTCTCCCGATTTCGGGAGAGGGTTGGGGAGAGGGACAAGGCGAATCAGGTCGGAGGCCTTGTGCAGCATCAGCTCGGGCTGCATCGGATCGACCACAGGCGCGTTCTCCGCAAGCAGCCCCACATGTACGCAACCCGCGCCCAGCTTGAGCGCGGCGCGGGCCGCCATCAGCGGCGCGCCGACCATGCCGGAGGCACCGCCGATCACCGCGACGATGCCGAACTGGCCCTTGTGGCTGTCTTTCTGGCGTTTCGGGAAGCTGGACATGACTTGCCGGGAGGTGAGGGCGGGGATGCGTGTGCTCATTTCTGGTTCAGTGCTGTGTGTGAGGGGGCATAGTATAATCGCGCCTCGCCATTAAATCGCACTGTCACATCTATGTACCAGACCTCCTACGGCAAATCCGCACTCTCCGCTTTCCGTCTCGAAAAACTGCGCAACGCGCTGAATGCCGCCGCTCCCGGCGTCGCCATCGCCGACACGCGCCACTGCTACTTCAGCGCGCTCAAGAGCAAGACCCTGAGCCAGGCGCAATCCAAGCTGCTGGGCAAGGTACTCGGCCTCGACAAGTCGGCGGGCGAGCCTGCCAACGCGAAGAAATACCAGCGCCTGTTGGTGATCCCGCGCCTCGGCACCATCTCGCCGTGGTCCACCAAGGCTACTGACATCGCGCAGCATTGCGGTTTGTCCGACGTGCAGCGCATCGAGCGCGGCGTGGTGTATTACCTCTCGACCAAGGGCGGCAAGGCGCTGAGCCAGGCCGAGCTGGCCGCGGTGCTGCCGCTGCTGCACGACCGCATGACCGAGACCGTGCTGGCCAAAGTCGAAGGTGCCGCCGAGAAGATCTTCCAGCACGGCAAGTCGCAGCCCCTCGAGACCGTGGACGTGCTGAAGGGCGGCCGCAAGGCGCTGGAGAAGGCCAACCGTGAGATGGGCTTGGCGCTGTCCGCCGACGAGATCGACTACCTGGTCGAGAACTTCAAGAAGCTGGAGCGCAACCCGACCGACGTCGAGCTGATGATGTTCGCGCAGGCAAACTCCGAGCACTGCCGCCACAAGATCTTCAACGCGGACTGGGTGATCGACGGCGAGCCGCAGGACATGTCGCTGTTCGGCATGATCCGCAACACCCACAAGGTCAGCCCGCAGGGCACGGTGGTGGCTTATTCCGACAACTCCTCCATCATCGAGGGCGCGCGCATCGATCGCTTCTACCCGCGCGAGGGCGGCGGCTACGCGTTCAGCGAGGAGCTGACCCACACGCTGATGAAGGTCGAGACCCACAACCACCCGACGGCCATCGCGCCGTTCGCGGGCGCGGCCACCGGCTCCGGCGGCGAGATCCGCGACGAGGGCGCGACAGGTTCCGGCTCCAAGCCCAAGGCCGGCCTGAGCGGCTTCTCCGTCTCGAACCTGAACATCCCCGGCTATGCACAGCCTTGGGAAGGCAACTACGGCAAGCCCTCCCGCATCGTCACTGCCCTGCAGATCATGCTGGACGGCCCGATCGGCAGCGCGGCATTCAACAACGAATTCGGCCGCCCCAACCTGGCGGGCTATTTCCGCACCTTCGAAGAGAACGTCAGCGGCGAGATGCGCGGCTACCACAAGCCCATCATGCTGGCGGGCGGCGTCGGCAACATCAAGGCCGAGCACACGCACAAGCATGACCTGCCGGTCGGCGCGCTGGTGATCCACCTCGGCGGCCCCGGCATGCTGATCGGCCTGGGCGGCGGCGCGGCGTCCTCGATGGATACCGGCGCGAACGCCGAGAACCTGGACTTCGATTCGGTGCAGCGCGGCAACCCCGAGATGCAGCGCCGCGCGCAGGAAGTGATCGACCGTTGCTGGCAGCTGGGCGACAAGAACCCCATCCTGTCGATCCACGACGTCGGCGCGGGCGGCATGTCCAACGCGCTGCCGGAGTTGGTGCACGGCGGCGGCAAGGGCGCGCGCTTCGAGTTGCGCAAGATCCCGCTGGACGAGACCGGCATGTCGCCGAAGCAGATCTGGTGCAACGAGTCGCAGGAACGCTACGTGCTGGCCATCGCGCCCGAGCGTCTCGACGAGTTCCGCGCGATGTGCGAGCGCGAGCGCTGCCCGTTCGCCGTGGTGGGCACTGCCGTCGACGAAGACCAGATCACCGTGCACGACGCCGAATTCAACAACGACCCGGTGGACATGCCTCTGTCCGTGCTGCTCGGCAAGCCGCCCAAGATGACGCGCAACGTGAAGCGCGAGACGCCGCGCCTGTCGTCGTTCGACAGCAGCGCGTTCGACCTGAGCGAGTCCATCGAGCGCGTGCTGCGCCTGCCTTCCGTGGCGAACAAGACCTTCCTCATCAGCATCGGCGACCGCACCGTGGGCGGCATGACCGCGCGCGACCAGATGGTCGGCCCGTGGCAAGTGCCGGTGGCGGACGTGGCCGTCTCGCTGATGGGCTTCAACACCAACCGCGCCGAGGCCTTCGCTATCGGCGAGCGCACCCCGCTGGCGCTGATCAACGCGCCCGCATCGGGCCGCATGGCGGTGGGCGAGGCGATTACCAACATCGCCGCGGCGCGCATCGAGAAGATCGGCGACATCAAGCTCTCGGCTAACTGGATGGCCGCGGCAGGGCACCATGGCGAAGACGCTGCGCTATTCGATACCGTGCGCGCGGTCGGCATGGAACTGTGCCCGCAGCTCGGCATCGGCATCCCGGTCGGCAAGGACTCGATGTCCATGAAGACCACGTGGAAGGAAGGCAAGAAGGACAAGGCCGTCACAGCGCCGCTGTCGTTGATCGTGTCGGCGTTCGCGCCGTGCCCGGATGCGCGCGACACGCTGACGCCGCAGCTCGCTGCCGACCTCGACACCACGCTGCTGCTGATCGACCTGGGGCAGGGCAAGAACCGCATGGGCGGCTCTGCGCTGGCACAGGTTTACAAGCAGGTCGGCGACGTGGCTCCCGACGTGGACGATGCGCAGGTGCTCAAGGCATTCTTCGAGCTGGTGCAGCGCCTGAACGGCGAAGGCAAGCTGCTGGCCTACCATGATCGTTCCGACGGCGGCGCGTTCGTCGCACTGTGCGAGATGGCGTTCGCCTCTCATATCGGCCTGGACATCCAGATCGACGGCTCGCACGGCGACACGCTGCGCGCGCTGTTCAACGAGGAGCTCGGCGCGGTGGTGCAAGTGCGCAACCGCGACGTGGCGCACATCCTGCAACTGGCGCAGGAGTCCGGCCTGAAGAGCGTGCAGAAGATCGCCACGTTGAACCAGACCGGCACGATCGAGATCACGCGTGGCAGCGAGAAGCTCTACAGCGAGAACGCCGCGCAGCTGCAGCGCGTGTGGTCCGAGACCACGTACCAGATGCAGAAGCTGCGCGACAACCCGGCCTGCGCGCAGCAGGAGTTCGACCGACTGCTCGACGTGAACGACCCCGGCCTGCATGCGAAGCTGACCTACGACCCGAACGAGAATCCGTCCGTTCGCCCCGAGCTGGTCGAAGGGCGCGCGGTGCTGACCCGTCCGAAGATCGCCATCCTGCGCGAGCAGGGCGTGAACGGCCAGGTGGAAATGGCGGCGGCGTTCGACCGAGCCGGCTTCGCCGCGGTGGACGTGCACATGAGCGACATCATCAGCGGCCGCGTCAAGCTGGAAGACTTCAAGGGCTTCGCCGCTTGCGGCGGCTTCTCCTACGGCGACGTGCTGGGCGCGGGCGAGGGCTGGGCCAAATCCATCCTGCTCAACCCGAGGGCGCGCGACGAGTTCGAGGCCTTCTTCAAGCGTAACGACACCTTCGCATTGGGCGTGTGCAACGGCTGCCAGATGATGAGCAACCTGCACGAGATCATCCCCGGCGCGGAGAACTGGGCGCACTTTGCGCGCAACCAGTCCGAGCAGTTCGAGGCGCGCTTCGCGATGGTCGAGGTGCAAGCGTCGCCCTCGATCTTCTTCGACGGCATGGCCGGCAGCCGCATGCCCGTCGTCGTCTCGCACGGCGAGGGCTATGCCGACTTCGGCAATGCAAAGAAGCTGAAAGCCGCACAGGACCTGGTGACGGTGCGCTACGTGGACAACTACGGCCAGCCCACCGAGACCTATCCGCTCAACCCTAACGGCTCGCCGCAGGGCATCACCGGCCTGACCACGCCGGACGGCCGCTTCAGCATCATGATGCCGCACCCCGAGCGCGTGTTCCGCGCCGTGCAGAACTCGTGGTACCCGAGCGAGTGGCAGGAGAACGGGGCGTGGTTGAGGATGTTCCAGAATGCCCGCAAGTGGGTGGGGTAAAAAACTACTGATGGAACGACTAGCCATTCGACTAGGCCGTAAAAATACAACGGCCAAGTCGCTGGTAATGCGGTGACCGTCTGTGGCGTTGCGCGGTACTCGGAATCCTCATGTACTGAATGTACATCCGGTTCCTGCGCTCCGGGCGCCTTGCATACGGTCATCCTCGCTACGTTTTTCGCCTGTTAATAATGCAGGAAACAAAAAGGCGACCGATGGTCGCCTTTTTGTTGGTGGCTTCTTTATTTTTTCAACTTTAATACGTCCTGGAGACCTTTGACTTTTGCGAGCAGTTCATCAAACGTAACGATATCAATATGCTTTTGGTTTGCCCTGATTAGTTCAAAACAATTCGCTTGTTGCTCATTGAGCCTTTTCTTCATGCCTACTACCAACACAATCTTGGGATCCAAAGATTTATATTTCTGCCCCATATCAGTCAAGAACGTGTTTTTCTGATCCAAACACTGTCCAATAGCCCCAGCCAAACTTTCGTGTATTGAATACACATCGGGCTGTCGATATGGTGTCGGTTTTAAAAGTGTTGCGTTGTGAGTTTTGATTTCGAGCAACGCATAGTTATCCCGAAATCCATTTTGAAAGAGGAAATCAACTACACGCCCTTCTTTATTTTCAATTGTCTTCCCTCCTACATACGCTTCTCTTCCCCGTAATATGACTTGGAACGGAAACAGATTCGCAAGAATCCATCCATGTTTTTCGAAAAATGCTTGCCAGTCTTTTTCGTTGTCACTCTTGACCTGAAGCAGGCCCTCAAATTTCTCAATGACGTCGTCCAAATAAGCAACATTTATCTTGTCCTTGGTTTGGATAAAATTTTCCGTCACTGATATGTTGCTAGATGGCGATAACGACAGAACGGACAAAATCGAATTAACGTCCTCCTCTGAAACATGTATTTCCGACCCATAGAAACTTAGAAAATGAGCAATGCCTCCCTTCGATAGGCTGGTAGTTCTCGGCTCTACTTTTTCTGTGATATCCGCAAGCGCATTTGAGATTGCTGTCTTCCTTCTAATTTCATACATCCTAACTTCTTTTCCTACTGCCTTTAGAGCTTTATCCAAATCGCCAATTTGGAAGGTGACATTTTTCTTTGAGAAACGGCTCTGACCGTTCTTTACTATTTTTATAGTTTCAATTTCTGGGAATTTCTGAAGGATAAAATTCATAAGTGGTTTGAATGCTCCGACAGTTACCCTAACCGTCTTTGCTGCTTTTATACTGCTGGGTACTTCGCCAAGATTATTCCAACCATCAAGAGTGATGGATTTTATTTTTTTCCTAGTAATGCCACGTTGTTGGCTATAGCTATAAGGATAAATTTCAATTAATGGCTTATCTTTATAGATAACCATACTCTGATGAACAGGTTTGCATTGTTCATCGAAGTATTGCCATTCAATTTTGGTTGAGGTCTCTTGATAAATTGCCTCGGTATTCGGTGTTATCTGCGCGCTCACTTTAGTGGTCCTTTATAAAAAGATATTGGGTTACGTTTTGCGTCACATGATTTGTTGAACAGATCGTCCAGTTAATTCTATTGTTAGATAAAGTTCGCTTCGGAGTTAAACGGGTCAGCATCGCATTAATTATTCAATGCCTGTTCTTGAGTGTCTGGCTGAGTTGTTGAATGCGTGCGCCGACGATGTTGAGCTCGGCATTTATCTCGGCCATTCGCTGAGGATCGGCAGGTTCTGGCTTGTCGCTGCCTTCCTTGTATGTCGAGGCCATCTCCATGGATTCCAGAATCAGGTTATTCATCCGCTTCATGTCGTTCAGCAGCGGCAAGCGCGGATCGGTCTCCGGGAATGTAGCCTTTGAGAAATCCTGCTGGGCTTTCCTGAATAATGGGGCAAGTACGGAGCGGCTGCGGTCATCAGCCTCGCGTTCCGTCATTATTCCGGCCTGTACGTCGGTCTGGTCCTTTTGCATGGTCTTGACTGCCACATCGAAGTCTTTCATGGCCTCGATAAATGCGGCTTGTCCTTCGATCATCATGCGTTGGTCAATGGCTGCCGAAGGTGCTGTCATTGTTAAGCACGCCGTCATAAGTGCGGCTAATGCTGAACCAAGGGCAGCCCGTTTTTTCCAGTTGGCGAGGAAGTGTTCCATGTTGAAACGTTCCGGCAATACAAAGGCGAGCATTGCTCCGCCAAGCAGCCCCCCAATATGGGCCGCATTGTCGATGCCCTGTTTGGAAAAGCCCTGCAGCAAGGAATAGATGATGAACACGGACATGCTGGTGATCATGTTCCTGCTGAATGTTTTGGGAAGCCGGTCGCGATGTTGATACACGCCGACGAGCAAGGCGCCCGTTACGCCGAAGATGGCTCCCGAGGCTCCTACAGACACTGCCGTTTGGGCGGAAAAATGCAAACTGAGTGCGCTGCCTATGAGGCCCGAGCCGACGTAAATCAACATGTACAGGCGATGACCGTAAATGCGTTCCACCAGGATGCCGATGCTGACCAGCCCCAGCATGTTCATGAACAAATGCATCAGTCCGCCATGCAGGAAAGTCGCCGTAAACAATCGCCACCATTCGCCGCGCTGTACTTCCGATGCGGCATTCCCGCCCCATAACAACAGCTTGTCGGCAGATGTGTGGGCGATGTTTGCGCCTTGCACGATGGCTGCGCCCCAGATCAATACGTTTGCCGCGACCAGGAAGTAGGTGACCCACGGTATCGGTGTCAGTTCCTTGAGCTTTTTTTCAAGTGCGCGGTCTTCAGCAAGAGAATCTACGACGGTTGCGGTCGTGGCGTTATCCGGCAAGTGGAATCGCTCCAATCCACGATTCAATGCGGCAATCAGATTTCGTTGCTCGTCTGCCGCAAATGGATTCAGCGGCAGCATAGGCTGTGCCGAATTCTGGCCGATAAAGTTTTTCTTGTCTGGATGTGCAGGAGTGTCGGTCAGCTGGAATTTCAGAAAGTTATTGTTCTGGTAAGACTCGATAGTGATGCCGAGAATCTCGTCCCAGCTGAGTTTTTTGATCTTTCCGTTCAGGATGGGAGATTCAATGCCGTTGTCATCCAGCATGACCAGCGGCTGGCCGGGGCGCATTTGGCGGCGGTAAATCAATTCCATAGGTAATAAAACTGCCATTCCAATGATCACCAACGTAAACAACACGAACGTGGAACCTTTTGCTGCAATCACTCCAATAGCGAATCCGATCAGGGAACCCAGCCACATCCAGCGCCTGACTTTGCTTAGGTGGCTGTTGCTGGATGAAAAGAATGATTGCGGAAACTGGATATCGATAGCACTCATGATTTGGGGATGACTCCTGAAATTTAACGAATCAAACGGGTTGATATCGCGCTTACTGTTTGAACAACTCATCCAATGGATTTTTCCCGCCTGGCGACGGCGGGCTGGCCGATGAAACCCGCTTCGCGGTGAGTTCCTCTTCGATGTTGTCGCGGTAGAAGCTCCAGGCCGAGGCCGAGCTGCTGAGGCGGCGCCAGGTTTCCTCATTGACGGCGCTGTATTGCAGGGTGGTGCCGTCGTCTAGCTGGACTTGCAGCAGGCGGGCGCGCGCGTCGTAGCCGATGGCGCGCAGCTTGCTGGAATTGATCTTCTTCATTTCCATCGCGATTTACTTTGCCTTGCTCGTTTGCATTTCAGGGCTCAATTTTGCAATTGCTTTTTTGACCAGGTCGTCCCAAAGCTTGTATTTGTCGGAGTATTGATACCGGCCCAGTTGGTGCAGCAGGGCTCGTTTTGGAACGGGGTTCTTGCGTTCCAATTGGAGGATCTGTTTGATGTAGCCATAGATGTGTTTTTGTATCGCATTGGGATCGCCAGGCGGGTTGTAAAAGCAACCGAGCAGGCTGAGTTCTACCATGTCGGTCAGTGCAAAAGCACCGCGCGCGGTGTCGATTTCACACCGAGCCATGCGAGTGGCTACGAGCCACCAGTCGTTGGCGGAAATGCCGAACGGAAGGTGCCCTTGTTTACCTTCGGCCGGCAGGAGGGCATACATGAAGAGGTACTGGGTGATCGGCCAGGTCGAGGATGAGTCGGCTTCTATAGCTTGGCAATAATAGTCACGGCCATTCTTGAAGGCATTCAGGGATTTTTCTGCCAAAGCCGCTTTTTCACGCGGCTCCATTTCTGCCTCACTGGCAACACGATAGGCCACTCCCAACCGCTTTTCGCTTGCGCCCCCCATGCATAACCGCATTGCTTTGGCAGGCTTTAGGCGTTGAGCTGGGTCATCCGTCCGATCGTTACACCAGCTTGCGAGAATGGCGCGGGTGTCTTTACTGATGGTTTCAAGTTCGTTCAGATTTTTAGCGATCGGCTTCCGTCCGGGCTGGCTGCTGCTGAACAGTTCATCCAGCCGGTTGAGTTTGACCGAGAGTCTGGCGCGCATCTGCTCATCGCGGAACCGCGATAACTGGTTTTCGAAATCGGGTGGCACGGTGGCATAGGCGACGATGCTGGCCCAGTCGTGGGTGGTCGGACAATCGGTGCGCAGCCGGCGCCGCAGGTCGTATAACACCGAGCGAGGGTCTTCTCCCGCCAGCAAGCCGCTATACAGTTCGCTGACGGCGAGCGATGAGGCTTTCATCCAGAGCGGGAACTGCGATGCGATGACCCATGGGATGCCGGCTGCATGTAGCTCATGGGCGATGCTGCCGCCAGGCGTGATGACGGAGCCGACGTTGCCGGAGTCGCAGGTGGCTAGCGAAACGACAGCGGGTGCCTCCTGGGCGGCGCTTCCGGTGCTCTTGCCGGTGAGCGCAATAGCCAGGCTTTCGCCATCGACGACTTCTTTGTGTGTCTTGTCTTCATGGTTGTGAAGGACCAGGCCGAAATGCCGGTCTCCCGAGCTGTTGAAGGGAGCCCCATGCGCGAGGATGTGGACATGGGTGAAGCTCTCCCGGCTGCACAGGTCGCGTATTTCCTGCAGGCTGGCATCGGGCAATACGGTCAGGTGTTTCTTCACTTCTTCGACGCTCTGTTCCGGCGCGTCCTTGATCTTTACCCAAGGGTTGATGGCGGCGCGTATTGCCTTGAGGTGAGTTTCGGCCGGAACGGGTGCCAGATCGGCAGGGGCGGCGAAGGCGAACAGGATCTTCGGCGGACGGTTCCAGTTAAGCGGCAGCGCGCATCCCCGGCGGATTTCGCGTGTGATGGTAATCGGCGTGTGCGATTGGAGAAACAGCGGTGAACCGTTGCCGGGGAATCCGGTGGGGGAGAGCGCTGCCTCGAAGGGCACCATGCCTAATTCGCTGGCCGACATGGAGAGGCGCAGATGCGCCAGTTTTCCCCTATTGGCGCGCACCCGGCTGAATTCGGCCAGAAGCGTGGGGATATCCCCCAACACTTTGCCCAGTATGTCGCCCAATTCATGCAATTCGGCCTGGCGCTGGGCGATCTGGGCTTCCGAGGCTGTGCCGGATTCAAGCTCGTAACGTAAACGCTGGATGCGCGTGAGCAGTTGTTGGTGCTCGAAAGGCAGGTGCACGCTGACCGGACTACCGCCACCGCAGAGCGCAACATAGGTGGTCAGCGGCGAGAGCAGCTGGTTGTGGGCCGGGCCGGGACGCACCAGTTCGAGGACGACGTCGTGAATCTGCTTCATGTCATTTCCCCTTGAATTCCGTGGGGGCCTGGGTGCCATCCCCAGTCACCTGATACAAGCGTCCGACGGCTTTGCCATTTTCCAGCTTGATTGAAACGCAGGTGGTCCGATCAAGAACTAACGGCTCTTTGTCGAACGTCGCGTTGTCGATGTCGTCCATCCGGCCATTTACCAGTACGTCATAGACCGGCTTGAATGATGACGAGCTAGCCAGTATTTTGTCGGTGAAGCCCATCAGGCGTATCCACGTGCCGCTGTTGAAATAGAAGCGACCCGCACCCATGTCGATGGCGCGCGCCAGATGGGTGTGGCCGGTGACGACGAAATCGATGTTCGGCCCCAGCTTGGCGGTAACGTCCTTGTAGGTGTCATCCTTTTCGCCGATGGCAAAGGTCTTGTCGCCCTTCAGCCAATCCTGCAGGGCGCGCCGCAGCGCCTCATCTCGACTGACGCCGGTCAACCACCCGGTGAGGCGATCCCAGATGAGTTGCCCGACACCCAGAGGAGCATCGCCCATGACTTGTGCCTTCGCAATCGACTTCTTGGACTGTTCCAGTGCCAGAAGCATGTCGTCACCGCTACGGCCGGGAGCCGCCCCGGTCTTTTTCATGCTATCCAGCACGTTGACGCCGAGCAGGGACTCCAGTGCGGGTGGCGTGCCATTGGTTTGGGGGAGAAGTTGCAGCGAGTCGATGGCAAGGCGTTGATCGACCTGATAGTCCCCGACAACTTTGGCGCCGAGAATAGGCGGGAGCTTGCTGATTTTTCCCAGCTGTGAAGGGTCCAGCGCAAGCAGCGTGCCGATGGCGGCCGAGGTCTCCGGTTTCAGCAGGTCTATCCAGGCATATTTCTTCTTGACCTCGTTCATCACCTCCTTGACCATGCGCGTTCCCGCATTGGGTGTCCACTCGTCGCGAGTCAGCGTCAGCCCGGCATTGATCCGCCTCGCCACCCGCGACAGGTCTTCGTAGCGATTGAAGTTCCATGCATCGACTTCGTTGCCGTGCGTACAGAAAACGCGCGCTTTTCCGATCACACAGCTGTATCCCGCCCCCGCGGTGGAAAACTCGATGCGCGCTTTTGCTGCGTTGTCGCCACGGCTCAGCCGTTCGACGATCAGGCGCTGTACGTTGGGAAAAGAGATTTCGATATCGTGATTGCCGATGACGATCACCAGCGTGCGTTTGTCGGTATGGATGAAATCGGCCAGTGCGTCCCAGATGGGTGCAAAAGATTTATCGCCCATGATGCGCTCAAGCGTGGCTTCTGCCTCATCGACGGCCACATAGCCGGAAACATCTTCGGCAAGCGTATCGATCACATCGCCGTTGAGCACCAGCGCCACTCGCTCATTCGGCTCTTGCGCGGCCACGCGGCGAATGAAATTCGCCAGACGCCCTGTTTCGCGCAGAATCTGAAACCCGGGTTTTCCGCCCATGTGGATGTCCGAAATCACATGAATCTGTTCAAAGATGGGCAAGCCTTCCATGGTTTCTCCTTAATTAAATGAGGCAGCGATTATTTCTGACTGAACAGATCATCCAGCGGATTCTTCCCCAACGGCGCGCTGGCCGATGAAACGCGCTTTGCGGTGAATTCCTCTTCGATGTTGTCGCGGTAGTAGCTCCAGGCCGTGGCCGAGCTGCTGAGGCGGCGCCAGGTTTCCTCATTGACGGCGCTGTACTGGAGCGTGGTGCCGTCGTTGAGCTGGACTTGCAGCAGGCGGGTGCGCGCGTCGTAGCCGATGGCGCGCAGCTTGCCCGAATTGATCTTCTTCATTTCCATGGCGGGACTATCGGCCTTGTCCACGGTGATCGGAATGGGTGTTCTTGCGTCCATCTCTATCTCTTCCCGAAAGGTCCGCACGCTCTATATCGGACGGAACCCGTGGATGGCGTGCTCTGTGACGAGCTTGAATTTGAATTTTTCCAGATTCTTACAGCCCCCATCACTGGGCGCAACCATAAAAAATGCCTATATATTTTTTGAGAAAGATCATGGGCGGCCTCGAGTATTTGCAGAAGTGCTTGAGCGGGGGCGGGAAGGGCTTACGCTCCTGGCAGGCCAAGACCGGATAGGCCTGCCTATTCGCCCGGGGCTAGGGTAGGGGCGGTGGGTAGTGTGTCGAGAGGCCGGGTAACCTATAGTCCGGTTCGTCGATGTCGTTCGTGGCTCTGTTCCTGTTCCTGTTCCATTCCATCAAGCACAGCGAGGGAAGATCACCATGAGAATCTCCAGGACACTCCAGGCATTGGGCATTGCGATGGGGCTCGGGCTGTTCGTGGCCGTCGGCCTGTTCGTCACGACCGGCGCCACGAATTCGCTCACGAAAACCGCGCCTTCCTCCAATGCCATTCCGGAATCCGTCACGGCGCCGGCTGAGCAGTTGGGGCGAGCCTTTGCCGCGGTGGCGGCGCATGTCAAACCGGCGGTGGTCAGCGTCTATTCCGAAAAGATCGTGCGGCTTCAATCCCCGGAATTCCCGTTCCCGTTCGGCGATGATTTTTTCAATCAGTTCTTCGGCGAGCAATTCCAGTTGCCCAGGATGCCGCCGGGCCATCCGAAAGAATTCAGGGTGCCGCAGCATGGCATGGGCACGGGCATGGTGATCGACAAGAAGGGACACATCCTGACCAATTTCCATGTCGTGCAGGACGTCGACGAGATCAAGGTGCAGCTGGCCGACAAGCGCACGTTCATGGCGAAGATCGTGGGTGCCGACCGCAAGACGGACGTGGCCGTCCTGGAACTGAAAGGCGCCGTCCCCAACGATCTGCCGACGGTCGAGTTCGGCGATTCCGACGCGCTGGACGACGGCCACCTGGTGATGGCGATCGGTGCGCCGTTCGGTCTGACGCAAACGGTGACCAAGGGCATCATCAGCGCGAAGGGGCGTTCGGATGTCGGGATCGCCGACTATGAAGATTTCCTGCAGACGGATGCCGCGATCAATCCGGGCAATTCCGGCGGGCCGTTGATCAACATGCGCGGCGAAGTCATCGGCATGAACAGTGCCATCGCGACGAACGTGGGGCAGTTCGAGGGCGTGGGTTTTGCCATTCCCATGAATATGATCAAGAGCATGTTGCCTACCCTGGTCAAGGGCGGGCAGATCACCCGTGGCATGCTCGGGGTCTCCATCCAGGATGTCACCAAGGAACTGGCGGAGCAGTTCCGCCTTTCCACCAGCAAGGGGGCAATCATCTCGCAGGTGAACAAGGATTCGCCCGCGGAGAAAGGGGGGCTGAAGGCCGGGGACGTCATCGTGCGCTTCAACGGCAGAGGCGTCGGCGACTCGGCCCAGTTGCGCAACATGGTTGCCGCGTCGGAGCCGGGATCCAAGGCCAGTATCGTCGTGGTGCGGAACGGCAAGGAAGAGACCCTCACCGTGACGATCGGGAAAATGGCGTCGGAAGCCTTCGTGTCGGTCAGGCCGACGCCGAGCGCGGAGAGTCAGTTGACCAGGCTCGGTCTCACCGTGCAGACCTTGACTCCGGATTTGGCACGGCAATTCGATCTGGAAGAAAACCAGGGTGTGCTTATCACCGGCGTCGAAGACGGTAGCCTGGCGGCCATGTCCAATTTGCAGCCCGGCGATCTCATCGTGGAAGCCGACCGCAAGCCGGTCGCTTCCGTCGAGGAACTGCGCTCCATCCTTGCCAAGGACAGGGATCAGATCCTGCTGCTGATCAAGCGCAAGAGCGGCAGCATCTTCCTTGTGTTCCGGCTCAAGTAACGGTGCCGTGATGCTGCGAAGGCGGGAGGCGAGAGGGTAGAATTCTGCCCGATCACATCCCGTTCTTCATTCAATGAAAATCATCCTCGTCCGCCACGGCGAAAGCGAAGCGAATGTCACGCACATCATCAACGACGATCCGGCCCGTGCCGTCTCCCTGACCGAACGGGGCCGGGCGCAGGCTGAAGAGGCGGCTGGGCGCCTGCGCGACATGCCGTTCACCTACGCCTACGCTTCCGAATTCCTGCGTGCGCAGCAGACCGCGGAGATCCTGCTGCGCCATCACGCTTGCCCGCTGCAGATCGACGCGCGCCTCAACGAGCGCCGCTCCGGCATGGATGGCCAGCCGGTACACGTGTTCAACGACCTGGTGCGCCCCGATCCGCTGCGCATCAGGCCGGAAGGCGGCGAATCGTTTCTGGAGCAGATGGAACGGCTGCGCAGCTTCCTGGACGAGACCGCGGCGCGTCATGCGGATGGCGTGGTGCTCGCGGTGTCGCACGAGAATCCGATCGTCGCCGCACTGGCCCTGACCGTCGCCGATCCCGATCAAGTGGTCAGGCGCAACATCGCCAACTGCGAGGCGGTGGAACTGGATTGGCCTATATGAACCGTTCGTGTGAGTAGCCTCGTAAAGCAAGGCGTATCGAAGCCGCTATTCCCCGCGCCGCATCTCCAGTATCTTCAGCCACAACACCACCGAAGCCAGCATCAGCGTCACCGCATTCGCGGCGACCACCGGCGTGCTGCCGATCGCCAGACCGTAGCCCAGCCATAGCGCCACGCCCAGTGTGAACAGTGCATACATCGGCAGCGAGATGCCCGAAAGGTCGCGCGTGCGCCACGACTGCCATGCCTGCGGTACGAACGCGACGGTGGTCAGGAATGCGGCGGGGTAGCCGAGCAGGGTGCTGAGGTCGGTATTCATCGTGGTGTCTTGCCTTCTGGTATCGGGGGCGCGTCGTGGAGCGCGGTATCGGCGCGCATTTTACCGAATACCGTGCTGTTGATGGATTAAGGCGCGGGCTGATGATGGAAAATGGCGACCGGGAGGTCGCCATTTAGGGGAGTCACAAAAGCAGGCCGGTATTCAAGTTTCATCCTTGAGACCGAATAGTTTGTACAGCCGTTTTCTGAAAACAACGACGAGCACAACGAACAGAGTACCTAGGATTTCCTTGAAGAAATTCTTGAATGCGGACCAAGCGATTTCCAACAGTCCTCCTGTGGGGACGTAAGTCGTCACTACGACGGTGACTGGATCGGCCGTCTTGGTTAAAGCGTCTCCCTCGCATCCCTGATTCTTGTAGAGCTCGATACTTGCACCGATCCTGTATTGACCAGTTTTATTCGGAGTAATTGTGAACACCACGGTGCTGCCTGTTGGTTCGACAATTTGGCATTTACTCGCATTAGGCTCCACTTTGAATGCACTCGGATCATCAGGAAAACTTGGCGTTACTTTGGCGCTTACCGCTTCTGTGTGAGTGTACAAAACAGCACTTTCGGCAATCATTCCCGATTGGGTTGTTGGCTCATATCCGGGTTTTCCGATCCACACTTTGAGTTGGCCGGATGATTGAACGGCCGAATCGATGCTTTTCTTTATTTCACGATTGGCTTCAACCTTTACGAGGTACGAGCTAATTTCATTAGTGCTGCTTACCGGATTGTTTGAGCCACCACCAGCTAAAACGGGGGCGCCAGCCTGATGAGGAAGACTTATGTGAGATTTTTTTATAGCCGGAGCTTGTATCGGAGCTTGTACCGGAGCTTGTACCGGAGCTTGTATCGGAGCTTGTATCGGAGCTTGTACCGGAGCTTGTACCGGAGCTTGTACCGGAGCTTGTACCGGAGCCTGTACCGGAGCCTGTACCGGAGCCTGTACCGGAGCCTGTACCGGAGCCTGTTCCGGAGCCTGTACCGGAGCCTGTTCCGGAGCCTGTTCCGAAGCCTGTTCCGAAGCCTGTTCCGAAGCTTGTGCCTTTGCTGGAGCTTGTATCGGAGGCTCGGAAGCTTTCATCCCGCACCCGAAAAGCAAGACGGTGAAAAGTATAAGGGTAACTACTCTGAGCATTTCTCCTCCTCACGCATCATTGTGCTGGATTATCTTAAGTGGTTTACATCGGGGCGGTCTTGCCCGTTTCCTTAACGATAGTTGACCGCCTCAATTCGTCGTCGGGAAAAACCCTGCCTGAAATAAGACAGCCAAAGATGTGATCAAACACCAGACCCGGCTCTCCCTTGGTTCGACCGCTCCTGAAATAGGAATGCCCTTTGGGGAAATCGTAAGCGTTATTTACATCGTCACAGTCGACGGCATAGACGTTCTTGGGTGTTAGGTCCATGTTTTCCGGCCCACTATGACCAAGACGCCTTGAGGCGATATTGTTTTTCAGATTGGAAATCTTGCTGCTGCGCAGCGCGAGGTCGTCGGACGCGAAATAAACCACCACGTTTCTCGATGCATCACAGATCAGGCTGCCACGCTCGTTCCGGTGTATTGATTCATTCTCGATATCCGCCGCTATCAGGAAGGCATTTCTGAAGATAAGGGGAATCCCTTTGGGGAGGTAATACTTGTCCCATTCAAACAGGGTCTCGCGCAAAACCCGATTGCCCATTGAATGTGCCAACACGTTAATGCGCTTGAGGCAAGGATCGGTATCTTGGCTGTCCATTTTGGAATCGCGCCACTCCAGGAAATGGCATAGCGCTCGCGCAAAAGAAACCGCGCTGTAGTCGGCAGACTTTTGGTCGTCCCAATAGTCTTTGACGATTCCCAAGTCGTTGTCGCACGGCCAAATAAGCGGAATAACAAGGACCTCATCCGGTTTCTTCTTGTTGCACAACTGCTGAAATTCTTCTGCAGCCCTAAAAACATCGTCTGGCATATTGGAAAAGCCGTGGATATAAAGGAGCAATTGTCTGTATGTGGATTTTTTCAGTTCTGCAAGGAAGTTATACCCGCCGACTTCCGTAATCGACCCATCGTCATTTCTTCTGCAGTAAAAGACAGAGTTACTTGGGGCATTGTTTTTTTCATCAAACGCAAACACTCTATTGACCTTTGTTTTGATCGATCCTTTTGGAACCCTATTGGTTATGAATAGCATGACAAACTCCTTCCTGAGTTTATTGGCCTACTTGTTTATTACACCCCTTTTTTCGCAATTTCATTGAGCGTCCTGCTTTTGTCCGCACTGCCTGTGCTGGAGCCGAAGAAGTAGGACACGACCTGGGTGGCCACGGTAGTGAGTGCTCCAAGGATATAGATGACGATATCCTTCGTTTCGGATTTGAAAAATCCTTCTTTCGTGCTGCCATAGATGACCAAGGCATAGAGCAGGAACGTAAGTCCCATGATGCCAAAGGCGAGCAGGGGATGAACGTTTTTTGCCAGGGAGCTTGCGAATCCCGATTCCTGCACGCGACTCTGATTTTCCCGAGCGCTAGCGATATCGGAAAGCTCCGCCTGTTTCTCTTGCAGGCCGAGCGCCGCCATTTTCTCCTCGTGCTGCATGGCCGCCTTGGCGAGCTCGTTGTCGTGCTCCTTTCTTTCTTCATCGGAGATGGCGATTTTGTCGATGGCATCGCCCACGGCAGTGACGAGAGAGGTTGCGCCGGAGTTGGAAAGGTTTGCCAGGAAGTTTGCCATGATTACACTGCCTCCAATGTCCGTTTGACCCAGCCGAAGAAGAATTTCCTGCTGTCCTGTCGCTGGTCGCAGATATGCACGTAGCGGGCGATCTTGTTCAGGGCGAAGAGCGCGAGGAAGGCGCGCGGGTCATCGGCATTGATCTTCTGTAGCGTGATGGGGCCGATGACTCCGTCAGGTTCCTCGCCCACGGTGATCTGGGCCAGCTTGGCGCTGGTGATGGGGCCGGCATTCACGGCAAAATCGAAGATCGATTCGGCGATGTGCTGGTTCGCGATTTCGTCACCGCGCACCTTGTCCCAGTAGTTGATCTCGTAGAAGGTCCTGATCTTCTCCTGCAGTTGGGCGTTGCTGTCCAGGTTGGCGGGGAAGTTCTTTTCTTTCTTCATCATGTCGATGATGGTCCAGCCGTCCCATTTCGAGTTCAGTTTGCGGGCAACGCCCTTGTATGTCTCGCCGCCAGGGTCTTGCGAATCGTTCACGTATCCGCCCTCGGCTTTCATGGTTGCGGCAAATGCGGATGCGAAGTCGGCCATATTCCCTCCTGAGTTGATTTGTCGTAATGATTAAAAATGGGGGGCGGGGAAGAACGAGGCATGGCAGCCGGAACGGTGCGCAGGAAAAGCGGCAAGGCATGCAACCATGAGAAGCTCCCTATTGTGAATGCGGCAATATCGCTCTCGCTTTATTTTCGGCTGGATTCGGCCTGCGAAAGCTTGATGGCGGAAAATTCTAGGTGGCTGATTAGATTCATACAATAGGCCGAAATGCCTATGTATTTCGGCCTAGGTATTGCGGTTCCGGTGGCAGGGTGGCCGAAGCGGCCGGGGCGATGAGAGGGAACCTTGGGCGGGAGTTACGGTGCGAGAGACTTTCCGTCGCGCAGCAGCTCGGCGAAGTCTTCCGGCACGAGCGGTTTGCTGAAGTAGTAACCCTGAAGCTCGTCGCAGCCGTTGGTGCGCATGTAGGCAAGCTGGTCTTCGGTCTCTACGCCCTCGGCGACGACGCGCAGTTTCATGCGGTGGGCGAGGCCGATGATGGCGGAGGCGATCTCGGCGGAATCCGGATCGGTGATGACGCCGCGCACGAAGGACTGGTCGATCTTCAGCGTGTCGATCGGGAAGCGGCTCAGGTAGGCGAGGCTGGAATAGCCGGTGCCGAAGTCGTCGAGCGAGATCTTGACGCCGAGCTGCTTGAGCTTGTGCATGGTCGCGACGGCCTGTTCCGGCTCGTGCATCAGCATGCTTTCGGTCAATTCCAGTTCCAGGTGCCGTCCTTCGAGGCCGTAGCTTTCGAGCGCGTGTTCCAGCTGTTTGTCGAGGTTGCCGCTGCGGAACTGGCGCGCCGAGATGTTGATGGCGACGCAGATGTCCTGCAGCCCTGCATCCAGCCAGGTGCGCACCTGCATGCAGGCCTGTTCGATCACCCAGGCGCCGAGGTTGAGGATCAGGCTGGATTTTTCCGCGAGCGGGATGAACTCTGCGGGCGACACCATACTGCCGTCCGCCAGCCGCCACCGCGCCAGCGCTTCGGCGCCGCAGATCTGACCGCTGCGCAGATCGACCTTCGGCTGATAGTGCAGGGCCAGCTCGTGCTTCAGCAGGGTGCGGCGCAACTCGTTCTCCATCGCCAGCTTGGCGCGCGCATCGGCATTCAGCGCCCTGGTGTAGAAGGAGAACTGGTTGCGGCCGCTTTCCTTGGCAAGGTACATCGCGGCATCGGCGTTTTTCATCAGTTCCGAGACGGTTTCGCCGTCCTGCGGAAACAGGCTGATGCCGATGCTGCCGCCGATGAACACTTCGCCTCCGTCGGAGAGCCGGAACGGCTCGTTCAGTGCGGCGATGAAGTCGCGCGCCACCACTGCCGCATCCTGCGGGTCGCGCAGGGGCGAGATCAGCAGGATGAATTCGTCGCCGCCCAGGCGGCCTAACGTGTCTCCCTCGCGCAGGCGGGCACCCAGTCGTTGCGCGACTGCGCACAGCAACTCGTCGCCGACCAGATGGCCGAAGCTGTCGTTGACTTGCTTGAAGCGGTCCAGATCGATGAACAGCACGCCTGCCTGATGGCCGTGGCGATGCGCCTGTTCGACTTCCTGCTCCAGCCTGGACTCGACCAGTGCACGGTTGGGCAGCTGGGTCAATGGGTCGTGGTGCGCCATGAATTCCAGCTGCGCCTGATTTTCCTTGAGCTGGCTGATGTCGGCGAACACGCCGACGTAGCGTATCGGTTCGTTCTTTTCGTCATAGACGGTGCTGATGGTCAGCAGCTGCGGGTAGATCTCGCCGCTCTTGCGCCGGTTCCAGATCTCGCCCTGCCAGTAGCCGTCCTTCAACAGGCTCTTCCACATCGTTTCATGGAAGGACCTGTCTGCGCGCCCCGAACTGATCACGCTGGGGTTTTTGCCGATGACCTCTTCCTGGGTGTAACCGGTGATGGCCGAATAGGCTGCGTTGACGGCGAGGATAGTCGGGGTCGTATCGGTGATCACCACGCCTTCATGGGTGCTTTGCATCACTGCAGCGGCTTCGAGCAACCGTTCTTCGGCCTGCAGGCGTTCGGTGATGTCCCGCCCGATGGTGACCAGCCCCTTGCGCCGCTTTTCGGCGTCGAACAAGGGCACTTTGCGCACCTCGAAATGGCGCGGCTTGCCGTTTTCGTCACGCACCGTTTCGGCGAACAGCATCAACTGTCCGGATTGCCAGGTCGTTTCATCGTCGATCCGGCAAGCCTCGTGGGAGGGGCGGAAAGCAGGGCGCAGCTCGGCAAGCTCCATCTCGGTCTTGCCCTGCCAGTCGATTCCTTGAAGCTGGAACATCCGTTTGGCCGGCTCGTTGGCGATCAGCCAGCGGCCTTCGCCGTCCTTGAAGAAAATCGCATCGGGGATGGCTTCGACGAAGGCGTTCATGCGGTCATGCGCTTCCTGCATCGCCTTCTCTGCCTGACGGATGTCGGTCAGGTCGCGCGCGACTGAAACGATATAGGGCTTGTTGCCTTCCTCGATCAGGTGCGCGTTGATCTCCACCGGAAACAGGCTGCCGTCGTAACGGCGGTGCTGCGATTCGATGATCTGCGGCTTGCGGCGCATCGCGGTGACGATGTCCTGCCAGGCATTGGGGCGCCGGGCCGTCATGGAGATGTCGGAGATGTTGAGGCTCAGCAACTCGTCTCGGGTATAACCGAGGTTGCGGCAGGCCTGGTCGTTGACGTTCAGTATCTTGCCGGACTCGGCATCCAGCAGGAACACGGCGTCGCTGATCTGCTCCATCAGGCTGTGGTAGAACTGCTGTTGGCGCGACTGTTCGATCTGCGCCTTCGCCTTCACCAGTTCCTTGTGTTGCCGCTCCAGCGTCTCATGCAGGAACTCGATGTAGCGCCCCTGCATGGTCTTGACGATATCGTGGCGCGTGATGATGCCGGCGAGTATCTCGCCCTCCACCACTACGAGCCGGCGGATGGCGGCCCGCTTCATCTGCTTCATCGCCAGTTGCACCGGCACCTCGGCATCGATGGTCTGCACCGGCGACTTCATCACGCGGGTGATATGCACCTGTGTCGGGTCGCTGATGGTGCGTGCCAGCGAGATGGTGTCGCGCTCGGTCAGGATGCCGACCGGCTTCCCGTCGTTGGCGACGACCACGCAGCTGATCTTGTTGCGCGCCATCAGTTCCACCGCATCGGCCAGCATGGCGTTCTCGGACAGGGTGGCGACATTGCGCGTCATGGTCGATCCGACGGTCTTGAGCTCCACCAGGTACTCCATGCCCATGTGGTGCATGAAATCGGCCTCGCTGACCACGCCGGCCAGCCGCCCCGTGGCATCCACCACGACCAAGTGGCGGAATCCCTTTTCGGAAATGAGGCGATAGCCGTCGCAGAAAGCCGTATCGAGCGGAGCGGTTAGCGGCGGCGAACTCATCACATCCGCCATGCGGGACGGCTTCACCGGCTTGCGTTCCGCCATCAGGCGGATGGCGTCCTGTTCGGTGAAGATGCCCCGCGGGATGCGCGCCTCGTCTATGGCGACGACGCAGCTGATGCGTAGCGACTCCATGCTCGCAAGCACGTCGGCGAGCGGCGCATCGGGCGCAACGGTGAACACCGAGGGAGCGATGATCGAATGTAGGGTCAGATTTTGCATGTCAGCCGGTCTTACCGCGAAGCGGCATGGTAGCCAAAGGGAGGGCGGGAATCCATGACTTAAATCAAACCGACATAAAAAAAGGCATCCAATTGGATGCCTTTTTGAGTTGCATTGCCAGGCCCGATTACTCGATCTTGGCCTTGGCGCGCAGGTCGTCAATCGCCTTCTTGATCGACTGCTGCTGCAGGCGCTGTTGCAGTTGCGGCTTGAGTTCCTCGAACGGCGGCACCTTCAGGTCGCGCACGTCGTCGAGCTTGATCACGTGCCAGCCGAACTGGGACTGTACCGGCTCCTTGGTGTATTCGCCCTTCTTCAGGCTGAGCAGGGCGTTGGCGAAGGGGGGCACGAAGTTGCCGGGAACGGCCCAGCCCAGCGAGCCGCCGCGCTCGGCGGAACCTGCGTCCATGGACTTCGCGGCGAGCTTCTCGAACTTCGCCTTCTTGCCCAGTTGGGCGATGATATCCTTGGCCTCGGCTTCGGAGCCGACCAGGATATGACGCGCGTTGTATTCCTTGTCGCCGAGCTTGGCCTTCAGCTTGTCATACTCTTGCTTGAGCTGGTCTTCGCTGATCGGGTGATTCTTGGCGTAGTCCTGTATGAAGGCACTGACCAGCACCGACTGTTTGGCCAGTTCAATTTGCTGCACCACGTCCGGATTCTTGTCCAGACCGAGCTTGGTGGCTTCCTGGGCCATCACTTCGAGGTTGATCATGTCCTCGCGGATCGCCTTGCGCAGTTCCGGGCTGTCAGCCTGGCCCTGGGCGGCTGCAGCCTTGACGCGCATGTCGATGCGGGATTGCGGGATGGAAACGCCGTTCACCAGCGCTGCGGACTTCTCCTCGGCGAACGCCGGGTTGATTGCCAGTACGCCCAGAATCGCCAGTGCCGCAATTTTTCCAGATTTCATCATGCTGAATCCTCTCCAAGAGATTAATAAACGATAGTCAAATTTCATCCGGCGTTTTCGCCTGTATGTTGAGGGCGTGGATGTCGCTCTTCATCAACTCTCCCAGCGCGGAATATATCATACGGTGGCGCGCCACCGTGTTCTTGCCGATAAATTGCGCCGAGACGATGCGCAGTCCGTAATGTCCGCCACCACCCGCGGCAGCATGGCCAACATGTTTGTGGCTGTCGTCGACGATGTCCAGCGCGACGGGGTCGAGCGCGGCGAGGCTGTCACGAATCGCTTCCGTAGTCGAAAAATCCGCGCATCGATCGTTTGCACCCTCTCCCGCTTTGCGGGAGAGGGGACTGGCATGTTGAGTTTCAATATTTTTCATGCCAGTGCGGCTCACGCGGGCAACACCTTCCGGAACGGCTGCACGGCGACCTGCTTGAACACCCCGGCGGCGACATAAGGGTCGGCATCCGCCCATTCGCGCGCAGCCTCGAGCGACGCGAATTCGGCGACGATCAGGCTGCCGGTGTATCCCGCCGCGCCCGGATCGACGGCATCGACGGCGGGGAAGGGACCCGCCATCAGCAAGCGGCCTTCCTCCTGCAAGACCTGCAGACGGGCCAGGTGAGCGGGGCGCGCCGCCATGCGCTTGTCCAGACTGCCGGGGGTGTCCTGTCCGATGATCGCGTAAAGCATTTAGTTATTTTCCTTCTTCTCGTCCACATACTTCGCGAGCCAGGCGCTCTGACCCAGGATGAACACCACCATCAGGCCGGTGAAGCCGAACAGCTTGAAATTAACCCAGGCATCGGTGGAGAAGTTGAACGCCACATACAGGTTGATGAAGCCCAGCACGGCAAAGAACAGGCTCCACATCAGGTTGAGGCGGTGCCATACGTGCAGCGGCAACGCGATCTTCTCTTGCAGCAGCGCGCGCATCAGGTTCTTGTTGAACAGTATGTTGGAGAACAGCAGGATGGCGGAGAACAGCCAGTACAGTACGGTCGGCTTCCACTTGATGAAGGTCTCGTCGTGCAGCAGCAGCGTCGCACCACCGAACACGGCGATGATGGCGAAGCTTACCCACAGCATGGTATCGACCTTGCCGTGCCGCCATTTGGTCCAGGCGATCTGGGCCACGGTCGCGGCGATGGCCACGCCCGTAGCGACATAGATGCCCGCGAACTTGAAGGCGATGAAGAACAGGATGACGGGGAAAAGGTCGAACAGCAGTTTCATGATGAGAGTTTATCGCGTTATGGGAATTTCCCCTCTCCCGCGTGGCGGGATAGGGATGGGGAGAGGGTCATGTGCGATCCAGCGCGAGCGCAGTGGAGTTGATGCAGAAGCGCAGGCCGGTGGGCGGCGGGCCGTCCGGGAATATGTGGCCGAGGTGAGCGCCGCATTGCTTGCAGATCACTTCCACGCGCTGCATGCCGTGGCTGGTGTCGGCACGAGCGGAGACGTTCTCCGGTTTGTAAGGCTTGGTGAAGCTGGGCCAGCCGGTGCCCGAATCGAACTTATCCTCGGAATCGAACAGCGGGGCGCCGCAGCACACGCAGCGGTAGATGCCGGGATCTTTGCAGTCCCAGTATTCGCCGCTGAATGCAGTCTCGGTGTCCGAACAGCGGCACACCGCATACTGTTCGGGCGTCAGCTCCTCGCGCCACTCGGCGTCGGTCTTTTCGATCTTGCTCATGGTTGTTTATCCAGGGTGGCGCGCACGCTGGGGCGTGCCGACATGCGTTCGAACCATGCGGCCAGGTTGGGATGGGCGCCGCGCCAGTCCCGTTCGGGCTGGCGCAGGTTCAGGTAGACGAGGGCGCTGGTTAGCGCCAGATCCCCCAGCGTGATGGTGTTGCCTTCGCACCACTCGCGCTCGCCCAGCATCCCGGCGGCGTGCGCAAGTGCGCGGGTGACGGCGTTGTTGTGGAGCGCGATGTTGTTCGGTTCCTGTTTCTCCTCGGGGCGGACGCGCTCGTTGCGTACCGCCACCGCCGAATCCATGATGCCGTCCGCCAGCGCTTCCCAGCGCCGCACGCGCATCCGAGCCAGGGCATCGCCGCGCGGAATCAGGATGGGCGTGTCGTTCAGAGTGTCGAGGTATTCGGCGATCACCGGCGAATCGAACACGCAAGTCTCGTCGTCCAGGATCAGCGCCGGAATTCGCCCCAGCGGATTGACCCGCGCAACCATGCTGCCCGGCTCGCGCGGCGGGTCGACGAGGTAGGTGTGGGCGATGTTCTTTTCCAGCAGCACCAGGCGCACTTTGCGCACATAGGGGCTGGTGTCGGTTCCGAGCAGTTTCATGATTGGAAGCCTTTAAATCCGTTCGTCCTGAGCTTGTCGAAGGACGTATATCCGATTACTGAATCCGTTCGTGGTTCGACAAGCTCACCACGAACGGAGGTTGGCGACGCTTAGAGCACTTCCGCCGCGTGGTCCGCCAGGCGCGAACGCTCGCCGCGCATCAGCGTGACGTGGCCGCCGTGCTCCCAGCCCTTGAAGCGGTCTACCACGTAGGTCAGGCCGGAGCTACCTTCGGTGAGATAGGGCGTGTCGATCTGCGCGATGTTGCCCATGCACACCACCTTGGTGCCGGGGCCGGCACGTGTGATCAGCGTCTTCATCTGTTTGGGCGTGAGGTTCTGCGCCTCGTCGATGATGAGGTACTTGTTGAGGAAGGTGCGGCCGCGCATGAAGTTGAGCGACTTGACCTTGATGCGGCTGCGGATCAGGTCGCGGGTGGCGGCACGGCCCCACTCGCCGCCCTCTTCGGTGGACTGGTTGAGCACGTCGAGGTTGTCTTCCAGCGCGCCCATCCACGGCGTCATCTTCTCTTCTTCGGTGCCCGGCAGGAAGCCGATGTCCTCGCCGACCGGCACGGTCACGCGGGTGATGATGATTTCGGTGTAGAGCTTGGTCTCCAGCGTCTGCATCAGCCCTGCCGCCAGCGTCAGCAAGGTTTTGCCGGTACCGGCCTGGCCCAGCAGGGTGACGAAATCGATCTCGGGATCCATCAGCAGGTTCATCACGAAATTCTGCTCGCGGTTGCGCGCGGTGATGCCCCAGACGTTGTTTTTGCTGTGGGTGTAGTCGGTGAGCGTGCGCAGCAGCGCGGTCTGTTCGTTCTGTTCGGTCACCATCGCGTGGAACGGGTTGCCGCCGTTTTCCAGGAAGACGAACTGGTTGACGAACATCGCGCTGCACAGCGGGCCGTGTATCTGGTAGTAAGTATGGCCTTCTTTCGTCCAGGACTTCATGTCCTTGCCGTGGCGCTCCCAGAAATCGTCCGGCAATTGCAGCACGCCGCTGTAGAGCAGGTCGGTGTCTTCCAGCACCTTGTCGTTGAAGTAATCCTGCGCCTCCAGCCCCAGTGCACGCGCCTTGATGCGCATGTTGATGTCCTTGGATACCAGGATGACCGAGCGCTGCGGATGATCCTGCTGCATGCCGATGACCACGCCGAGGATCGCGTTGTCGGCCTTGCCCAGTTCCATGTTCTGCGGCAACTCGTGCTTGATGAAGCTGGTCTGCAGGAACAGGCGGCCGGTGCAGTTCTTGTGCGCCTGCGATTCCAGCGCAATGCCGTCCTCGATCTTGTGCGGCGCATCGCTGACGATCTCGTCGAGGAAGCGGCTGGCCTGGCGCGCATTGCGGGCGACTTCAGTCATGCCTTTCTTCTTGTTGTCTAACTCTTCCAGCACGAACATCGGCAGGCAGATGTCGTGTTCCTCGAAACGGAACAGGCTGGTCGGGTCGTGCAGCAATACATTGGTGTCCAGCACGAACAGCTTGGTTTGGGTCTTCTTTGCCGCTTTCTTGTGTGGGGACATGATGTGTTCCTTTAGTCGAGAGAGTTGACGAAATCCAGCACTTCCTGCGCATGCCCGTCAGCCTTGAGCTTGCGCCATTCGCGGCGCAATGCGCCGTTCTTATCGATAACAAAGGTGCTGCGCTCGATGCCGCGCACCTGTTTGCCGTACATCATTTTTTGTTTGATCACCCCGAACAGGTTGCATGCCGTCTCTTCGGCATCCGACAGCAGTTCGAACGGCAGGGTGAACTTGCTCTTGAAGTTCTCGTGCGACTTGATGCTGTCGCGCGACACGCCGACGATTTCGCAGTTCGCCTTGGCGAATTCCGGATACAGATCGCGAAACTGCTGTGCCTCGGTGGTGCAGCCAGGCGTGTTGTCCTTCGGGTAGAAGTAGATCACCAGATGCTTGCCGCGTGCGGCGGAGAGAGTAAAAGTCTGACCGCCGGTGGCGGGAAGGGAGAAATCTTCGATGCTGGACTGTGACATGGATGGACTCAGTGAACGATGGCTCCATTCTTGTCAAAAAACGTCGCAAAGGCAAGCGTCATGGTGCGCGTTCTGGCTAGCGCCTGATGACGACATATTCGTCCTGGGTCGTCGGCGATGGCGCGGCCTTCTGCTCCGGCTGAAAGGCGGGATACTTGCCGGTCTTGTGCAGGATGACCTCGTTATCGACCGACACCAGCCGTTGCGCCATCATCTGTGCCATGTTGCGGAACAGTAATGCGGCGGCGCGATGCTCGGACATGATCGCCTGCTTCGACAGGCGCAGCACCGAACTGGACTGAATCGCGCGCACCGACGCGCTACGCGGTCGATTCACCAGCAGCGCGATTTCGCCGAAGTGTTCGCCGGGATCGATACTGGCGATATAGACATGCTTTCCATCGACATGGCGATAGACCTCGAATGCCCCTCTGGTGACGATATACATCGAGTGGCCATCATCGCCTTCCCCGAACACCTGCTCGCCAGACTCGAAATCGAGGCGAGTCGATTGACGCAGCAGCGCGGCGACATCGTCCAGATCGATCTTCCTGAACAGATCAACGGCGCTCACGAATCGCAGCAGCAATTGATCGACTTCCTTGATGGACATACATGCGCTCCTGTGGTGGCGTTCGACATAGACGCGGCGAGCCGGGATTCTCCGACAGGCCGGGACGTTTGGCAATCCGGGATTTTCGACATGGGCCGGACTATCCGAATTCAGGAGGCCGGCTGTGCATGCGGCGCGAGCAGGGCACGGCACGCCGTGTCCCTACGACAGGTCGCGGCGGAATAAATCTTGTGATCGATGCGGCTGTAGGTTGGGAGGAGCGTAGCGATACCCAACATGAGACGACGAATATCGATGGTGATGGGTATCGCGTTGCTCCACCCATCCTACCGCGCTAGATATCCAGTTATCGCGATCCTCGCCAGCGTTTCAGCAGCAGGGCGTTGCTGACGACCGACACGGAGCTTAGCGCCATCGCCGCACCCGCGATCATCGGGTTCAGCATGCCGGCGGCGGCGAGCGGGATGCCGAGCACGTTGTAGCCGAAGGCGAAGAACAGGTTGCGGCGGATGGTCCCCAAGGTGGCGCGGGCGAGCGCGAGGGTCGTCGGTACCCCGGCCACGCCGCCTCGAAGGAGGACCACGTCGGCGGCCGCTTG
>DASTGP010000081.1:0-15812 GCA_035605585.1 Gallionella sp. | reverse complement strand
TTTCGGCACTGGTGCTGAGAGTCGGCCAATGTTGGATAAGCGGAAACAGGAAGCTATAGGGATCGGTACGAAACAGGACCGCTCCGATGCTGCGCTCTTTCCCGTTCTTGCGGATGGACAACGGCATCACCATATCGATCGCGATATTGTGCCCGGTGCCGAACGGCCCCCGATGAATGTCGGAAAAAAGGATATTCCCGGTACGCTGGCTCTCCAGCATCAGTTCTTTTTCGTGTTCCAGGAGTGGAAAGTTGTTCCCGCCGGTGGACAGGCGCAACTTGAGCTTGTCGTCGAACAACGAAACCGCGCTGTAGCCGTTGCCCCCATATCGCTGCATCGCCGCCAGGCGCTCGGCCAACTTCGACTTGCTCGCGTCGTTCGGACTTCCCCGCAGCAACCAGCGATCGGCTTCGTCCAGAAACAGCGGGTCGCCCTTGAGGACTTGAGCATCGCCCCTGCGCTCCGTCATCCAGGTGGTGATCTGGCCGATCTTCAGCTCGGCGATGCCGCTGAGTTCACTCTGCCTGTCGTTTTTGATGCTGTCCCGGTAATGCTGGAAGGCGCTGATGCCGGCCAAGGTAATGACGCAGGCAAAGAGCGTAAAGGCTAGCAAAGGCCACCAAACGATATTCCCGCTCCGGCTTGAACGGCCTGATTCGTTTCCGGCCGACATCGATTGAGTATTCATGCTCGCTGAAACCACTCCCTATTGCCTGGCTGCCCTGGCCGACTGCGCCGGAGTTTACAGAGTTTGTCTGACCAGCGGCATAGGACAAACACCGATGCAGAATTTCGGGGCTGACTTAACGCTTATTAAGCGAATCACCGATATTGCGGAAGCACCCATGACGGCAGAATTAGCTTCCCGGAAATCGTTGCCATCGATCAAACTCACAGGAGTTCATCATGACTGGAACTGCCCACTCGGAACAAGAATTGTTGCCTGGTTTGGAGCAAACCGGATGCAGTCGCGAGACAGTCACAGCCGGGACGTACGCGTTGCGGCGCACCCACTATTTCAATGATGCCGAACAGGCTTCTCCAACGAGCAATGAGCCGCGGCAAGTGTCGGAAAATCCATCCGATGCAGACGATTTTGATGCCGAGCAAAGATCGCTCATCCAGCATCTGCACATGGTGACCAGCATCGCCAGGCAATACGCGAATCGCGGCGTGGAAGACGTCGAGTTGGTCAAGGCGGGCAACCATGGCCTCATCCACGCGCTGGAGCACTACAATCCGGACAAAGATGCAGATTTCTCGAACTACGCCGCGATGTGCATACGGCAGCATGTCGAGTACCTGATCACGGACAGGCGTGGCCACCTCAAGGTGGCGCAAACCGGGCCGCAATATGCCGCCTCCCGCCATCGGAATGCGCCTAGTGTTTCCGCCCAACCTCAGGGCATTTATGTCATCAGGGCGTTTATCGAAAACCGGATTCATGAACGCAGGCATCCCCACCATCCTGAATTCCCTCCTGAATTCGGTGGCTTGCACGATTAGCGCGATTCACCTCAGGCATGACTCCCCATCCCATGAGGTACTCCAATAAGCGCGCAAAACTACTGGACATCGCCAGGTCGCTGCTCGCCACCCTGACGAAGAACACACTCGAGACCGATCTGCTGCAGTCGGCCATCGAAGCGCTCACGGAATTGATCCAGGTGAAATATGGCGCGATCGGCCTGCTCGACGAAAAGGGCGACCTCATCCAGTTCGTCCACACCGGGATGAGCGCGGAAGAGGTCAAACGGATCGGTCATCCGCCGGAAGGCCGGGGACTGCTCGGCGTGGTCGTGCGGGAAAATACCGTGCTGCAACTGGACAACATGAAAGATGACCAGAGAAGTGCGGGATTCCCACCCCATCATCCGCAAATGAAGACGCTGCTGGCTGTGCCGATCTCGAATCAGGGGCGGGTGTACGGCAGGATCTACCTTTGCGACAGGCTCGACAACGCGCCATTCAGCGATGAAGACCAGGAGTTGATGGTGAGCTTTGCCGGTGCCCTGTCGCTGATTCTGGACAATGCGCGAAAAGTGGACGAAATGGGAAAGTCGCAGAATACCATTGCGGCGCTCCACGACCCCCTCACCAACCTTCCCAATCTTGCCTTACTCTACGACCGTGCGGGCTTGGTGCTGAGCCATGCGAACCGCGACAAGCATCAGGCGGCATTCCTGTTCTGCGGCCTCGATGGCTTCAAGTCCGTCAACGAGTCGCTGGGACATGAAACCGGCGACCAGGTCCTGAAGACGATGGCCGACAGATTCCAGGGCATCATGCGAGAGGAGGATACCCTGGCCCGTGTCGGCGGCGACGAATTCATTTTTGTATTGCCCGACATCAGTTCTGTGATGCATATCGAGCTTGTGGCGCAGAAGATCCTCGATGCCATCGCGCGAGAAATCAAAATCGGCGATCACAAGATATCCCTCTCCGGCAGCATCGGCATTGCCGTCTATCCCAACGACGGCGATACCGCAGAAAGCATGGTAAAGAACGCCGACATCGCCATGTACAAAGCCAAGGAATTGGGCCGGAACAATTACCAGTTCTTTTCGGAAGCGCTCATCACCGATGCCACGGGACGGTTCGAGTTATTCGGCTATAGCTATTACGGATAGGAATGTGCATAAACAAAGAGGCCGGCTTGCAGCCGGCCTCTTTTGTCTAAAAACGACAAGGTTCCTCAGAAGGGAATGTCATCGTCGAAGTTGTCGAAGCTGCGGCCCTGTCCTGAGCCTGTCGAAGGGGCCGCCGGAGCGGGCCTCGCTGGAGCGGCGGAGCGCGCCGGAGCAGACTGGTTCTCCATCACCTCGAAGCTGCCGCCGGTAGCCTTGCCGCCCAGCATCTGCATCTCGTTGACGATAATCTCGGTGGTATAGCGGTCCTGGCCTTCCTTGGTCTGCCACTTGCGTGTCTGGATCTTGCCCTCGATGTAGACCTGCGAACCCTTCTTCAGGTATTCGCCCGCGACTTCGGCCAGGCGGCGATAGAACACCAGGTTGTGCCACTCGGTCTTTTCCTGCTTCTCACCGCTCTTGTCCTTCCAGTTCTCGGAAGTCGCCAGCGTGGCATTGGTCACCGCCTCGCCGTTGGTCATATAACGCGTCTCAGGATCCTTGCCCAGACGCCCCACCAGAATCACCTTGTTCACCGACATATCAAGCTCCCTTTATCAATTGTTCCGCCGCCGCTTCGTCGAAGCCATGCATGTCCACCTTGAGGCAGGCCATGCCTTCGCTCGCCACCACCATCGCCTCGCGTACGCCGGCGATTTGCAGCAGGCTCCGGCGCAATTCTACCGCAGCCGCCTCATCCAGTTCAGGCAAATGATACAGCTTGGTGCGGACCGCCGCGGGAGGGCGCATGCCGGAGGCCGCGGCCAGCCACAGTGCCAGCAGCGCCATGCTGAACAGGAACACGGCGTCGCCGCCGACGTATTGCATCAGCGCCCCGCCCACGGCTGCACCGAAGAAGGCGCCCAGGAACTGCACGCTGCTGTATACGCCCATCGCCGTGCCCTTCGCGGTCAGCGGCGCGATCTTGCTGATCAGTGAGGGCAGCGTCGCTTCCAGCACGTTGAATGCGGTGAAGAACAGCAGCAGTGCGATCGCCACGCCCCACAGGCTGTGCTGCGCGAACATCAGCAAGGCCTGCGCCGCCAGCGCCAATGCCACCGCGGACATGAACACCGGCTTCATCTTCGCCTTCTTCTCGGCGATGACGATGGGCGGCACCATCAGCACGAAGGCCACCAGCATCACCGGCAGGTACACCTGCCAATGCTGCGCCACCGCCAGGCCATCGCCCTGCAGGATGAACGGGACCTGCATGAATACCGACATCAGGATGGCGTGCAGCGCGAAGATGCCGAAATCGAGGCGCAGCAGATCCGGATTGCGCAGCACCTCGCGGAAATGCCCGTGCCCCGCCTCGGTGTCGCTGTGGAAGCGGGTAATCTTCGGATCGGGAATCGCGAAGCGCACCACCGCGATCGCCAGCAAGGCCAGCACACCGGTCATGGCGAAAATGCCGGCTACCCCGAGCACGCCGTGAAGCAACGGCGACAGCACCAGCGACAGCGAGAACGTGATGCCGATGGTCATGCCGATCATCGCCATCGCGCGCGTGCGCACCTCCTCTCGCGTCAGGTCGGCAGTCAGCGCCATCACCGCCGCATTCAGCGCCCCGGCGCCCTGCACCACGCGCCCGATGATGACCCAGTAGATGTTGTCGGCCGCCGCGGCGATGAAGCTGCCCAGCGCGAACAGCAACAGGCTGACGTAGATCACCGGTTTGCGCCCGTAACGGTCAGACAGCCAGCCCGCGGGGATCTGCAATATCGCCTGGGTCAGCCCGTAAGCCCCGAGCGCAACCCCCATCAGCAGATGGCTCTCTCCGCCCGGCAGATGCTCGGCATACAGTGCGAACACCGGCAGGATGATGAACAGGCCCAGCATACGCAGGCCGTAAATGCCCGCCAGGCCGAAACTGGCGCGGCGTTCTGCGGGGGTCATGGAAACTTGTGTAGGTTGCATCGGGGAGGGATAACTTGACTAAAAGACTCGCGCATTTTAGCAGGTCACGCCTGCCGACGGCGAACTGCAACCACCCAGCATAAGCGTCGGGTTGCTTTGCATAGCCATCTGACTAGGCTGTCCAAGAACGACAGCCTAGTCATTGGTTAACGCGGCGCCAAGCTGACCTACGGAACTGCCGGTTGGACGGCTAACCGCCCGACAACAACCCGAAAAACCCTGGAGCCTGCTGCGGACATGAGGCTGCGTGCATGAGCCCTCTCCGATGCTCACAGCCATTTACACGCCCGCACCACCGAGCCTTCGCCCGGCCGGCTATCGATCTCCAGTTCGTCCATCAGCCGCTGCACGCAGGACAGGCCGCGGCACGGAACGCCGTCGCCGCCAGTGCCGCCCTGCCAGGCCAATTCGACGTCGGCAATGCCGGGGCCATTATCGGTGGCGACCAGTTCCAGACCCGCATATCCGGCCGTGCCGGAGTGGGTCAGCAGCGACACGACGAACACCCCGCCGCCGGCATGAATAAATAAATTGGCGGCCAGTTCCGCTGCCGCCATGGCGATGTGATAAGACTGCTCGGCGGAGAACCCGATTACCGCAGCCATCGTCCGCGCTTTGCGCGCCGCATCGGCGACATCGTGCATAGTGGTGACATAGACGCAGATTTTGTTCATGCGCCTCCCGTCAAATCCGGCTCGATGTCGGGGGTGTCGTGATGCGGTCCGGTTGCAATCGGGCCGGAGGCGCTTGTCAGTTCCGTGGCGGCATAAACAATCCCGTTGAGGCCGGAACCCCGACCTGACTCGCCATGCATCGAAGTGTCACCTTGCGCTTGAAGTTCCGAGTCAGCCTTGCCGCATTCAATGGCGCAATGAAACAATTCGGCATTGCTCTTGAAATTCATCTTCTGCATCAGCCGTGCCTTGTAGGTGCTGACGGTCTGTCCGCTGATGAAAAGCTCCTTGGCGATTGCACTGAGGCGCCATCCCTTGCCAAGAAGGTTCAAGACCTGCGATTCGCGCGGGGTAAGGTTCTCCCGCAATACGATATCCCGCTCCCGGTTGTCTTCGAGCATCATCTTTATCGCGATATCGTGAGAGAGGAAACACTCGCCTCTGGAAACCCTGCGCATGGCCGTCGCCAGCGTTTCCAGATCGTTGCTCTTGCTCATGAACCCGGACACGCCCTTGCCCATCATTCTCCGGAAAGTCTGCGGGTCGTTGTTCGTGGCGAATACCAGGATGGGCAGGCTCGCATACCGTGTGCGTATCGTATCGATGAGGTCGGCGCCGCCCGCATCGCAACCGCCCGTTCTCCGCTGTCCAGGCAAGCCGGGATCGAGCACCATCAGGTCGAAGTTCGCGGCGCTCAATGCCGCCAGCGCTTCCTCGCCGTTTGCGGCCTCGCCGTCCACGCTGAAACCGCCCATGTCCCGGCACAACTGTTTCATCCCCATCCGCACGATGCATTGGGCATCGGCAACCAGCAACTTGACCATCCACCTCTCCGAAATACTGCAGAACGAAGATTCGCAGAGCCGCTCGAAACGTTCTATCGGGAAATGCTGATTTTTCTGTCAGCGCGGAACTACATGTAGTGATCCCTTGTAGGGGAATGCGCACATGTAGTTTTTTCACTACACGCAAACAGCGACGGGGACAGGTGAGCCGATATGAATCCCCACAGGAGCGGCGGCGCTCAGATCAGGCCGGATTCGGAAGCGTAAAGCACCAGTTCGGCATTGTTCTTGAAATTCATTTTCTGCATCAGGCGCGCCTTGTAGGTACTGACGGTTCGGCTGTTGAGGAGGAGCTCGTCGGCGATTTCGTTGACGCTCTTGCCCTGCCCCAGGAGTTTCAGGATTTGCAGTTCACGTTGGGAAAGGCGGTTTCCCGGCATGGACGATCTCCGCTTCGCCTGTTCGAACACCATTTGCTCGGCGATGAGCGGATCGACGGAAATGCCGCCCGCCGCCACTTTGCGAATGGCAGCCAGCAGCATTTCGTCGCTGCCGCCCTTGGTGATGTAGCCGCCGACACCGAGTGCCGCCATGCGTTTGGCGACTTGCATCTCGCTACGCATACTGAAAATAAGGATAGGCAAAGAGGCATGCTGCGCCCGGATCTTTTCCACCAACTCGACTCCGCCGAGGCCCGGCATGGTCAGGTCGAGCAGGAGCAGGTCGAAGTGCGCGTGCCGCAAAGCTTCCAGCACCTCTTCGCCGTTGGCAGCTTCGCCCGCCACAACCATATCGCCCGCCGACTTGCAGAGGTGCTTCAAACCCTTGCGTACGATGGAATGGTCGTCGGCAATCAGAATTTTAAGCATGGCATATCTCCGCTGGTATGCGTACGGTGATCTCCGTTCCTTTCCCCGCGCCGCTGTCGATCCTGAACCTCCCGCCCAGCGTCAGCACGCGTTCGCGGATGCCCTCCAATCCGAACGAATCCTGTTTTCTTGCGCCGGGCTCGAACCCGATCCCGTTGTCGCGGACTTTCACCACATAGTCCGCTCCCTCCGCGAACAGGCCGATGTCCACCCTGTCGGCCTGCGCATGCCGGGCAACGTTGGTAAGCAATTCCTGGACGATGCGGTACAACGCGGTGGTGCAGCGTTCGTTCAGCAGAATGGACTCCTCCGGAAATGAACACAGGGTTGAAATGCCGGTCACCGCACTGAAGCGGCTCGCCTGCAACTCCAGCGCCGGGACGATGCCCACATCCGCCTCGACGGGACGCAGCACCACCGTGATGTTGCGCGCCACCTTCAGCGCCTGCTCGGTCAACTGTGAAATATCCTGCACGTGTTCGCACAAGGAGGACGCTTCGGCGGCGCACAGCCGGTCAAGGTTGGAAACATGCAATTTCAGCCCGGTCAGGATCTGCCCCAGTTCGTCGTGCACCTCGAGGGCAATACGCTTGCGTTCCTCCTCGCGCATCGCGTCGCGCTGGGCGATCTCCCGCTGCAAGCGCACGCGCGACGCATCAAGATCGAGTTCCGCCTGCCTGCGCGCGGTGATGTCGAGCATGATGCCGTGCCACTCGGTTCCGCCATCCGGCAGCCGTTTGGGCGTGGAACGAATTTCGATCCAATCGTAGCGATGCTCGCGATTCGCGATGCGGATCTCAATGCGGAACAACCCCAGCGTCCGTTCCGTTTCTTCCATGAGCTCGAGGACACGCGGCAGGTCGTCGGGATGATAGCGCGCGCGCAGGATGCCGGCGTCCCTGCGGATATCCGCCGGGCTCACCCCGAACAAATCCTCGACGCCGGGGCTGGCAAAGGGGAAACTGGTATGGCCGTCGGCGTCGACCCGTATCGTGAAGATAAACCCGGGCACGTTCGCCGCCACCGCGGACAGGCGCTCTTCGGCTTGCTTGCGCTGGGCGATCTCCGCGCGCAACTCCGCAGTCTGTTCCTCCACCCGCCGCTCCAATTCGTTCTTGTACGCCTGCAATTCCGCGTTCCGCTCTTCCAGCATTTCTTTGGCAGCCTTGAGTTCGGCCTCGTAATGCTTGCGCTCGGTGACGTCCTCGATCAGTGCCAGGACATAATCCACCGCGCCATCCGCCCGCCGCACGCAACCGATGGAAAGCGCCGCGTGCACGACGCCGCCATCCTTGCGTATGTAGCGTTTTTCCACGGTATAACTGTCGATTTCGCCCTTCAGCATCCGCTCGAACTGCGCCTCGTCGGCGGGCAAGTCTTCCGGATGGGTCAATTCCGCCCAGCTCAGCCGGGCCAACTCCTCCGCCGTATAGCCCAGCATGTCGCAAATCTTCTGATTGACGCGCAGCCAGCCCTTTTCAGGCGAAGTGATCGCCATGCCGACCAGTTGTCGCTCGAAGAACAGGCGCATGCGTTCTTCGCTCGCACGCAAGGCGTCCTCGGTGGCCTTGCGTTCGCTGATGTCCCGCGCCAGCGCGACGCCCAGCTTTTGCCCCTGGTATTCGAACGCCGAAGTCAGCACTTCCACCGGAAAGCTGCTGCCGTCGCGCCGCTGGTACCGGGTCTCGTGCCTGACCGTGCCTTCGATCATGCCTGTCTGTTGAACCACGAGCAGTGCCTCCGGCGAATACTGCGCATCGATATCCTCCACCGTCATGCCGAGCAATTCCGCGCGGCTGTAGCCCAAGGCTAGGCAGGCTTCTGCGTTGACATAGACAAAACGGCGATTTGCATCGATCAGGTAGACCGCTTCATGCGCATGCTCCAGCGCATACTCTTCCAGCAGGAGTTGCTGTTGCTTGCGTTTGCCGGCAGTAATATCGGTCAGCACCGCGAGCAGCGCGGTCTCGCCGCTTCCTGCATCACCGCGCCGCATGTCGAGACGCACGGAACGGGCTGCGCCGTCACCGCGCAAGAGTTCGAGTTCCCCCCCCTGCGTCTCGCCCGACTGCGGCGCCTGCCGCAAGAGGCTTTCCCACAGTTCGCGGGATTCCGGCGCGACATAGCCGGCAAAGGCACGGTTGGTTATTTTTTCGCGCGCATCCCCCAGCAAATCGGCACACATGGAATTGATCTCGCCAACCCGGCCATCGGTGGACAGCATGAGGTAACAGATCGGCGCCATCTCATACAACGCGGCATAATGTCCGCCGCCGTTCACCCCGGGTTGCGGGGCCTGCTGCAACGCTACGGCATCCGCCATGCTTCCAGAGTGTTCAGGTTTCATCGCATCCCTTCCAAGCCACCAACGATGTTCAAAGCATATACGCCCTCGCAGGCGGAGTCGAATTCGGGAAAACGCATCATAGCGTTTTCTCGCGTATCCAATACTGCTCCCGCAACATGAGTCCATCCTTAAAGGGATTATCCGGCCCCATCCCGCCCATTCATGTATTCATGGGGACGTCTCCCTGGCCCATCGATGATGGCTGACTGCCTACTCAATTCACCGGATTGGGAAAGCCAGAGAATTCGCGTATATTGCTCGGTCGTTTATCTTATTCGCAGCCAGGCATGGAACAGATCAAAATCCGCGGTGCGCGCACCCACAACCTGAAGAACGTCAACCTCGACCTCCCGCGCAACAAGCTGGTGGTCATCACCGGCCTGTCCGGTTCAGGCAAGTCGTCACTCGCCTTCGACACGCTTTATGCGGAGGGGCAGCGGCGCTATGTGGAATCGCTTTCCGCCTATGCGCGTCAGTTCCTGCAGTTGATGGAAAAGCCGGACGTGGACCTGATCGAGGGCTTGTCGCCTGCCATCGCCATCGAGCAGAAGGCCACTTCGCACAACCCGCGCTCCACCGTGGGTACGGTCACCGAGATTCACGATTACCTGCGCCTGCTGTTCGCGCGCGCGGGCGATCCGTATTGCCCGCAGCACGACCTGGTGCTGGAGGCGCAATCCGTCGGCCAGATGGTGGACCATGTACTGGCGCTGCCGGAAGGCACGCGCATCATGATCCTGTCGCCGCTGGTGGTGGAACGCAAGGGCGAGCAGCTCGACCTGTTCGACGAACTGCGCGCTCAGGGTTTCACGCGGCTGCGCGTCAACGGCACGGTATACGAGATCGACGCGCTGCCCAAGCTGGAGAAGAACAAAAAGCACACCATCGAGATCGTCGTGGACCGACTCAAGGTGAACGCGGAGGCCAAGCAGCGGCTGGCGGAGTCGTTCGAGACCGCGCTGCGCCACGCCGAGGGGCGCGCGCTCGCGGTGGAGATGGATACCGGCGAGGAACACCTGTTCTCCGCCAAGTTCGCCTGCCCGATCTGCAACTACTCGCTGCCGGAACTCGAGCCCCGCCTGTTTTCGTTCAACAACCCGATGGGCGCCTGCCCGAAGTGCGACGGACTGGGCAGCATCAGCTTCTTCGATCCCAAGCGCGTGGTCGCCTTCCCGACGCTGTCCCTGAGCTCGGGCGCGATCAAGGGCTGGGACCGGCGCAACCAGTTCTACCACCAGATGCTCGCCAGCCTGGCCAAGCATTACGATTTCGACCTGGAACAGTCGTTCGAAAGCCTGCCGGAGAAGATACAGCAGGTGATCCTGTACGGCAGCGGTCGAGTAGAGATACCGTTCAACTACATGAACGAACGCGGCAAGCCGGTGCTGCGAGAGCATAGCTTCGAGGGCATCGTCCCCAACCTGGAGCGCCGCTACAAGGAGACCGACTCCCCCACCGTGCGCGAAGAACTGGCCAAGTACCTCAACACCTGCACCTGCCCGGAATGCGAGGGCGCGCGCCTGCGCGTTGAGGCACGCAACGTGCGCATCGGGGACAAGAACCTGCACGAGCTCAGCGCGCTGCCGCTGAGGCAGGCGCTGGCCTTCTTCCAGGGGCTGACGCTGGCGGGCCACAAGCAGGCCATCGCGGAGAAGATCGTGCTGGAGATCGCCAGCCGCCTCACCTTCCTCAACAACGTTGGCCTGGATTACCTGTCGCTGGAACGCTCGGCCGAAACGCTGTCCGGCGGCGAAGCGCAGCGCATCCGCCTGGCCAGCCAGATCGGTTCCGGACTGACCGGCGTGATGTACGTGCTGGACGAGCCCTCCATCGGCCTGCACCAGCGCGACAACGACCGCCTGCTGGACACCCTGAAGATGCTGCGCAACATGGGCAACAGCGTGATCGTGGTGGAACACGACGAGGACGCCATCCGCCATGCCGATTACGTGGTGGACATGGGACCGGGCGCGGGCGAGCACGGCGGCATGGTGGTGGCGCAAGGCACGCCGAAGGAAATCTGCAAGAACCCGCAGTCGCTCACCGGCGATTACCTCTCCGGCAAGCGCAGCATCGCCGTGCCGAAGAAATTCATCAAGCCCGATCCCGAGCGCATGCTGCGCATCATCGGCGCCTGCGGCAACAACCTGAAGGATGTCACACTGAACCTGCCGGTAGGGTTGCTGGTGAGCATCACCGGCGTGTCAGGCTCGGGCAAGTCCACGCTGATCAACGACACGCTGTACCACGCGGTGGCGCAGCATCTCTACGGCAGCAGCGCGGAACCCGCCCCCTATGCCGAGATCGAGGGCCTGGAGTTCTTCGACAAGGTGATCAACGTCGACCAGTCGCCCATCGGGCGCACGCCGCGTTCCAACCCGGCGACCTACACCGGCTTGTTCACGCCGATTCGCGAGCTGTTCGCGGGCGTACCGTCGGCGCGCGAGCGCGGCTACGGGCCGGGGCGCTTCTCGTTCAACGTCAAGGGCGGGCGCTGCGAATCCTGCCAGGGCGACGGCGTGATCAAGGTAGAGATGCACTTTCTGCCGGACGTGTACGTGCCGTGTGATGTGTGCCACGGGCATCGCTACAACCGCGAGACGCTGGAGATCCAGTACAAGGGCAAGAACATCCACCAGATCCTGGAGATGACGGTGGAGCAGGCCCACGAGTTCTTCGAACCGGTGCCCGTAATCGCACGCAAGCTGCAGACGCTGCTGGACGTGGGTCTGGGCTACATCACGCTGGGACAGAGCGCCACCACGCTGTCCGGCGGCGAGGCGCAGCGCGTGAAGCTGTCGCTCGAGCTTTCGAAGCGCGACACCGGACGCACGCTGTACATCCTCGACGAGCCGACCACCGGCCTGCACTTCCACGACATCGCGCTACTGTTGAAGGTGATCCACAAGCTGCGCGATCAGGGCAACACCGTCGTGGTGATCGAGCATAACCTCGATGTGATCAAGACCGCAGACTGGGTGATCGACCTCGGGCCGGAAGGTGGCGACGGCGGCGGACGCATCGTCGCCGAAGGCAACCCGAAAGAGGTGGCGCAACAACCTCAGAGCGTGACTGGGAAATACCTCAAGCCGATGTTCAACCGGTGATCGGCCACGCCCGCGGGGGCTGAACCCTTTCCAAATCAGTACCGCGCATAACAACGGCGGCTTCGGGATGACGCACAAAGTACTCGAGTGCGTCAGGTCGACAGGTGCCTCATCATACTTGGCGCTGGAATAGTCTGCGCAGACTCCGCCGTTTGAAGCCAGCATCTCAACGGGTGTCGCCCAGTAATCATCGACGCCCAATGGCTGCGGTCGCTCATGTAGGCACCTTGTTCCACATCGAATTGATGGCCTTCAGGTCGCCCATACGCAAATCAGCGGGGGCAGGAAATTTATTTTGCCGAATTCGTATTCGATCAAGCTCGGCGTCACGCCAATCCTGCAATCGACCCGTCGCATCAGCCCCCCACCTTGAGGAAACGAAGCGCAACAAACCCGGCGAAAAATCGACCGCACCGACCATCACCAACGACGAACCGGACAACAAAACAGCCAGCAGGAGATCGCTCCTGGACATCTGTCACCCCTGCCCTCGCTGCTGCAGTTCCATACGGATTGCGGCGAGCAGGCCATCGGCCGCGCTCTCGATCATATCCAATACCAACTCGAACCGATCTTCGCCGGCGCCATAGGGGTCCGCAATTTCCGCCACCTTATAGAGCCTGCTGTAAGACATCAGCAGCCTAGGCTTTTGCCACAGGTCCGGCTCGCCCAAGCGGTGCAGCGCCGTCATGTTCTTCATGTCCATTGCTAGCACATAATCGAAGCGCTCGAGATCGGCTCGCGTGACTTGGCGTGCGCGCAACCCCGACATTTCGTAGCCACGCCGTCCCGCCACCGACTGCGCGCGCAGATCGGGGGCTGCGCCGACACGGTAGTCATGCGTTCCAGCCGAATCGATACGCAGTCGCTCGATCAACCCGCTTTGTGTCGCTTTGTGCCGGAATACCGCCTCGGCAGTCGGCGAGCGGCAAATATTGGCTGTGCAGACGAAAAGCACACCTAGTTCTTTTTCCATCTTCGATGGCGCTCCTGTCAGCGATATCCAGCGGGGTCGTCTTTTTGCTGGCGCTCAAGATTCAAGGCGATCCAGCCCAGTGCCAGCACCACCATGAAAGTGGCTGCATTAGCGGGAATCTGCAAATTGAAGTCCACAGTACTATGGATCAGCAGTGCAATAGTGCCCATGATGGACGCGAAGGCCATCCCTCGCATCAAGCGGTCGCGACGGCAGTACAGCGCCTTCAGTGCCGCCCGGAAACTCAGCAGCACGACCAGGCCAAGCAAAACGATGCCGATCGCGCCGACGTCCGCCATGATTTCCAGATAGTCCTGGTGTGCATGGTCGTAATGTTCTGAAATGCCCTCGCCACGGTATCGCTCATAGACCACGTGGAAGCTACCGCCTCCTGCGCCGAGCAATGGATAGTCTTTCAGCAGATCCAACGTGTTACTGCCGACCTCGACCCGCCCCGCATCATGCTCAAGCGAAGTCTGCACCATGCGATCTGCCAGCTTGTCCACGCCGAACCATGCGCCCACGATGAAAAGATCGATCACCATCAGGCTGGTGATCAAGACCACCGCAGAGCGCATTTCGCTACGCTGAAACATTTGCGCGGTCGAACTTACCTGGCTGCGGAACGCCACAAGTGCGATCAAGCCCGCCACTAGCATGCTGGAAAAGAAACCGGTGTTTCCCATTCGCGAGCGCGTCAACACCAATGCGATCACCATGATTGCCAGCATCAATCTGAGCAGCAGCTTCTGGCTCAACACCAGGTTGATCAGGTTGCGCAGCCGCTGCCGCCAGGAACGGCCACCTTCCATGAACGAGCCGGTCGCCATCAGCAAGCCGATACCGATGGCGGACACCATTTCCAGATAACCCGCGAGGTGATTTCGGTTCACAAAGGTTCCAGTCGCAAAACCAACGTAGGAGACCTTCTTCATGAAGAAGCCGTACTCCAATCCGGACAGCGCCATCATGCTGCCGTAGAACGCTTGCAATACCGCACTGAACACCAGCGCGTAACCCAGCATCACCAGACGGTGTTTGCAGTTCACCATCAACAGCGTCAGCACGAACAGTGACACGTAAGCCACGCTCTTCAGCCAGAATAAGAAGGTCGCATAGGGATGAAGCGACAAAGGTGCCCAACCAGCATTCCCCGCTAGCCGGTACATCGCCACACTTTCGGGCGAGATCAGTTGCCGCACCGTCGCCGGCAAAGGAATCAGTTGCGCCGAGAGATAAACCAGCCAAGCTGCCAGCAGCCACAACACAGGATGAGCTCCATTGAATGCATGCCCTACGGTCACACGGCTGCGTTGACGCCCCATGATCCATAGCAATGACAGTCCTGCGGTCCCAAGCTCCAATATCGCTTCAGCCCAGGGGCGATTGCTGCCCATGGGCAAGGGCAACCACACCAGCAATGCAAGCAATGCGTAGAACAGTCTGTCTTCAAACTGTGAAGTGCGAGAATTCATCGCCCACAGCCCGGATTCAACTTCGCACGCTCACTGTTGCAATCGTCCCGGTGAGACTGGGAGATGGCGATCATCGTATTAGCTTGATGCTTCATGCCGCGCAAAAAGTTCTTTCGGACCATTTCCTGCTCGGCAAACGGCAACGCAGCCCATGCACTCAAGCCCACATCAGCAACGATGGGCTGCACGTCAGGCTCCCAGGGACCCAGTGTCACGGCACGCTCCAGCGCATACCTGAACTCTGCGTCGTATTGAGCCAGTTCGCGCTTGAGCAACAACAGAATAGACCAGCTATACGAAGAAACAGGGCGCAATGCGATTGCCCTGCGTATATGTACCAACCCCTCGACAAGTTGGGCGTTTCTTTCGTCGCCGGTAATGCCGGCCATGCCGGAACGAACCACCGCCAGTCGCGCCAGATCCTCATAGTGATCGGGATTACCCGCCGAGATCAGTCGTGCCACATCAAGTGCACGGGATACGGCTTCAACGGCAGACAAATCGGGCCGTACCGCGCTGACCGACCATGCGTACATTTCATTTCTCGCATACCCGGAAAGCAAATCGGCAACACCGATACGGGCTGCCGAAATGATGACGAACAACGAAAGTGCGACTAAGGCCCAATGAACGCTTTTGTTGCGCAAGCCGTCCATTCGGTCCATGCGTTTATATCTTGATACCCATGAAGCTTCTGGCGGCAGGTGCGGCGTTCTCCTGTCCATAGGCATATTGGTACTGGTAGGAGTAATGCCCGTAACGGTCTGCCTTCACAAAATCTACCTGATTGAGCACCACACCCAGCAACGGCGCGTTGATGTCATGCAGGCGTTTGATTGCGGCGCTGGCCAATTGATGCGGTGTCGCATCGGCCTTGACTACGAACACCACCGCGCTGGCATAGCGCGAGATCACCAGCGAGTCGCTGACAGGCTTGAGCGGCGGACAGTCGATCACCACCATATCGAACTGCTCCTTAAGCTTTGCAATCGTCTCACCGAATTTCTGAGACGAGAGCAGCTCGAGCGGTGA
>DASTGP010000052.1:0-43632 GCA_035605585.1 Gallionella sp. | reverse complement strand
TCTGTCCGATACTTCGTTACGCTCAATGCAGCAGAGACTGTTGCACCGAAACCGCGCACACCGACATCAGCGTGCCGGGCAAGATGCCGAGAGCCAGCACGGCGAGGCCGTTGATGGAGATGAGCAGGTTGCTGTCCGGCTGGATGTAGAGTTTCTCGTGGCTTTCCGGCGCATCGAAATACATCAGCTTGACGATGCGCAGGTAGTAGAACGCACCGATCAGCGACAGCAGCACGGCGACCACGGCCAGCCACAGGTGGCCCGCCTGCACCACGGCGTTCAGCACCGAGAACTTGGCGTAGAAACCCACGGTCGGCGGCACCCCTGCCATGGAGAACATCAGCAACAGCATCATGAACGCGAGCCACGGGCTGCGCTGGTTGAGTCCCTTGAAGTCGTTGAGCGTGTCGGCCTCGAAGCCTTCGCGCGACAGCAGCATGATCATGCCGAACGCGCCCAGCGACATCAGCACGTAGATCACGGCATAGAACATGGAAGCGCCGTAACCCTCGATGCCGCCGGCGAGCAGGCCGAGCAGCAGGAAGCCCATGTGCGCGATGGTCGAGTAGGCCAACATGCGCTTGAGGTTGGTCTGCGCGATCGCGGTGATGTTGCCGATCGCCATCGAGGCGACGGACAGGATGATCAGCATGCCGGACCAGTGCTGCACCAGCGGCTGCAGGCCCTCCACCAGGATGCGGGCCGTGAACGCAAAGGCCGCCAGTTTGGGCGCGGAACCGATCAGCATGGTCATCGCCGTGGGCGCACCGTGATAGACGTCCGGTACCCACATGTGGAACGGCACCACGCCGAGCTTGAACGCGAGGCCCGAGACCACGAACACCAAGCCGAACACCAGCAGGGTCTTGTCGACCACGCCGTACTGGATGGCGTTCGACACGACGCCGAGCTCCAGCGAACCGGTCGCGCCGTACAGCATGGACATGCCGTACAGCAGCAGGCCGGACGCCAGCGCGCCCAGGATGAAGTACTTCATCGCGGCTTCGGTGGCGACACCGGAATCGCGCTGCAGCGCGACCATCGCATACAGCGACAGCGACAGCACTTCGAGGCCGAGGTAAAGGGAGACGAAGTGGTTAGCGGAGATCATCACCATCATGCCCAGTGTCGCGAACAACGCCAGCACCATGAACTCGCCGGTGAACAGGCCACGCACGGTGAGGTACTGGCGCGAATACACCAGCATCATGGACACCGCGAGGAAGGTCAGCAGCTTCAACACGTCGGACATCAGATCGTCCACGAACATGTTGTTGAAGGCGTAGACCACGCCGTTCTCATGCGTGCCGACGGTGATCAGCGAACAACCCAGCAGGGTGACTTGCACCAGCATGTAGGTGGCCATCCTGCCGCTCTGCTTGATCAGCAAGTCAGCGATCAGGATCACACTCACCATGACCAGCAGGAATATCTCCGCGCTGGCCGGCATCAAATTCGTCATCAAATCCATGTTCATATTCACCTCAAGTCAGCTGCTTACAACGGCAGCTTGGAACGCGCGACGTGTACCAGCAGGTCGTTCACCGATACATGCATGATTTCGCTGAACGGCAGCGGATACAGGCCCATGCCCAGCACCGTGAACGCCAGCAACGCCAGGATCAGCGTTTCGCGCAGGTTCAGGTCCTTCAGCTCGGCGACGTGGGAATTCGCCACCGCGCCGAAGATCACGCGCTTGTACATCCACAGGGTATAGGCCGCACCGAAGATCAGCGTGCTCGCGGCCGCGAAGGCGTACCAGAAATTCGCCTTGACCGCGCCCAGGATCACCACGAATTCGCCGACGAAAGCGCTGGTACCCGGCAAGCCGCTGTTGGCCATGGCGAACAGCATGAAGAAGGCTGCGAACACCGGCATGGTGTTGACCACGCCGCCGTAGTCGGCGATTTTGCGCGAGTGCATGCGGTCATACAGCACGCCGATGCAAAGGAACAGCGCGCCGGCCACGAAGCCGTGCGAAACCATCTGCAGCAACGCGCCCTCCATGCCGTAGGCGTTGAAGATGAAGAAGCCGAGCGTGACGAAGCCCATGTGCGAGATGGAGGAATACGCCACCAGCTTTTTCATGTCCGTCTGCATCAGCGCCACCAGGCCGATATACACCACCGCGATCAGCGACAGCGCGATCATCACGCCCGACAGATAGTGGCTCGCATCGGGCACGATGGGCATGGAGAAGCGCAGGAAACCGTACGCGCCCACCTTCAGCATGATCGCCGCCAGCACCACCGAGCCGCCGGTCGGCGCCTCGACGTGGGCGTCCGGCAACCAGGTGTGCACCGGGAACATCGGCACCTTCACCGCGAAAGCGAAGAAGAAGGCGATGAAGATCAGGATCTGGGCGTTCATCGGGATCGCGACCTGCTGGAAGTCGAGGATCGAGAAGCTGCCGCCGGACTGGTTGTACAGGTAGATCAGCGCCACCAGCATCAGCAGCGAGCCCAGCAGGGTGTACAGGAAGAACTTCAGCGCCGCATAAACGCGGTTCGGGCCGCCCCACACGCCGATGATCAGGAACATCGGGATCAGCATGGCTTCCCAGAACACGTAGAACAGGATGGAGTCGAGCGCGGCGAACACGCCGATCATGATGCCGGACATGATCAGGAAGGACGCCATGTACTGCGCCACGCGCTTCTCGATCACCTGCCAGCCGGCCACCACCACGATGGGGGTGAAGAAGGCGGTCAGCAGGATGAACAGCACCGAGATGCCATCCACGCCGAGGTAGTAATGGATGTTGAAGCGCGTGATCCAGTCGTGCATCTCGACGAACTGCATCTGCGAGGTGTCGCGCACGAAGCCGGTGTACAGCGGGATCGTCACCAGGAAGCCGAGTACCGACCCGACCAGGGCAAGGATGCGTGCCAGCGGCGCGTTCTTGTCGTCGCCGGTGGCCAATATCAAGACACCGAAAATGATCGGCAGCCAGATCGCAACGCTAATTACAGGTAAGCCAAAAATCATGCTGTCATTCCTTATTCAAACCAGTTGCGCACGCTCAGCAGCACGAACACGCCGATGATCATGGAAAACGCGTAGTGATAGATATAGCCGGACTGGAGGTGGCGGATGACGCCGGAGCACAGGCCGACCAGCTTCGCCGAACCGTTCACGACCCAGCCGTCGATCACCGTCACGTCGCCGAACTTCCACAGGAAGCCGCTGGCGCCGCGAGCACCGCCCGCGAAGAACCAGTCGTTGAATCGATCGAAGTAGTACTTGTTGTCCAGCACGGTGTAGATGAACTGGAACTTCTTCTGGATCATCGCGGGGATGTCCGGACGCTTCATGTAGAAGAACCAAGCCGTCGCCACGCCGGCAATCGCCAGCCACAGCGGCAGCGTCAGCAGCGAATGCAGCGCCATGGCGCCCGCACCGTGGAACTCTTCGCGCATCTCGGCCATCGCATGGTGGTGTTCGGCAGTGAAAATCGCGTTGCCGAAATAGCCGCCGTACAGCATCGGCTCGATGGCGACATAGCCAACCAGCACCGAGGGCACCGCCAGCAGCACCAGCGGCAGCCACACCACCCAGGGAGTCTCGTGCGGCTTCTGGCCGGGCGCGAGGCCGTGGTGGTGATCGGCGGAGACTTCCTCGTCATCGTGGTCGCCATGATGGTCATGATGGTTCTTGCCGAAACGCTCCTTGCCATGGAACACCAGGAAGTACATGCGGAACGAATAGAACGCGGTGACGAACACGCCCGCCACTACTGCGAAGTACGCGAAGCCGGAACCCGGCAGGTTCGACAGCGCGACCGCCTCGATGATGGAATCCTTCGAATAGAAGCCGGAGAAGAACGGGGTGCCGATCAATGCCAACGAGCCGATCAGCGAGGTGATCCAAGTGATCGGCATGTATTTCCTCAGCCCCCCCATGTTGCGGATATCCTGGTCGTGGTGCATCGCGATGATCACCGAGCCCGCGCCGAGGAACAGCAGCGCCTTGAAGAACGCGTGGGTCATCAGGTGGAAGATCGCCACCGAGTAAGCCGATGCGCCCAGCGCGACGGTCATGTAACCCAGTTGCGACAGCGTGGAATAAGCGATCACGCGCTTGATGTCGTTCTGGATGATGCCGAGGAAGCCCATGAACAGCGCGGTGATCGCGCCGATGACCATGATGAAGGACAGCGCAGTCTCAGACAGCTCATACAGCGGCGACATGCGCGCCACCATGAAGATACCGGCGGTCACCATGGTCGCGGCGTGGATCAGCGCGGAGATCGGGGTCGGGCCTTCCATCGAGTCAGGCAGCCACACGTGCAGCGGGAACTGCGCCGACTTGCCCATCGCGCCGATGAACAGCAGGATGCCGATCGCCGTCAGCAGATTCACCGACATGCCGGGGATAGGCGCGACATCGTTCACATGCGCAGCGGCACTGGCGAACACGGCGGAGTAATCCAGCGTGCCGAACACCATCAGCACCAGGCCGATGCCGAGCAGGAAGCCGAAGTCGCCGACGCGGTTGACCAGGAATGCCTTCAGGTTGGCGTAGATCGCCGTCGGACGCGTGTACCAGAAACCGATCAGCAGGTAGGAAACCAGGCCCACCGCTTCCCAGCCGAAGAACAGCTGCATGAAGTTGTTGGCCATCACCAGCATCAGCATGGAGAAGGTGAACAGCGAGATGTAGCTGAAGAAACGCTGGTAGCCGGGATCCTCTTCCATGTAGCCGATGGTGTAGATGTGCACCATCAGGGACACGAAGGTCACCACCAGCATCATGGTGGCAGTGAGCTTGTCGATCATGAAGCCGACCTGGAAGCTGGTGTCGCCGGAGGTCAGCCAGGTATAGACCGGTCCGTTGAAGGTGTTGCCCGCCAGCACGTCGTTGAAGATCGCAACGGATGCGCCGAACGCCACCGCCACCATCGCGATGGTGATGCGGTGCGACCAAGCGCGGCCCAGCACTTTGCCGAACAATCCCGCGGCGATCGCGCCAACCAGCGGCGCCAGCGGAACCAGCAGATACAGATTTTGCATACTCATGCCCATTACCCCTTCAGGCTATCGAGGTCGTCAACATTGATGGTGTTCAGATTGCGGAACAGCACCACCAGGATCGCCAGGCCGATGGCGGCCTCGGCGGCGGCCACGGTCAGGATGAAGAACACGAACACCTGTCCGGCGGCGTCGTTCAGGTAATGCGAGAACGCCACGAAATTGGTGTTCACCGCCAACAGCATCATTTCGATCGCCATCAGAAGCACGATCAGGTTCTTGCGGTTCAGGAAGATGCCGACCACGCTGATCGCAAACAGCACGGCACTGAGCACCAGATAATGGGAAAGGGTCAACATGTTGTTCTTCTCGCTCCCTCGAATTAGTTTGTCGCTGAATCGTTATGCTCGGCCTTCATGGGCACGATGCGCAAACGATCCGCCTTCTTGACTGCGATCTGCTCGGCCACCACCTGCGACTTCGAGTCCTTGCGGCGACGCAGGGTCAGCGCGATGGCAGCCACCATCGCGATCAGCAGCAGCACCGCTGCCAGCTCGAACGGGTACACGTAATCGGTATAGATCAGCCGGCCCAGTTCCTTGGTGTTGCTGTAATCCGCCGCGTGCTTGACGGCCGCGATGCCCCCGGCAGTTTCGGTGGAGCCCAGCACCCAGATCATCTCGAACGCCATCAGACCGGCCAGCGCCGCGCCGAACGGCAGATAGCGCCAGAAGCCTTCGCGCAGACGCACGATATTGAGGTCCAGCATCATCACCACGAACAGGAACAGCACCATCACCGCCCCGACGTACACCAGCACCAGCGTGATGGCGAGGAATTCGGCTTCCAGCAACAACCAGATGCCGGACGAGCTGATGAACGCCAGCACCAGGAACAGCACCGCGTGCACCGGGTTGCGCGCGGTGATCACGCGTAGCGCGCCGAACACGGTTAGCGCGGCAAAGATATAAAACACGATGGTCTCGAAATTCATCTGACGGTCCTCTTAACGGTACTTGGCATCCGCCGCGCGGTCTTTGGCGATCTGCTCTTCAAGCTTGTCGCCGTTCGCCAGCAGCATGGCCTTGGTGTAGTACAGGTCGCCGCGCTTCTCGCCGTGGTACTCGAGCACGCGAGTCTCGACGATGGCATCTACCGGGCAGGACTCTTCGCAGAAACCACAGAAGATGCACTTGAACAGGTCGATGTCGTATTGCGTGGTGCGGCGCGTGCCGTCCTCGCGCTCCGCCACCTCGATCTTGATCGCCAGCGCCGGGCAGACCGCCTCGCACAGCTTGCAGCCGATGCAGCGTTCCTCGCCGTTGGCGTAGCGACGCTGTGCATGCAGGCCGCGGAAGCGGAAGCTCTGAGGCGTCTTCTCTTCGGGGAACTGCACGGTGATCTTGCGCGCAAAGAAGTAGCGCCCGGTCAGCGCCATGCCCTTGACCAGCTCGTACAGCAAAAATGTCTTAAAGAATTTCTTGATAGCTTGCATATTCTTCTCCTCCGCTCCTTACCAGACCCAGAGCGGCGTCTGCATCCACGCGGCAACCACGACCACCCACACGATGGTCAGCGGGATGAACACTTTCCAGCCCAGACGCATGAGCTGGTCATAGCGGTAACGCGGGAAAGTCGCGCGGAACCACAGGAACAGGAACAGGATGAAGGAGACCTTGGCCAGCAACCAAATGAAGCTGTCCGGCAGGAACGGCACCGGCGACAGCCAGCCACCCAGGAACATGATGGCGGTCAGGAAGGAGACCAGGATCATGTTGGCGTATTCGGCCAGGAAGAACAGCGCGAACGCCATGCCGGAATATTCCACATGGAAGCCCGCCACGATCTCGGACTCGCCCTCGGCCATGTCGAACGGCGCACGGTTGGTCTCGGCCACGCCGGAAATCACGTACACCAGGAACATCGGGAACAGCGGGATCAGGTACCAGTTCAGCAGTCCGTAGCCGCCCTTCTGCCCGTTCACGATGTCGCCCAGGTTCATGCTTTGCGAGGCCAGCAGCACGCACACCAGTGCGAAGCCCATGGCGATCTCATAGGACACGATCTGCGCCGCGGAGCGCACTGCGCCGAGGAAGGCGTACTTGGAATTGGAAGCCCAGCCCGCGATGATGATGCCGTACACCGAGAGCGAAGTCAGCGCGAGGATGTACAACAGGCCGGCGTTGACGTTGGACAGCGCCATGCCGTCGTTGAACGGCACCACCGCCCAGGCCGCCAGCGAAGGCGCGAGCGCCATGATCGGGGCGAGGACGAATAGCGCCTTGTTCGAGCTGCTCGGGACGATGATTTCCTTGAACAGCAGCTTCACGCCGTCGGCGATCGGCTGCAGCAGGCCGAAATAACCGACGCGGTTCGGGCCGATGCGCACCTGCATCCAGGCGATGACCCAGCGCTCGGCCAAGGTCAGGTAGGCAACGGCGCCCATGATCGGCAGCACGATGGCCAGGATTTTCACCACGGTCCAGACCGGCAGCCAAGCCGAGCCGAACAGACCTTGTCCCGTCTGTTCCAGGATTTGCAGCAATTCCATCATGCGCGCTCCACTGTAATCGTTCCAAACATCGCCCCCAGCTCCGCAGTAGCCGCATGGCCGGCCGCGACGCGCGCCACCCCGGCGGGCAGGCCGTCATCCGCACGTGCCACGAGGCGAACGCTGGAGCTGCCCTGCGTCACCTTTACGGTATCGCCGGGCTGCACGCTCAGCTTCTGCAGCTCGCTGCCGCGCATTGCCACCGTGGGCGTTGCGGCATCGCGGGTCTTCTGCAGCGAGGCGGCGCGACGCACCAACGCATCGGCGGAATAGACCGGCACATCGGCCACGCGCTGCACGCCTTGCGCGGCACCGCCGGATACGCCTTGCAGCGCGACATCCAGGTGGTTGTCCAGCTTACCCTGCGCGGCGATCGCCTCGTCGCGCACCGCTTCGCTGGAGTCGTAATCGAAGCCCTGCACGCCGAGCAGGTTGCCCAGCACGCGCAGCACCTTCCATGCCGGACGGGTGTCACCCAGCGGCTTGACCGCGCCCTTGAAGCTTTGCGCACGGCCTTCGGTGTTGACGAAGGTGCCCGAAGTCTCGGTGAACGGTGCGGTCGGCAGCAGCACGTCGGCGTATTCGGTCGCGTGGTGCTTGAAAGCGGACATCGCCACCACGATGTCTGCGGATTGCATCGCAGACATCGCTTGCTGCGGGTTGGCGCAATCCAGCTCCGGCTCGACGTTCAGCAGCACATAGGCCTTGCGCGGGGATGCCAGCATCTGCGCCGCATTCATGCCCTTCGCACCGGGGACGGCGCCGGCCAGGTAACCACCGACGCTGTTCGCCGCCTCGCCGAGGAAGCCGAACTTGCCGCCGCACAGCGCGGCGATCTTTTCCGCCAGCACGGCGAGCTGCGCAGCCTGCGGATGCTGTTGCGCGAAGTTGCCGAGCAGCACCGCGACGCGCTCGCCGGAAGCCAGGCTCTTGGCGATGGCGGCGGCTTCGCTGCCGACCGTGACGTTCTCGACGCCCTGCGCGCTGCCCTGCTTCTCGGCGGCCAGCGCCTTCAGGATCTGCGCCATCACGTTGACCAATTCGCTCGGTGCGGCGATGGCCTTGTTGGCCACCGGCATCAGCAGGTCGTCATCGCTCGAGTGCACGATATTGGCTTGCGCGCCCTTCTTGACTGCCTGGCGCACGCGGTGTGCCAGCAGCGGATGGTCCTTGCGCAGGAAGCTGCCGACCACCAGCAGTCGATCGCGGGATTCGATCTCCGCGACGGGCATGCCCAGCCACGGCGCGCCGGCCTGTTTGCCGTCCGCGCTGAAGTCGGACTGGCGCAGGCGGAAATCGACGTTGCCGCTGCCCACGCCGCGCATCAGTTTCTGCAACAGGTAGAGTTCTTCAAATGTGCTGTGCGGTGTCGCCAGTGCGGCGACCTGCTCGGCACCGGCGCCGTTGGCGACCTGGCGCAGACCGTTCGCCACATATTCCAGCGCAGCTTGCCATTCGACTTCGATCCACTTGCCGTCCTGCTTGAGCATCGGACGGGTGAGACGCTCGGGCGAATTCAGGCCTTCGTAGCTGAAGCGTTCCTTGTCGGACAGCCAGCATTCGTTGATCTCTTCGTTCTCGATCGGCAGAACGCGGAACACCTTGTTGTCCCTCACGTTCACCGCGAGGTTGGAACCCAGGCCGTCGTGCGGGCTGACGGACTTGCGGCGCGACAGCTCCCAGCTCCGGGCCTTGTAGCGGAACGGCTTGCTGGTCAGCGCGCCCACCGGGCACAGGTCGATCATGTTGCCGGACAGCTCGGAGTCCACCGTGTTGTCCACGAACGCCATGATCTCGGCGTGCTCACCGCGGAAGGCCATGCCCAGCTCCATCACCCCGGCGATCTCCTGGCCGAAGCGCACGCAGCGCGTGCACTGGATGCAGCGAGTCATTTCTTCGGTGGAGATCAGCGACCCGATGTCCTTGTGGATCACCACGCGCTTCTCTTCGCTGTAACGCGAGGCGGAGCCGCCGTAGCCTACCGCCACGTCCTGCAGCATGCATTCGCCGCCCTGGTCGCAGATCGGGCAATCCAGCGGGTGGTTGATGAGCAGGAACTCCATCACGCCCTTTTGCGCCTTGACCGCCATCTCGGAATGCGTCTTCACCTTCATGCCTTCCGCGGCCGGCGTCGCGCAGGCCGGCAAGGGCTTGGGCGCCTTCTCCACCTCGATCAGGCACATGCGGCAGTTGGCCGCGATGGACAGTTTCTTGTGGTAGCAGAAATGCGGGATATAGACACCGGCCTTGCGCGCCGCATCTATCACGGTGGAGCCGCGTTCGGTCTCGACTAACTTGCCATCAATTTCGATATTGATCATTGCTCACCTCACCCTTACACCAAGCAACGCTTGTGTTCGATGTGATATTCGAATTCGTCGCGGAAATGCCTGAGCATGCCCTGCACCGGCCAGACCGCCGCCTCGCCCAACGCACAGATGGTGCGGCCGGCGATGTTCTCACCGATGCTCAGCAACAGCTCGAGGTCTTCCGGCTTGCCCTCGCCGTGCTCGATGCGATGCACGATGCGGTACAGCCAGCCGGTGCCTTCGCGGCAGGGCGTGCACTGGCCGCAGGACTCCTCGTAGTAGAAATAGGACAGGCGCTCCAGTGCACGGACCATACATACCGTTTCATCCATCACGATCACCGCGCCGCTGCCGAGGCCGGAGCCCGCCTTGGCGATGGAGTCGTAATCCATGGTCAGGTCCATCATCACGTCGCCGGGCAGCACCGGCATCGACGAACCGCCGGGGATCACCGCCTTGAGCTTGTGGCCGTTGCGCACGCCGCCCGCCATCTTCAGCAGCTCGCTGAACGGCGTCCCCATCGGCACCTCGAAGTTGCCGGGATTGTTCACGTGACCGGACACGGAGAACAGCTTGGTGCCGCCGTTGTTGGGCTTGCCCAGTTCGAGGAACGCCTGGCCGCCGTTATTGATGATGTACGGGATGCTGGCGAAGGTCTCGGTGTTGTTGATGGTGGTCGGCTTGCCGTACAGGCCGAAGCTCGCCGGGAACGGCGGCTTGAAGCGAGGCTGGCCTTTCTTGCCCTCGATGGACTCCAGCAGCGCGGTCTCTTCGCCGCAGATGTACGCGCCGTAGCCGAGGTGATTGTGCAAGTCGAAGCTGAAACCCGAGCCGAAGATGTTGTCGCCGAGGTAACCGGCGGCGCGAGCGGCCTCGCAGGCCTCTTCCATGCGCTCGTAGGCTTCGAAGATCTCGCCGTGGATGTAGTTGTAGCCGGTCTTCACGCCCATCGTGTAGGCGGCGATGGCCATGCCTTCGATCAGCAGGTGCGGGTTATATAACAGGATGTCCCAGTCCTTGCAAGTGCCAGGCTCGCCCTCGTCGGAATTACAGACGATGTATTTGTCGCCCACGTAATTCTTGGGCATGAAGCTCCACTTCAGGCCGGTCGGGAAACCCGCGCCGCCGCGTCCGCGCAGCGCCGACTGTTTTACTTCTGCAATGATGGTTTCGGGAGCGATCTTCTCGGTCAGCACCTTGCGCAATGCCTGGTAGCCGCCGACCTTGAGATAGTTCTCCAGCGTCCACGGCTGGTCGAAATCCATCGTGGTGTAAATGACCGGGCCTCTCATGATTTGTCCAGCTCCGCCAAAATTTGATCGATCTTTTCCTTGGTCATGCGGCTGCAGATCTTCTTGTTGTTCAGGGTGAACAGCGGCGCATCCTTGCACGCCCCCATGCACTCGCCCTCGCGCAGGCCGAACTTGCCGTCAGCCGTGACTTCGCCCAGCTTGATGCCCAGTTTGGACTCGATGTAGGCCACGGTGTCCAGCGCGCCGCACAGGGTGCAGGACAGGTTGGTGCACACGGTGATGGTGTGCTTGCCCATCGGCTTGAGGTTGTACATGTGGTAGAAGGTCGCCACTTCGTACACCGCGATCTTCGGCATGCCGAGATAGTCGGCCACGTCGGCCATGTCGCCGTTGGAGATCCAGCCCTTTTCGTCCTGCACGAAACGCAAAGCGGCCATCACCGCGGACTGCTTCTGGTCCGCCGGATATTTCTTCAACTCGCGGTTGATCTGCGCTTGTATTTGTTCGGATAACATCAGCGATCCACCTCTCCAAAAACGATGTCCTGCGTGCCGATGATGGTCACCACGTCGGCGATCATGTGGCCGCGGCACATCTCATCCAGTGCGGCCATGTGGGCAAAGCCCGGCGCGCGGATCTTCATGCGATAAGGCTTGTTGGCGCCATCGGAAACCAGGTAGATGCCGAACTCACCCTTGGGATGTTCCACCGTGGCATAGGCCTCGCCTACCGGCACATGCATGCCTTCGGAGAACAGCTTGAAGTGGTGGATCAGCTCTTCCATGTTCTCTTTCATCGCCTCGCGCTTGGGCGGAGAGAACTTGAGGTTGCTCGACATCACCGGGCCGGGATTCTGGCGCAGCCATTCGATACATTGCTTGATGATGCGGTTGGACTGGCGCATCTCTTCGACACGAACCAGGTAACGGTCATAGGAGTCGCCGTTGGTGCCGACCGGGATATCGAAGTCGAGACGGTCGTAGACTTCGTAGGGCTGCTTCTTGCGCAGATCCCACTCGATCCCGGAACCGCGCAGCATCGGGCCGGTGAAGCCCAGCGCCAGCGCGCGCTCCGGCGACACCACACCGATACCGACAGTACGCTGCTTCCAGATGCGGTTGTCCGTCAGCAACGTTTCGTATTCGTCCACGTAGGCGGGAAATCGGTTGGTGAAGTCCGCGAGGAAGTCCAGCAGCGAACCCTGGCGGTTCTCGTTCAGCTTCTTCACTGCCGCCGCGTTGTGGATCTTCGATGCCTGGTACTGCGGCATCGTATCCGGCAGGTCGCGATACACGCCGCCCGGACGGTAATACGCCGCGTGCATGCGCGCGCCGGACACCGCCTCGTACGCGTCGAAAAGGTCCTCGCGCTCGCGGAAGGCATACAGGAACACCGTCATCGCGCCGATATCCAGCGCGTGTGCGCCCAGCCACAACAAGTGGTTAAGGATGCGGGTGACCTCGTCGAACATGACGCGGATGTATTGCGCGCGCAGCGGCACGTCGAGGCCCGCCAGCTTCTCGATCGCCATCACGTAGGCGTGCTCGTTGCTCATCATCGAGACGTAATCGAGGCGATCCATGTACGGCACGGATTGCAGATAGGTCTTGTTCTCGGCGAGCTTCTCGGTCGCCCGGTGCAGCAGGCCGATGTGCGGATCGGCGCGTTCGATGACCTCGCCGTCCAGCTCCAGCACCAGACGCAACACGCCGTGCGCCGAGGGGTGCTGCGGCCCAAAATTCATGGTGTAGTTTTTAATCTCAGCCATAACTCCGCCTATTTCAACGCCAGATTCAACGAGCATTCACCATGCATTTCAGTGAAGGCTAACTTGCGCAAGCAAGTTAAGCCCGCAGGGCGGCCGCAACTAAAGTTCATGGTGTAATTCTTTATCTCTGCCATGACCGTATCCTCAATTGCAACCGTAGTTATCTTCGCGCACGATGCGCGGCGTCACTTCGCGCGGCTCGATCGACACCGGCTGGTACACCACGCGCCGCTGTTCAGGGTCGTAGCGCATCTCCACATGACCGGAAAGCGGGAAGTCCTTGCGGAACGGGCTGCCGACGAAACCATAATCGGTCAGGAGGCGGCGCAGATCGGGATGCCCGGTGAACACGATGCCATACAGATCGAAGGCCTCACGCTCGTACCAGTTCGCGCAGGACCAGATACCTTCAACGGACTCCAGCACAGGAAAGCCGTCGTCCTCGGCGAAGATGCGCACGCGCAAACGAACGTTGCGCGCAACGGAAAGCAGGTGGTAGACGACGGCAAAGCGCTTGCCTTCCCACGTCCCATCGCCGTAGGTGGAGTAGTCCATCCCACATAGATCGACCATCTGATCGAAGCCGGCGCCATCGCGCAAGCGGGTCAGCACTTCCAGCATATCGGCAGCCTTGACCACAATGGTCAACTCTCCCAGCCTCTCGTCCATGCTGGCCAGCTTGTCGCCAAACAAACCGGTCAGATCGGCACGCAACACACTCAAATCAGCAGCCATAATTCACCCTAGCGCGCGATGGTATTGGTTCGTTTGATCTTGTTCTGCAACTGAATGATGCCGTAAAGCAAAGCCTCGGCAGTCGGAGGGCAGCCCGGCACGTACACGTCCACAGGGACGATGCGATCGCAGCCGCGCACCACAGAGTAGGAATAGTGATAGTACCCGCCGCCGTTGGCGCACGAGCCCATGGAAATCACCCAGCGCGGTTCGGCCATCTGGTCGTACACCTTGCGCAGGGCCGGAGCCATCTTGTTGCACAGGGTGCCCGCCACGATCATCACGTCGGACTGACGCGGACTGGGGCGGAACACAACGCCGAAGCGATCCAGGTCATAGCGCGCCGCGCCCGCATGCATCATCTCCACGGCGCAACAGGCCAGACCGAAAGTCATCGGCCACAGCGAGCCGGTGCGGGTGTAATTGATGACGGTATCGAGCGTCGTGGTGACGACGCCCTTCTCCAGAATGCCTTCTATTCCCATTCCAGGGCCCCTTTCATCCACTCATAGATAAAGCCAACCACGAGGATGGCCAAAAAGATCATCATGGAAACGAAACCGAACGTACCGAGCTCCTTGAGCACGACCGCCCAGGGGAAGAGGAATGCAATTTCCAGATCGAAGAGGATAAAGAGGATGGCAACGAGGTAATAGCGCACATCGAACTTCATACGCGCATCTTCGAAAGCCTCGAAGCCGCACTCGTACGGAGAAAGCTTTTCGCTATCAGGACGATTGGGAGAGACCAGCTTGCCCAATACTACAGGCGCAACTCCCATTGCGATGCCGATACAGACAAACAACAGCACCGGAAAATAATTTTCCAACATTGAGCTTCTCCCCTCTCTGCTTGGCTAACTATGATTCGCGGATTGCCCGGAACCACTTTGTAATCATTATTAATCGTACCGGCACACTATGTGCCGGGCTTACTTCTCAAATCTGGTGCGGATGGGGAGACTCGAACTCCCACGCCCTTTCGGGCACAAGCACCTCAAGCTTGCGTGTCTACCAATTCCACCACAACCGCGATGCTACAAAAAATTATCTCGGAATCTCCTTGGACTTCGAGCCATCGGCGGGATTGACTGCAGGAGCGACCGGGGCCGCGGGCGCAGCAACCGGACTCACCCTATCCATCACCCCTTGCTGCTGCGCAGGATGCGAATAAATATAAGTCAACAACAGACTGGTGACGAAGAACACTGCCGCAGCCACTGCCGTGCTACGACTCAGGAAATTAGCGGAACCACTGGAGCCAAACAGACTGCCGGCCGAACCGGAACCGAACGCGGCGCCCATGTCGGCGCCCTTGCCATGCTGAATCAGCACCAGACCGATCAGCACCACCGCCGTCACCACATGCACCACCCAAACCAAAGTTTCCACTCAACCGCTCCAAAAACTAAATCAAACCTGCCCGGCGCGACAAATCGCCAGGAACTCTTCCGCCACCAGGGAGGCACCGCCAATCAGGCCGCCGTCGATATCCGGCATCTCGAACAACTCAGCCGCATTGTTCGCCTTAACGCTGCCGCCGTAGAGTATACACAACCCAGCCGCTATTTGACCATCCTGAGCAGCAACCCGCTGACGAATGAATGCGTGCACCACCTGCGCCTGCGACGAAGTCGCCGTCTTACCGGTGCCGATCGCCCATACCGGCTCGTACGCCACGACCGCATCCTGCAACGACTGCACCCCGCCCAACCCGATCACCGCATCCAGCTGCTCGGCAACCACCGCCTCGGTCACGCCGCTTTCGCGCTGCTCCAGCGTCTCGCCCACACACAAGATGGGAGTCAACCCAGCCTGCTTCGCTGCCAGGAATTTCTCCGCGACCAGATGACTGCTCTCGCCGTAATAGGCGCGGCGCTCGGAATGTCCGACGATCACATAACCGCAGCCAAAATCCCGCAACATGGAGGCGGAAACCTCGCCGGTGTACGCACCTTTATCCAGTTGGTGCACATCTTGCGCACCCCACTTCACAGTGCTGCCGGACAGCTGCTGCTGAGCCTGGAACAGGTATGGGAACGGCACACAAACAGCGCAATCGACATTCGGTATCGAGGCCATGCCGTCGCGCACCGCATCCAGCAACCCGGCGTTCTGGGCCAGCGCACCGTGCATCTTCCAATTCCCGGCAACCAATTTGCGTCGCATCGTCATCAAATCCGCTAAAGCATGAAAGCGCGCAATCCTACCTGCGAAAGGATAAACGGTCAACGGAACGAGGGAGAAAACTGCACGGCCGGACAACCGGCCGCGCAGTTAGGCGGCTTGAACGGGAATCTGCTTGCGGCGATCGACGATGCGATTGTGCTCGTCCACGTAGACGAGCTGAGGATGGAATTGCTGCAACTCCGCTTCGGAATATATCGCAAAGGTGGCGATGATGAGGATGTCGCCGGGATTGGCCTTGTGCGCCGCCGCGCCGTTGACCGAGATCACGCCGGACCCGCGCTCTGCACGGATGGCATAGGTGGTGAAACGCTCGCCGTTGGTCACGTTATAGATGTCGATCTGCTGGTATTCCTTGATATCGGCCGCTTCCAACAAGTTGTCATCGATCGCGCAGGAGCCCTCATAATGCAACTCGGAGTGCGTCACGCGCACCCGGTGCAACTTGGATTTAAGCATGGTTCTCTGCATGTGACCCTCTCGTTTCAATTGCGGCGTATCAATGGGGGCGCGGATTATATAACAGTCAAGCAGCCAAACACTCAATCGGCCAGCGAGACCTCGGCATTGTCGAGCAAGCGGGTACTCCCCAGCCTGGCCGCCGCCAGAATCACCCACTCGCGCTGCGCCAAACTGGCCGGTAGCAAGTCTGACTGGTTGCGCACCTCCACATAATCAACCTGCCACCCCCTTGCCACGAGGGCTGAGACCGCGTGTTTCTGTAAACGTTCAATATCGCGCGCGCCCTGCTCGATGGCCTGGCGCATGTCTTGCAGCGCCCGAGACAGGAACACCGCCTCGGCACGCTGCACCTCGCTCAGGTACTGGTTGCGCGAGCTGAGCGCCAGGCCATCCTGGGCTCGTACTGTCTCACCGCCGACGATGACCAGCGGCAGGTTCAGTTCCGCGATCATGCGGCGGATGATGTGCAGCTGCTGATAGTCCTTCTTGCCGAACAGCGCCACCTGCGGCTGCACAATGTTGAGCAGCTTCAGCACCACCGTCGCCATCCCCCGGAAATGACCGGGGCGCGCCGCACCGCACAGCTCATTGGCGATGGGAGGCGGCTCGACGAACACCGTCTGCCGCTCGGGATACATCTCGTCGACCGCGGGAGCGAACACCACGTCGACCAAGCCTTCCAGCTTGGCGCAATCCGCGTCCAGCGTGCGCGGGTATTTGTCGAAATCCTCGCTCGGGCCGAATTGCAGCGGATTCACGAAAATGCTCGCCACCACGCAGTCGCCGTGTTCGCGCGCCATGCGCATGAGGTTGAGGTGCCCTTCGTGCAGGTTGCCCATGGTGGGCACGAAGGCGACGGCCTTTTCATTCGCCAGGCGCATGCGCAATTCGGCGATGGTCGAAATAACTTGCATCAGAAACTATGCTCCTGCGAGGGAAATACGCCGGACTTTACCTCGGCGACATAATGGGAGATTGCGTCGGCGATCGATGCTGCGCCCTGCATGTAGTCCTTCACGAAGCGCGCCTTCTTGCCGGGGTAGATGCCCAACATATCGTGCAGCACCAGTACTTGGCCGGAACAGGCCGCGCCGGCGCCAATGCCGATGGTTGGCACGCCCAACCGCGCGGTGACTTCCGCCGCCAAGGCCGCGGGGACAGCTTCCATCAGCACCATGCCCGCACCGGCCTCCTGCAGAGCCAGTGCATCCTCGATCAACTTCTGCGCCGCGACATCGCCCTTGCCCTGCACCTTGTAACCGCCAAGCTGATGCACCGATTGGGGGGTGAGGCCGACGTGCCCGCACACCGGAATGCCGCGCGAGGTGAGGAAATGGACGGTCTCCGCCATTTCCGCGCCGCCTTCGAGCTTGACCATCTGCGCGCCCGCCTCCATCAGTTGTGCGGCATGCACAAAAGTCTCGCGCGGGCTGACCTGGAATGTGCCGAATGGCATGTCAGTGATGATGAACGCTTTGGCCGCACCGCTCGCCACACAGGCAGTGTGGTAGGCCATGTCGTTCAGGGTGACGGGCAAGGTGGTCTCGCGCCCTTGCAGTACCATGCCCAGCGAATCGCCCACCAGCAGCACGTCCACGCCTTGGGCTTCGAGCAGCGCGGCGAAACTGGAGTCATAGCAGGTCAGCATGGCGATCTTCTCGCCCTTGTTGCGCATGGCTTGCAGCGTGGTCAGCGTGGTTCGCATCATGTCCCCCGGCTAAAAAATTCGCGTGGTCCGCGCATCTGCTCGATGCGCTTCAACAGCAGAGTGAAGTCCTCGTCACCATCCACGAAGTTGAGATGCTCGCTGTTCACCATCAGCACCGGTGCCGCATCGTAATGATAGAAGAAATCGCTGTAGCTCTGCACCAGCCGCATCAGGTAGGCGTCGGAAATGCTCTGCTCGTAGGGCTTGGCGCGCCTCCGAACCCGCTCCACCAGCGTCTGAGGCTCCGCCTGCAGGTAGATCACGAGGTCCGGGGCCGGAACCCGCAATTGCAGCGAGCGGTATATCTGCTGGTACAGCGCGAACTCTTCCTCGTTCAGGTTCAGTCTGGCGAACAGCATGTCTTTGTCGAGCAGGTAGTCCGCCACGGTAGCTCCCCGGAACAGATCCATCTGCGCCAGTTCGCGCACCTCGTCGCCGCGCTGGAACAGGAAGAACAGCTGCGTCGCCAGCGCATAGCGCGCCGGGTCCTGATAGAACTTCGCAAGGAACGGATTTTCGTCCGGCTTCTCAAGCAGCGTCGAGGCTCCTAGATGCTGTGCAAAGCGGCGCGCGAGGCTGGTCTTGCCCACGCCGATCGGCCCTTCCACGACGATGTAGCGATATTTATCGAGTGGCATCCTGCATCCGTTCCAACACCTGTCCCGAACATGCGCCCAAAGCCAGCGCCGCGCTGCCGACACCCGGGATGACACAATCCGGCGCGATCTCCAGCAGCGGTTGCAGCACGAAGGCCCGCAGATGCATCTGCGGGTGCGGAATGGTCAGCCCGTGCTCATGCAGCTGCAAGTCGTCGTATAGCAACACATCCAGGTCCAACGTGCGCGGGGCATTGCGGAATGTGCGTTCGCGGCCGTGACTGTGCTCGATATTCAACAGCGCCTGCAGCAACTCATGCGGCGTCAGCGCCGTCGCGATCTTCGCCACCGCGTTGACGAAATCCGGCTGATCCAGATAACCCACGGGCGCACTGCGGTACAGCGAGGAGTGCTGCATCAAGCGTGTGCCAGGCAAGCGATCGATATCGGCGAAGGCATGCTGCAACTGGCTGCCGGGATCATCCAGATTGCTGCCCAGCCCGACAAAGGCGATGTGCGGCATTATGCAGACGACTCTTCCGTTGCAACGGCCGGCTTCTTGCGCGGCTTGCGGCGGCGGCGCTTCTTCTCTCCCGCCCCTTCCGGCAGCAGCATCTCGGCTCGGCGCTCGGGACTCGCATCCTGGAACTCGTCCCACCACAGCCCAAGCTCCTGGTCCACCTCGCCGCTGGCGCAGCGCAACAGCAAGAAGTCATAGGCAGCACGGAAACGCGGCTGCTCCAGCAGGCGGAACGGACGCTGTCCGGCGCGCTGCTCGAAGCGCAGCTGCAACAGCCAGATCTCCTTCATCACCGCATCATGGCGATGAGGGATCGCAAGCTGCGCGCGCTGTTTTGCCAGGACCTCGTCCATCGCCGCATGCATTGCGGGGATCGGACGCTCGCCCTGCTTCTGGTACAACTGCCAGGCAGTCAGTACCTCGTGCCACAACAGCGCAGCGAACAGGAACGCGGGGGAAACCGGCTTTTCCTGACTGAGCCGCTCGTCGGTGTTGCGCAACGCCATCATCACGAATTTCTCGCCCACCGGCTGCTCCAGGATCACGTCGAGCAGCGGCAACAGGCCGTGATGCAGCTGCATCTTGCGCAGATGCTGGATGCACTCGACCGAATGACCGGACAACAGCATCTTCAACACCTCGTCCAGCAAACGCGCTTCCGGCACGTTGTCGAGCAGCCCCTTCAGCTTGCCGATCGGCGCGGCAGTCGCCGGCTCCAGTTTCATGCCCAGCTTGGCCGAAAGACGCACCGCACGCAGCATACGCACCGGATCTTCACGATAGCGTGTGGCCGGTTCGCCGATCATGCGCAACAGCTGGTTGCGCGTATCGTCGTAGCCACGATGGAAATCGTAGATTTCCTGGGTGGATGGGTCATAGAACAGCGCATTCGCGGTGAAATCCCGCCGCGCCGCATCCTGCTCCTGATCGCCGAACTGATTGTCGCGCAGCAGGCGGCCATGCTCGTCGGTCTCGGCATCTTCGGCCTCGATCATGCTGCGGAAAGTAGAAACTTCGACCACTTCCTCTCCGAACATCACATGCACCAGACGGAAGCGCCGACCGATGATGCGCGAACGTCGGAACACGCGCCGCACCTCCTCGGGCGTAGCATCGGTCGCCACGTCGAAATCCTTGGGAATACGGTCCAGCAGCAAGTCCCGCACCGCGCCGCCCACCACATATGCCTGGTAGCCTGCGGCCTGCAGGCCGTCGGTGACCTTTTGCGCACCGTAGCTGATCCGCTCGCGCGCTACGCCATGCAACTCGAACGGAATCACCTGCGCATTGCCCACCGTTCTGGTCCGGGCCGGTTTGCGGAATACGCGCTTGAGGAATTTTTTAATCATGCCGTCTTCATTAATAGGCGCCACACCGGCGCGGAAAGAGCGCGGATTATACACGGCATCGATTTCACCACCCCAAACGAAAAACGCGCCTTGCGGCGCGTTTCATCCGATGCCCCGGGGCCCACTAACCTTTCAGACAGGCACTCATGAACGACTTGCGCTCATCGGCTTTCAGCCCCTTGGTCCTGGCCTCGGCGCTGCATGCCTTCATCTTGTCCTGAGGCGCAGATGAAGGGGCCGACGCAGCCGAAGCGGCGGTCGATGCCGGTGTTGCGGAAGCTGCCGCGGGGGAGCCGGATTTCAGTTGATAGTCCTTGGACAGACACTTCTTCATGAACGCCTTGCGCTCGTCGCCCTTCAGCCCCTTACCCTTTGCTTCCTTGTTGCACCCCTTCATCTTGTCCTGTTGCTCACCCGCGAAAGCAGGTGATGAAACGGCGAAAACGAAACCCAAACAAACCAGTGCGATCAGCTTCTTCATGGAAACCTCCTTGAGTTAAGTGACGACAGCAGAACGGGACAGGCACTGCAATCCCGCAGCGCACCGTACTCCGCGCCCCATTCGATATCAATATGCCGGATTGTCTAGATAATTCGGCCTAGGTAATACCCTCGACCCAGCGCGTATAGAGCCGGGCCGCGACTGCATGCAGCTGTGGCAGCTCGTCCGCCATCTGCCGCAGCATCGCATCAGCCGACTGCACCGCCGGGCTGGCCTTGGCGGCAAGGAGCTCGTCCGCACCGATCTCGCACCAAGACGCGATCATCCCGGCCGTCATCTCGACGTGGCATTGCAGCGCAAGATGTTTGCCGATGGCCCATGCCTGGTTGGCGCAGTGCGCGCTAGCAAGCAAGCGCACTGCGCCTTGTGGCGGCATAAAGGTCTCGCCGTGCCAGTGGAAGGCTTTGAAGTGCCGCACATCGCCGAACCATGCGCGCGCGGTGTCGTTATCCGCCACCTCGACTTCGCCCCAGCCGACCTCCGTCACCGGGTTGCGCGACACCTTGCCGCCCAGCGCCTTGGACATCAGCTGCCCGCCGAGGCAATGCCCCAGCACCGGGATGTCGCACGCCACCGCATCGCGGATCAGCGCCTCTGCCGCCGCGATCCACGGCAGGTCGTCGTTGACGCTCATCGGCCCGCCCATGAACGCCAGTCCGGAAAATGCTTCGGCTGATTGCGGCACAGCATCGCCCTCGTCGATGGCGATCAATTTCCAGGGAATGCGGTGAGCGTCGAGAAAATCGGCGAGATAGCCGGGACCTTCGGCGGGGGCGTGGCGAAAGATGGCGACGGGCTTCATGTCACGTAGGGGCGCGATTCATCGCGCCCTCTTTTGCACCCGTGCATGGGCCGCGATGAATCGCGCCCCTACAGGGTCTTATCGCGCTCGATAAGCGCATACGCGGAATGATTATGGATGGATTCGAAGTTTTGGTTCCGGCATAACATCGGCCTTGCGGCCGATATTAGCCTCCACCGAAATTTTGAATCGCTGTGCGCCACTCTCAGCTCGTAGTCTTATCGCGTTCGATAAGAGCATAGGCCGAGTGGTTATGAATCGATTCAAAATTTTCCGACTCGACAATGTAGGCATCGATGCGCTTGTCGGCATTCAGCGCGGCGGCGACGTCGCGCACCATGTCCTCGACGAACTTGGGATTGTCGTAAGCGCGTTCGGTGACGAACTTCTCGTCGGGGCGTTTCAGCAGGCCGAACAGTTCGCACGAGGCCTGTTCCTCGGCGATGCGGATCACGTCCTCCACCCAGACGAACTGATTGGTGCGCAGAGTGAGCGTGACGTGCGAACGCTGGTTGTGCGCCCCGCGCTCGGAGATCTTCTTGGAGCAAGGGCACAAGCTGGTGACCGGCACCACCACTTTCATGGTGACGCGGGCCTTGCCGTCGACGACTTCACCGATAAAGGTCACGTCGTAGTCCAGCAGGCTCTGCACGCCGGACACCGGCGCGGTCTTATTGACGAAGTACGGGAAGTTCATCTCGATGTAGCCGGATTCCGCCTCCAAACGAGCCACCATCTCTCGCAGGATGGTCTCGAACGATTCCACCGAGATCTCGCGTTCGTGCTCGTTAAGGATCTCCACGAAGCGCGACATGTGCGTGCCCTTGAAGTTGTGAGGCAGGTGCACGTACATATTGAAGGTGGCGACGGTGTGCTGCACGCCGACGCTCTTGTCTTTGACCTTGATCGGGTGGCGGATACCCTTGATACCGACCTTGTTGATCGCCAGGTGGCGCGTATCGACGGAATTTTGCACGTCGGGAATCGGATGTTTCTGGGCGTTCATGACAGCCTTTCTGAATTCTTGACTGAGGGGATTATAACCAAGCCCGACTAAATCACTCGGCCAGCCTGCTCCGAATGGCGGTGGCGATGCCTGCGGCATCCAGACCGCAATCCGCCAGCATCTGGGCGTGCTCGCCCTGCTCGATGAAGCTGTCCGGCAAACCGAGTTGCAGCACCGGTACAGCGACGCCGCGCTCCTGCAGGCACTCCGCCACGGCACTGCCTGCGCCGCCCTGCACGGCATTTTCCTCTACCGTAACCAGCAGCTCATGCTCCCGCGCGAGCTTCAATACCAGCGCCTCATCCAGCGGCTTGACGAAGCGCATGTTGGCGACGGTCGCATCCAGTTGCTCGGCGACAGTCAGCGCGGGCGCCAGCATCGAACCGAATGCGAGGATGGCAACCCGCTTGCCGCTGCGGCGGAGTTCGCCCTTGCCCAGCGGCAAGGCATGCATCGACTGTTTGATCTCCACCCCGGGGCCACGCCCGCGCGGATAGCGCACTGCGCTCGGAGTATCCAGCCGGAACGCCGTGTAGAGCATCTGGCGGCATTCGTCTTCATCCGCAGGGGCCATCACCGTCATGTTCGGGATGCAGCGCAGATAGGACAGGTCGAAGCTGCCTGCATGGGTCGCACCGTCCGCACCGACCAGACCACCTCGGTCTATGGCCAGCACCACCGGCAGGTTCTGGATGGCGACGTCGTGGATCAGTTGGTCGTACGCGCGCTGCAGGAAGGTCGAGTAGATCGCCACGACCGGCTTGTAGCCGTCGCAGGCCAGCCCCGCGGCAAAAGTCAGCGCATGCTGCTCGGCGATGCCCACGTCGAAATAGCGTTGCGGATACTGTTGCGAAAATTCGACCAAGCCGGAGCCTTCGCACATCGCCGGCGTGATGCCGACCAGCCGCTCGTCTTGCGCCGCCATGTCGCACAGCCAGGCGCCAAACACTTCGGTGTAAGTAGGCTGGCTCGACTGCTGCGGAGTGATGCCACTGGCAGGATCGAACTTGGACACGCCGTGATACAGCGTGCAGTCCTCTTCGGCATGCGCGTAACCCCTGCCCTTCTGCGTGACGATGTGCAGGAACTGCGGGCCTTCGAGTTTGCGGATGTTGCTCAGGGTATCGAGCAGCACATCGATGTCGTGACCATCGATGGGACCGATGTAGTTGAAACCGAACTCCTCGAACAGCGTACCCGGCGTGACCATGCCCTTGACGTGCTCCTCGGCGCGCTTGGCGAACTCCAGCACCGGCGGCATGCCCTTGAGCATCTTTTCGCTGCCGCGCCGCATCGCCGCATAGAAGCGGCCGGACATCAGCTTGGCAAGGTAATTGTTGAGCGCGCCGACCGGCTGGGAGATCGACATATCGTTGTCGTTGAGGATCACCAGCATGTTGGCGTCCATCGCGCCCGCGTTGTTCAGCGCCTCGAACGCCATGCCGCCGGTCATCGCGCCGTCGCCGATGATCGCCACCGACCGGCGCGCGCTGCCCTCCAGCTTCGCCGCCACCGCCATGCCCAGCGCGGCGCTGATCGAGGTGCTCGAGTGTCCGGTACCGAAGGTGTCGTAGGGACTCTCCTCGCGCTTAGGGAAGCCGGCGATGCCGCCCGCCATGCGCAACCGGCTCATCGCCTCGCGCCGCCCGGTGAGTATCTTGTGTGCGTAGGTCTGGTGGCCGACGTCCCACACCAGACGGTCGTCCGGCGTGTTGAAAATGTAATGCAGGGCGATGGTCAATTCGACCGTGCCGAGATTGGAAGACAGGTGCCCGCCGGTCTTGCTCACCGACTCGACGAGGAAGGCGCGCAGTTCTTCCGCCAGTTGCGGCAACTGCGCACGCTCAAGCTTGCGCAGGTCTTCCGGATCGTTGATGGAGGAAAGCAGCGGGAACATCAATATTTTCTCAGCACGATGAAGTCGGCGAGTTCGCGCAGACGTTGTGCCGCCGCGCCGAATCCGGCCAAGGTTTCCAGCGCCTCGCGATGGAGTCGCTGCGCCATGTCGCGCGCGCCCTCGATGCCGAGCAGACTGACGTAGGTGGGCTTGTCGTTGTCGGCATCCTTGCCCGCGGTCTTACCCAGTGTCGCGGTATCCGCCTCGCAGTCGAGCACGTCGTCCACCACCTGGAAGGCAAGGCCGATCAGCTTGCCGAAGTGATCCAGTTTGTCGAGCTGAGCCTGATTCAGGTTGCCGCATTGGGCACCCAGCAGGATGGCCGCGCGGATCAGCGCGCCGGTCTTGTGGATGTGCATGAACTCGAGTTCAGGCAGCGTCAGCGCCTTGCCCACGCTGGCGAGGTCGATCGCCTGCCCGCCCGCCATGCCGCGCGAACCGGACGCCACGGCGAGCAGCTTGACCATCTCGAGCTGACGCGTCGCATCGTCGGCGAGGCGATGTTCGGAAAGAAACTGGAAGGCGAGGCTCTGCAGGGCGTCGCCCACCAGCAGCGCGGTCGCTTCGTCGTATTGCACATGGCAGGTCGGCTTGCCGCGGCGCAGCACGTCATCGTCCATGCACGGCATGTCATCGTGCACCAGCGAATAGGCATGGATCAGCTCGACCGCGGCCGCGGCGACGTCCAGCCGCGCCTGCTCCGCCCCGGCCAGTTCGCCCGCGGCGAACGCCAGCAGCGGGCGCACGCGCTTGCCGCCGTCCAGCACCGCGTAACGCATCGCCTCGTGCAGGCGCTGCGGCGCGACGTCCGCTTGCGGCAACAGTTCGCGCAGCACGTTTTCGAAATGGGATTGCCGGGCCGCGACCCAGCTTTGGAAATCGGTATACATATCAGTTCGTCCCGGACTCGCCGCCGGCGGAAAAATCCTTCAGCACGCCATCTTCCAGCACACGCACCTGTTGCTGTGCATCTTCCAGCCGGGAACGGCAGAAGGTCAGCAGTTCCGCACCGCGCTTGTAGGCTGCCAGCGAATCTTCCAGCGAGAGCTTGCCCGCCTCCATGTCGGAGACGATCTGCTCCAGCTCGGCCATCGCCGCCTCGAAGCCCACCGTTTTCTGCGATTTACCCGCCATGTCCGTCTCTGTTTGCCAAAGACGGACATTTTACCCAACGGTTCCTGGCTGAGCCAATTTTTGTTGCCCCGCAAAAAAAATTCGGGGACAATCCCGCCCTTAATCCCATCTCGCACCGTATTCACTATTGCAAGGATCTCGTGGGTATGTCCGATATCGCCCAAATGAACCATCTGACACCGGCTCAAGTACAACCGCCGATGAGCTGGTATTTCGACCCAAAGATGCTGGAGCTCGAACAGCGCGTGCTGTTCGACCAAGGCCCCAGGTACGTCGGCCACGAACTGATGGTGCCCAATCTGGGCGATTATCACGTACTCGACGGCGAGGCGCAGATGCTGGTGCGCAATCCGAACGGCGTGGAACTGCTGTCCAACATCTGCCGCCACCGGCAAGCCACGATGCTGCAGGGGCGCGGCAACGCACAGCACATCACCTGCCCGCTGCACCGCTGGACCTACGAGACCAACGGCGAACTGCTCGGCGCGCCGCATTTCCCCGAGAATCCCTGCCTGCACCTGAACAAGACGCCGCTGCAGAATTGGAACGGCCTGCTGTTCGCCGGCAAGCGCGATGTCCTGAAGGACCTCGCCAACATGGGCGTGATGAAGGACCTGGATTTCTCCGGCTACATGCTGGACCGCATCCAGGTGGACGAGTATGCCTTCAACTGGAAGACCTTCATCGAGGTGTACCTGGAGGACTACCACGTCGTGCCGTTCCATCCCGGCCTCGGCAATTTCGTCGATTGCGACCAGCTGCAGTGGCAGTTCGGCGAGCAGTACAGCGTACAGACCGTCGGCATCAGCAATGCGCTGCGCAAGGTCGGCAGCCCGGTGTACGGCAAGTGGCAGGAACAGGTGCTGCGCTACTACGGCGACAAGCTGCCCAAGTACGGCGCAATCTGGCTGACGTACTACCCGAACATCACGGTCGAGTGGTACCCGGGCACGCTGGTCATCAGCACGCTCATCCCGCGCGGCACCGAGGCCTGCACCAACGTCGTCGAGTTCTATTATCTGGAAGAGATCGCGATGTTCGAGCGTGAATACGTCGAGGCCGAACAGAAGGCCTACAACGAGACCGCGGTCGAGGACGACGTCATCTGCGTGCGCATGCACCAGGGCCGCAAGGCGCTATACCAGCAGGGCGTCGAGGAACACGGGCCATACCAGTCCCCGACCGAGGACGGCATGCTGCACTTCCACGAATACCTGCGCCGCAATCTCGCTCCGCATCTGAAATAGCCCCCCCTCATGGGCTCACTGTGGATGCTGGCAGCCGGATTCCTGTTCGGCTGCATGGGCGTGTTCGTCAAGTTGGGTTCTGCGCATTTTTCCTATGTCGAACTGGCGTTCTACCGCTCGTTCCTCGGCCTGCTGCTGGTGTATGCGATCCTGCGCCACCAGCGTGTGAGCATCGCAACGCCGCACTGGCGCCCTCACCTGTGGCGCGGCATCTCCGGCTCGGTGGCGCTGGCACTCTATTTCTACTGCATCACCGTGCTGCCGCTCGCCACCGCCGTGACGCTCAACTACACCGCGCCCCTGTTCCTCACCATCCTGACCATGCTGGTGTTCAAGGACAAATTCCACCTGCCGCTGACCTTCGCCATCGCACTCGGCTTCAGCGGTGTCGTGCTGTTACTACACCCGACGCTGGGGCGAGACCAGTTGCTGCCCGGACTGCTCGGCCTGACCTCTGGCTGCCTTGCCGGCGTCGCCTATCTCAACGTCAAACAGCTTGGAACAATCGGCGAACCCGCGACACGCGTGGTGTTCTATTTCAGCCTGATCGCCACCGCCGGCAGCGGTACCTGGATGCTGTTCGACGAAGTGCATGCGATCACCCCGCAAGGCTTCGCCATCCTGCTCGGGCTGGGCGCCAGCGCCACGCTGGCTCAGCTTGCCATGACGCAAGCCTACCGCGTCGGCAAAACGCTGGTGGTCGGCAGCCTGGCCTACAGCACCATCGTGTTCGCGAGCCTGTTCGGCATGTTGCTGTGGAATGAGGTCCTGTCAGCGAGCAGTTGGCTGGGCATGGCGCTCATCATCGCCAGTGGTGTGCTAAGCTTGCACCTGTCACCCAAGCATCAGGACGAATAACAAATGATCACCATCGAACAGACCGCCAACCTCGTCAACGCCGCCGTCATCGGCGAATTCACTCTCGCGGACTTCAAGACTTTCGAGGAACAATCCCTGTACAAGCTGAAGTCTCCCGGCCCACTGAACCTGCTGTTCGATCTGCGCGGCATGATCGACTACACCGTCGACGTTGCTTGGGAAGAGATCAAGTTCTTCAGCCGCGAGCACAACCACGACTTCAGCAAGATCGCGGTCGTCACCGACGACCAGTGGATCACCTGGCAAGCGTGGCTGTCACGCCTCTTCGTCGATGCAGACGTCCGCGTGTTTTCGGATTACGATGAAGCGCAAGCCTGGGCGACGGCCTGAGGCTTCAGGAACGATGCCGTGATGAAGCGACCCGCGCGACGCGGGTCGCTTCATTTCAGGGGGGCGCTCTGCGGAAATCACCAAAGACCTCGGCTGTGCAGCCATCCAGCCCCCCTGGTCAACGTGCCGGCGAGATAGTGATATCTGTCCACCCAGGGCGGGATTGACGCCTTCACCAATTCTTCAAGAAAGCGTCACTTAACCTTCATGTGCGCGCAGCAGGATGCGCATCATGGAGGAGACATTGACTCGCACCACTCACGAACCCTTGCACATCGCAATGGTGACTGAAACCTATCTCCCTGAGGTGAACGGCGTCGCCATCACCATCGGACGCATGGTGGAAGGACTGATCAAGCGCCGGCACAAGATACACTTGATCCGCCCGCGCCAGCACAGGCATGACGCGCCACAACGGACGGAGTCGTTCGAAGAAACACTGGTCGCAGGAATGCAAATTCCCGGCTATCCCGAACTGAAATCCGGACTGCCTGCAAAGAACAAGTTGCTGAGCCTGTGGCGGCAACAACGGCCGGACATCGTGCACATCGCCACCGAGGGTCCGCTCGGCTGGTCGGCCTGTTCTGCCGCACTTACGCTGGGCATCCCGGTCTGCACCGACTTCCATACCAATTTCCACAACTACAGCCAACACTACGGCGTGGGCTGGCTGAACAAGCCGATCGCATCCTATCTGCGCCGCTTCCACAACCGCACCGGTTGCACCCTCGTGCCAACAGCCTCACTGCAACAGGAATTGCAGCAGGCCGGCTACAGAAATGTGATGGTGATGTCGCGCGGCGTGGATGCGGAGCTGTTCCATCCAGCCAAGCGCAGCACCGAATTGCGCAATGCCTGGGGCGCGGCGGACGACACACCGGTGGCGATGATTGTCAGCCGCCTTGCACCGGAGAAGAACCTGCCAGTAGTGATCCAGGCGTTCGAGCAGATGCGCGCCACGCGGCCCGACACAAAACTGGTGATGGTCGGCGACGGCCCGGCGCGCGCAGCGCTGGAGAAACAACATCCGCACGTGATCTTCGCCGGCATGCGGACGGGCGAGGAACTCGCAATGCATTACGCATCAGGCGACATCTTCCTCTACCCGAGCCTGTCCGAAACCTACGGCAACGTCACCGTGGAAGCGATGGCCAGCGGGCTGGCGACCATTGCCTACGACTACGCCGCCGCGCGCCAGCACATCCGCCACGAGGTGAGCGGACTACTCGTTCCGTTCGGCGACACTGCGGCGTTCATCGCACAGGCGAACGGACTGGTCGCTGATGCTGGACGTATCCGCCGCCTCGGTAACGGTGCGTGCAGAACGGTGGAGTCGCTGACATGGGATCGCATCACGGAACAGATGGAAACGATATTGACCGGACTCGTGCACACACAAGGAGGGAAGAATGAGCAAGCTTAGCTTTCCACTGCAACAGATCATCCGCTGGGACCTCGAACTCTGCCAGCTCTGCAACAGGCAAAGCCGCAACCTGGCGGTGCGCCACCTGTTCCGCATCGTCAGCCAGCTCGGCGACGGCATCTTCTGGTATGCGCTGATGGCGTCGCTGTTGCTGAGCTATCGGGCAGAAGCGCTGCCTGCGGTGATGCACATGCTCGCCGTCGGCCTGGTTTGCACCGTCACCTACAAGCTGATCAAGGGCAAGACCCTGCGCCCGCGACCGTTCAACGTCTACCCCAGCATCATCTGCGCCGGCAAGGCTCTCGACCAGTTCAGTTTCCCGTCCGGACACACGCTGCATGCCGTCGCCTTCAGTATCATCACCGTCGCCTACTTCCCCGAACTACTCTGGCTGGTTGCGCCGTTCACCGTGCTGGTCGCCCTGTCGCGCCCGGTACTGGGACTGCACTACCCCACCGACGTCCTGGCCGGTGCGGCGATCGGCGCAGGCATCGCCATCGCATCGCTGTAACCTTGGTATCCCGAACTTGCCGCGCAGGGCATCAATCTCCTGTGGGAGTAAAGATGGCAATCTGCCCCTTGCCGCTATTCTTTGCGACGTACATGGCACTGTCCGCCGCCGTCAGCAAGGCATCCATTCCGTCTGCGTGGGAGGGAAATTCGGCGACGCCTATGCTCGCGGAGATGTCCGAGATGACCTTTTTCCCGAACTCGTAGGAAGCCTTCAGCGTCCCCAGCACCCGGTTCGCCACGGCCAGCGCCCGGTCGAGATCCGACTCAGGCAACATCACGACGAACTCATCGCCCCCCAGGCGCGCGGCCGTATCCCCTTCCCTGAGGCACGAACTCAACCGCTCGGCTACCTCTTTCAATAGCTTATCGCCGATATGGTGGCCGTAAGTATCGTTGACCGGCTTGAAACCATCGAGATCGATGAAGAGCAGGGATATCTTGCGCGATGCCCGACTGGCAGCGGAAATGGCCTGGTTCAGGCGGTCCACCAACAGCGTGCGATTCGGCAGGCCGGTCAGCTGATCGAAATGCGCCAGGTCGAACAGATGCTTCTGTTTCATGCGCGTCATCTCATTGAGCAGGTCATAGCCATTGGCCATGCCTTGGTAGCGCTTTTCCCGGGTGATGATGAAGCCGCTCACCATATGCTCCATCCCGGCATCCAGAATGATGCGGGCGACATCCTGGATGCCAGTACTCCGATCGATGATGACCGGCTTGTTGTCCATCAGCATGGATATCGGCTTCTTGCCCTTCAGCTCCTTGGCGTACTGCTTGCTGAAGGATTCGGTGAGGTCCTGACGCATGATGATGCCCACCGGCCGGTCCTTGTCGTTCACCACAGGCAGGGCATACAGTGTCCTTTCCTCGTGGAACAGTCCGAGTACCTTGAGGCAACTGGTCGACTCGTGCACGGACGGCACCTCCCTGAGGAGGCGCTCCACGGTTGAGTCCGGCACTTCAGGTAAATCCGAGCTGTTCATTTGGACGAACCTCTGCTGACTTGCTGAGGCTCAGGCTAATCGAGTTATGTTGCACTTTCATGACGCGAGACAACATGGAGGTCGCCCATGCCATCTGAACACCATCGCAGGTCAGATTGAGCCGTCCAGCAAGAATGACGACACCAGCCCGAACGCCAGGGTAATGGACAGAATAAGCGGCAGCACTGTCAGTTCCACGAGCCGAGTCCTCCGATCAAACTCGTCCTGCTCGCGCTGCAACCTCTCCTTCACCTGCGCGATTTCGAAGTGGCGGTAACGCCCTTCCAGCTCCGCCTGCATAGCCACACCTTGCCCCTGTACGTATTTGTCGCCCAGCAGCTCGCTCTTCTGTTCCTCGCTGAAAAAATGCTCAGTGAAAAATCTCATGGTGCCCTCCAGTTAGAGTCATCGACGATCAGCCCACTGTCGCCTCAGGTTGCTCACTGTAGGCCGCTAACGTTGCAATGCCATTAATTTATTTTTAATCATTTGTTTCAATGGGAAGCGCCAAACATAAGGCGGCAGCACCTCCAAGCGTCATAAATCCTTCATGCTTCATGGTTAGCATCGGACGGTTAGACAACAGAAACCAAGGAAGAACGGATGAGCAACAACAAACATACTTCGAGGCAATTCGACACAGAACTCGAGGCCATGCGCGAGCGCGTGCTGCTGATGGGCGGCTTGGTGGAAAGCCAGATCCGCCTTGCCCTGGAGGCACTGGTCGGCAACGACAGCGCCTTGGCGAACCGCGTCATCGCCGACGACCACCGGGTGAATGCACTGGAGGTGGAAATCGACGAGCAGTGCACCCGGATCATCGCGCGCCGGCAGCCTGCCGCAAACGACCTGCGCATGGTCATGACGATCATCAAGACCATTTCCGACCTGGAGCGCATCGGCGACGAGGCGAAAAAGATCGCCTACATGGCCCGGGATCTATCGCAGCGGGAGCACATCCACTTGCCGCGCTATACCGAGATCAGGCATGCCGCCAAACTGGTGCTGGAGATGCTGCGCAAGTCGCTGGATTCCTTCGCCCGGCTTGACCTTGCGGCAGTTGCCCAAGTGGTGCGTCAGGACGAACTGGTGGACAACGAGTTTCGCGCCATCTTGCGCTACCTGATCAGCTTCATGATGGAGGACCCTCGCACCATTTCAAATGCACTGGAAATCCTGTTCATCGCCAAGGCGATCGAGCGTGCGGGTGACCACGCTCAGAACATGGCCGAATACATGGTGTATATGGTCAAGGGACGCGATGCGCGCCACATCAGCGTGGAAGAAATCGAGCGCGAGGTTCAGGGATAAGGAGCGCCCCTTGATGGCATGAAAAGGGGATGCTAAAAAAATAAAGCCCGCTAAAGCGGGCTTTATTTTTTGAAACGGACCGAGCCGGATTACTTCAGCTTGGTTTCCTTGTACATCACGTGCTTGCGTGCCACCGGATCGAACTTCTTCATTTCGATCTTTTCCGGGGTGGTCTTCTTGTTCTTGGTCGTCGTGTAGAAATGACCGGTACCGGCACTGGATTCGAGTTTGATCTTTTCGCGCATTTGCTAGCTCCTTAAACGTTTTCGCCGCGTGCGCGCATTTCGAACAACACCGCGTCGATACCATTCTTGTCGATGGTACGCAGCGCAGCATTGGTCAAGCGCAGGCTGACCCAGCGGTTTTCACTTTCAACCCAGAAGCGACGGCGTTGCAGGTTCGGCAAAAAACGACGCTTGGTTTTGTTATTGGCATGGGAAACGTTGTTCCCGACCATCGGGCCTTTTCCCGTCACTTGACATACACGTGCCATGGTTCTACTCCAACCGATTTTCAAAAGAGCGCGGATTCTACCGAAGGAATCCGGAATATTCAACCGGATTTTTGGGATGTTCTTCCGCAATCAATCCGCAACAACGATGTAACCCGGCTGAAACATAGGAGAACTATGCTCCGCGCACGCCATACCCAATAGGACAGCCATCATGAAAACGCTCCAGGACATATTGAACCAGCGCACCCTCTCCGCCCTTTTCCAGCCGATCATGGACTTTTCCAGCGGCTCATTCATCGGCTTCGAGGGACTGATACGCGGCCCCGCCGACAGCCCGATGCATTCTCCCGCCAATCTGTTCGGCGCGGCGCGGCAACAGGGATTATCCGTGGAAATCGAAATGCTGAGCAGGCAAATCGTGCTGGAGACGTTTGCCGATCAGGGACTGCCCGGCAAACTGTTCCTGAACGTCAGCCCCGAGACCCTGACTCACCCCAGCTTCAAGAACGGCCAAACACTGGTCTATCTCGAAAATCTGGGCGTCGACCCGAAACGGGTCGTCATCGAGATCACCGAGAACCAGCCCACTTTCGACTTCGAGGCGATGCGCAATGCGCTGCTGCATTACCGCGGCATGGGCTTCCAGATCGCGATGGACGACCTGGGGGCGGGCTTCTCGAGCCTGAGGCTGTGGTCGGAACTGCGCCCGGAGTACGTCAAGATCGACATGCACTTCGTGCAAGGCGTCAACAGCGACCCACTCAAACAGCAGTTCCTCAAATCGATCCAGCAGATCGCGAAAAGCTCCGGCACGCACGTCATCGCGGAAGGCATCGAGACCGATGCCGAATTCCGGGTGATCCGCGACATCGGCATCGCCTGCGGACAGGGCTACTTCATTGCCCGTCCCAACCCCACCCCGCCGCTGATCGCCCCCGCCCAGGTCGGCAGCCTGATCAATACGAACAACATCGTCGAGCAACCCTATCGCAGCAAGCGCAATGTCACCGTCGAGTCCATCCAGCGCTACGTCGAATCGTTCCCTCCCGAAACGGCGATCGAGCAGATATTTATCCACTTCACCGAGAACCATAACTTGCGGTCCATCCCCGTCGTCAAGCACGGCCGCCCCGTTGGACTGATCAATCGCCATGAGTTCCTGGACAACTTCTCCCAGCCCTACCGCCGCGAGCTGCTCGGCAAGAAACCCTGTACCGAACTGATGGACGCCGCGCCCCTTCTGGTCGAAAAATCGACCCCCATCCACGAGCTGAGCGGATTCCTGAGCGAATCCGAGATCAAGCACTTCACCGACGGTTTCATCATCACCGAGCAGGGCCGCTACATCGGGGTCGGCACGGGCCAGGACCTGCTGCGCGAGGTCACCAAGGCGCAGATCGAAAACGCGCGCTACGCCAACCCGCTCACCATGCTGCCTGGCAACGTGCCGATCAACGAGCACATCGATCACCTGCTGCAAAACGACAAGTCTTTCGCGGTCTGTTATGCGGATCTCGACAACTTCAAACCGTTCAACGATGTGTACGGCTACAGCAAGGGCGACGAGGCCATCCAGCTCACCGGCAAACTGCTCGCCAACGTGTGCGATCCGAAATACGACTTCATCGGCCATATCGGCGGTGACGATTTCATCCTCATCCTGCAAAGCACCGATTGGGAACAGCGCTGCAACCGTGCACTCAATGCTTTCGCGCGCACCGCCACCGCCCTGCTCGATGAAGAGCATCGCTCGATCGGTGGCTACCTGACAGCCGACCGCCAGGGCCGAATCGTGCACCACCCGCTGCCCACACTGTCGATCGGCGCCATCTGGGTCACCCCGGAACTGTTCGACTCGCACCATGAAGTGGCCGAAGCGGCCACGGTGGCAAAGAAAATGGCCAAGGGCAAACCCGGCAACAGCCTGTTCGTCGAACGCCGCCACCTTCCCCATCAGGAAAAACGGCACGAAGCCGCCGAGCTTTATTACGGCTAGCTCCCGACACCGCCCTGACACAACAGACAAAGGAAGCAACAATGTCACTGCAAGCACAACTACGCTTGATCGCCGCGATTACCGCGCTGAGCATGCTGGGCGTCATCGTCTTCAGCGTCGTCCAACTCGGCACGCTGCGCAACGAATTCAGCCAATACCAAGCCCGGCAAACATTCGCAGGCAACCTGGCGCAGATCAAGAGCATCGCACTGTCGGTCTCACGCTCGGACCCCATCCTGGCGGAAACCGAAGCCAGGCTCGCCTCTGCCGACGACAACATCAGGTCCCTGAACCAAGGGGCGGCTGCCGTCGCACCGCCCGGGATCGACGATAAGCAGATGAAGCAGATCGCCACGGCATGGAGTGATTATGCGAAAGGCTTCAGCGGTGCCATCAAGATCGCCAGCACCAGCCCGGATGACGCACTGCAGATCCCGGACGCGCTCTACAAGATGAAACTGGAGCCGATGATCGCGAATATCGACCAACTGATCGCGCTCAACCGCGATGGCGAGACAGCGGCGCGCGAGAACATCAGCCGCGCGGTCGGCAACATCCTGTGGATCATCGTCTTGCCGCTGGTCGCCGCGGCCATGATCGTGGTCGCCTTTCAGATCGTATTCAACAACCGGCTGAAGCAACGAATCGCCGGGATCATCGATGTCATTTCCCACCTCAGCGCGGGCGACCTGAGCCACCGCCTGCCGCAAGGTCCGGCGGACGAGATCGGCGTCATGGTCGGGACAATCAACGAATTCATCGGCCGCATCGAGTCCGTCCTGCACGACGTGAACAGCTCGGCCGACCAGTCGAAAACCACCGCCCACAAGGTCAACGCGATGACACAGAGCGTCAGCAGCAATGCGCAGATGCAATCGGAGAAGATATTCCGCGTGATGTCCGCCATCGAGAAGATGGGCCATACCATCACCGAGATCGCCGGCAACGCAACCCATGCCGCAGGCACCGCCAAAACCACCGGCACCAAGATCAACGAGGTCAGCATCGTCGGCCAGGAGACTTCGGCCATCCTGCAACAGCTGGACGTCACGGTGGAATCGTCGTCGCATACCATGCGCCAGTTCGACCTGACGCTGCAGCGCATCGGCACCATCAGCAACATCATCAAGGGCATCGCCGAACAGACCAACCTGCTGGCGCTGAACGCCGCCATCGAGGCCGCCCGCGCGGGCGATCAGGGGCGGGGCTTCGCCGTCGTGGCCGACGAGGTTCGCTTGCTTTCGGAACGCACCACCACTTCCGCCAAGGACATCTCCGACCTGTTGAACGAGGTCCAGGGATCGGCCAGCGAAGCCATTGCGGCCATGGACGCGACGCGACGCAGCGTCCGCACCGGCGTGGAACACGGCGAACGGATCAGCGCGGTGTTGACCGAGGTCGAGGCTTCCATACAAGTCGTCTCGGACATGATGCACCAGATCGCGCAGGCCACCGAGATTCAGTCCCAGGAAGGCCGGCAGATCGCCACGCATATCGCGGACGTGACGCACATCACCACCTCCACCACGAAGGAGATCGAAACCACGCGCAACGAGATGGCCGTACTGGCACAAACCTCCGAGGTTCTGCAGCGCATGGTCTCGCAGTTCCGCCTCTCCGAATTCAAGCCGGCGGCGTGAACATTTTTACCCGATAGCCGCGGTACGGGGCTGCCGTGTCGCCCCGCACCTTATATATAGGGTGCTGCTGGCACTCTGTTACCCCGCATCACCGCGCAAGGCAGCGACTGCTCAGGAAATGGAGCGAAGATCGGCAAGGATGGTCATTCACATTTCCTTCACATTCGCGTCATCGAGTTGCAACACCTCTCCCCTAAGCTGCGCCAACTTTAATTAACGGGAGAAATGCATGCCGGCACTCCATCGACAAACAGAACATGCCGCCCAGCGCCACCTGACCACCAGCTTGGCACGGAACGAGGCGGAGATCCTGGAGGCGCAGCGCCTGCGCTACAAGATATTCGGCGAGGAAATGGGCGCAAGCCTGGTCAGCGCCGCCGAAGGCATCGATCGCGACATTTTCGACAAGTACTGCGAGCACCTGCTGGTGCGTGAAAGCAATGAAAACAAGGTGATAGGCACTTACCGCATCCTTTCGCCGGACCAAGCTCAGAAGATCGGCGGCTATTATTCGCAGACCGAGTTCGACATGACTCGCTTGCTGCACCTCCGGGACCGCATGGTGGAAGTGGGACGCTCCTGCGTGCACTGGGACCATCGCGACGGTGCGGCCATCACCCAGCTGTGGAGCGGCCTCGCCCAATACATGCAGCAAAGCCATTACGAATATATGATCGGCTGCGCCAGCATCAGCATGGGCGATGGCGGCCACGTCGCAGCCAGCCTTTACCGAAAATTGCACCGCGTCTACGGCGCTCCGTCCGAATATCGCGTGTTCCCGCGCTGCCCGCTGCCGCTTGATTCACTGAACCAGTACCTCGACGCCCCGGTCCCGGCCCTGATCAAAGGCTATCTGCGTCTGGGCGCCTATATCTGCGGCGAACCGGCGTGGGATCCGGAGTTCAACACCGCGGACCTGTTCATCCTGCTGCCGATGTCGCGCCTGAGCAGCCGTTACGCAAAACACTTCCTTAAAGTGTAATAATCCTGTCACACAAGATGCCTAATATGGCGCAGCCTCAAAGAGTAGTTGATTAACGTTATACACAAAGCAACCCCTCACACAACGGAGAGACCATGAACAGCAAGCTCAAGCAACTCGTCCTCGGCATCGCCGCCGCTTCCGCGATGGCCTTTGCCGGCGTCAGCCAGGCCACCGACATCACCGGTGCGGGCGCGACCTTCCCCTATCCCGTCTATGCGAAGTGGGCCGAAGCCTACAAGGCGCAGACCGGCGTGGGCATGAACTACCAGTCCATCGGCTCCGGCGGCGGCATCAAGCAGATCCAGGCCAAGACCGTGGACTTCGGCGCGACCGACGCGCCCCTGAACCCGAACGAGCTGGGCATGGGCGGCCTGGCGCAGTTCCCGACCGTGGTCGGCGGTGTGGTGCCTGTGGTAAACGTCGAGGGCCTCGCCGCAGGGCAGCTGAAGCTGAGCAGCGCAGCACTGGTTGACATCTACATGGGCAAGATCACCAAGTGGAACGACCCGAAGATCGCGGCCGACAACAAGGGCGTCAGCCTGCCGGATCAAGCCATCACCGTGGTACACCGCGCAGACGGTTCCGGCACCACCTTCATCTTCACCACCTATCTGGCCAAGGTCAGCACCGAATGGATGCGCGGCGTGGGCGCAGACAAGGCAGTGAAATGGCCGGTCGGCACCGGCGGCAAGGGCAACGAAGGCGTGGCCTCCTATGTGCAACGCATCAAGGGCTCCATCGGCTACGTCGAATACGCCTATGCCCTGCAGAACAAGATGGCATATGCACAGCTGAAGAACCGCGAAGGCCAGTTCGTCGCCCCCAGCGACACCAGCTTCAAGGCTGCTGCCGCCAACGCGAAGTGGAAGGCCGAAGAAGGCTTCGCCGAAATCCTGGTCAACCAGCCTGGCAAGGAAAGCTGGCCCATCACCGGCGCCACCTTCATCCTGATCCACAAGACTCAGGAAAACGCGGCAACCGGCAAGGAAGTGCTGAAGTTCTTCGACTGGGCCTACACCAACGGCGACAAGATGGCTGCCGACCTGGACTACGTTCCGCTGCCGGACAGCGTCAAGAAGATGATCCGCGACAGCTGGAAGGCACAGATCAAGGACAGCAAGGGCGCAGCACTCTGGAAGTAACCACGTTTGAGCGTGCTGAATTAAGCACGTATCAGATATAATTCGAAGGGGGCGCAATGCCCCCTTTCGATTAACAAACACATAAATAACTATGTCTATCTTGCGCGATGCGCACCTCAAGCGCCAAATCTGGCTGGACATGCTGTTCCGCGGTGTGACGCGGCTGTCCGCCTTCGGGGTACTCGCCCTGCTGGCCGCCATTCTCGGATCGCTGGTGATCGGCAGTATGCCCGCCATCCATGCGTTCGGCTTCAATTTCCTCACCAGTGCCGAGTGGAACCCGGTCACTGATGAATACGGTGCACTTGTGCCCATCGTCGGCACGCTGGTCACCTCCGGCATCGCCCTGCTGATCGCCATCCCGGTCAGTTTCGGCATCGCGATCTTCCTGACTGAGCTGTCGCCGCGCATCCTGCGCCGCCCGCTCGGCATCGCAGTCGAACTGCTGGCGGGCATCCCCAGCATCATCTACGGCATGTGGGGCCTGTTTGTGTTCGCCCCGCTGTTCGCGGACCACATCGAACCGTGGATCAACGACAATATCGGCGCGCTACCCTACATCGGTCCGTTCTTCATGGGGCCGCCGATGGGCATCAGCATACTGACCGCGGGCATCATCCTCGCCATCATGGTGATCCCCTTCATCGCCTCGGTGATGCGAGACGTGTTCGAGGTGGTCCCCGCCATGCTGAAGGAGTCCGCCTACGGCCTGGGCGCGACCACCTGGGAAGTGGTGATGAAAGTCGTGCTGCCCTACACCCGCATCGGCGTGGTCGGCGGCATCATGCTGGGCTTGGGCCGCGCGCTGGGCGAAACCATGGCGGTCACTTTCGTCATCGGCAACGCGCACGAACTGAGCCAGTCGCTGCTGATGCCCGGCAACAGCATCTCCTCGGCGCTGGCCAACGAATTCACCGAAGCGGTCGGCGAGCTTTACACCTCGTCCCTGATCGAACTCGGCCTGATCCTGTTCTTCATCACCTTCGTGGTCCTGTCGCTGGCGCGCTTCATGCTCTACAAGCTGGGCAAACGCGAGGGACAACAATCCTGACATCATGCTGAACATCTATACCCGCCGACGCATCATCAACGCCACCGGCCTGCTGGTCTCCATGCTCGCCATGGCATTCGGCCTGTTCTGGCTGATCTGGATCCTCTGGACGCTGCTGGAGCACGGCCTGCCCGCGCTCACCCCCACGGTGTTCTCGCACATGACCCCGCCGCCGGGCAGCGATGGCGGCCTGCTCAACGCCATCGCCGGCACGCTGGCGATGACCCTGGTCGGCACGCTGATCGGCACCCCCATCGGCATCCTGGCCGGCACCTACCTGGCCGAGTTTGGCCAGCGCGGTTGGCTCGCCCCGATCACGCGCTTCATCAACGACGTGCTGCTGTCGGCGCCTTCCATCGTCATCGGCCTGTTCGTGTACGAAGTCTACGTCGTCCACGTCAAGCATTTCTCGGGCTGGGCGGGCGCGCTGGCGCTGGCTATCATCGTCATTCCCATCGTCATTCGCACCACCGAGAACATGCTGCGCCTGGTTCCGCACACGCTGCGCGAAGCCGCCGCCGCGCTCGGCGCGCCGCAGTGGAAGATCGTCAACTTCGTCACCCTGCGCGCCGCCCGAGCCGGGATCATCACCGGCGTGATGCTGGCCATCGCCCGCATCAGCGGCGAAACCGCCCCGCTGCTGTTCACCGCGCTGAACAACCAGTTCTGGAACGGCGACATGGACAAACCGATGGCGAACCTGCCGGTGGTGATCTTCCAGTTCGCCATGAGTCCCTACGAAGACTGGCAGCAACTCGCCTGGGCGGGTGCGCTGCTGATCACCCTGAGCGTGCTGACGCTCAACATCCTGGCCCGCGTATTGTTCCGCCAGAGCGCCACAACTCATTAATTAAGGCCCGCATATGAACACCGAAAACATCACCAATCCCAAAGTGGTCGTCAAGGACCTGAACTTCTTTTACGGCAATTACCGCGCGCTCAAGGACATCAACCTGAACATCGCGGAAAAGATGGTGACGGCCTTCATCGGCCCGTCCGGCTGCGGCAAGTCCACGCTGCTGCGCACGTTCAACCGTATGTACCAGCTCTACCCGAAGCAGAAGGCCACCGGCCAGATCATCCTGGACGGTGCGAACATCCTCGACGCCAAACAAGACCTGAACATGCTGCGCGCCAAGATCGGCATGGTGTTCCAGAAGCCCACCCCGTTCCCGATGTCGATCTACGACAACATCGCATTCGGCGTGAAGCTCTATGAAAACCTGAAGAAGCACGACATGGACGAGCGCGTCGAATGGGCGCTGAAGAAGGCCGCGCTGTGGACCGAGGTGAAGGACAAGCTCAAGCAGAGCGGCACCGGCCTGTCCGGCGGCCAGCAACAGCGCCTGTGCATCGCCCGCGCCATCGCCGTCAAGCCGCAGGTGCTGCTGCTGGACGAGCCGACCTCCGCGCTCGACCCGATCTCCACCGCGCACATCGAGAAGCTGATCGACGAACTGAAGGAAGACTTCACCATCGTCATCGTGACCCACAACATGCAACAGGCCGCGCGCGTCTCCGACTACACCGCCTACATGTACCTGGGCGACCTGATCGAATTCGGCGACACCAGCACGGTGTTCACCAATCCCAAGCGCAAAGAGACGGAAGACTATATCACCGGACGATTTGGTTAATCGTCCGGTGATATAGCGGCGGAGACTTACCTTTAGGTTAGTCGGAGCCACTACATTACCGTACGGGTCGCTTTGGTTAAGCGACGCGGCATCAAAAAAGGCAGGTCTGATGACTTGCCTTTTTTTCGCCCGCGATTTGTTTCGGCCACAGTTGATGTAGAGCCTCGGACACCCTAACCCGCCCACGATGGGAAGGGTAAATATGTCGAACGGCCTATATATCAATAGGCCATTCGACACGGAAAGCGCACTTCAGAGTTCAGCGGTGCTGATACCGCCCGACCAGTTCGGCCTTGGCGATGACGTGCCCCTGCATCGCCTGTTCCAGCATGGCGCTGGTGGGCTGATTGAGATTGGGCAACGTGACATCCAGCGCATAGAGTTTGAAGAAATAGCGATGGTTGCCCACCGGCGGACACGGCCCCCGGTAGCCGGGGCGCTGCCAGTCGTTGATCCCTTGCAGCGTCCCCGGCGGCAAGGCCGTCGCCGCCACTCCTTCGGATAACCCGTGCGTATTGGGCGGCATGTTGTAGAGCACCCAATGCACCCAGGTGCCGCGCGGGTCTGCGGGATCCGGTGCATCCGGATCGTCGATGATCAGCGCCAGGCTTTTCGTTCCTTCGGGTACGTTGTCCCAGGAAAGGGCCGGGGATACATTCAACCCGTCGCAGGTATGGCGCGCAGGAATCGTGCCGTTGTGCGTAAAGGATGCCGAGGTGAAGGCCAGCGCGGCAAGAGTCAGGGCCATGTCGTGTCTCCTTTCGCCGTGGTCAGGATATCCGGACTGACGTGCCCACCGTAGCAGCGGACTTGGGCACCCGAACCGTCAGTACGCCGTTGCGGTAGTTCGCCTCGGCCTTGTCGGCATCGACATTGCGGGGCAGCGGGATGGTGCGTTGAAATGAGCCGTAGGCGCGCTCCATGACGTGGTAGGTGCTGTCTCTGGTCTCGCGTTCGATGCGCTTCTCGCCGCTCATGTAGAGGACGTTGCCTTCGATGCTGACATGGCAGTCCTCTTTCTCCAGACCGGGGAGCTCCACCCGCACCAGGATATCTTTCTCGGTCTCTTCCACTTCTCCCGCCAGCAGCCCCCAGCGAGGGAAGCGGGCCAGATCGCTGCCGGAAGCAGCCACGTCACTCTTGCCGCGTGAATAATGCGTCAGCGCATTGCTGCTCCGGCTAAGCAGTTCACGCCAACCTTCGGACAAGCTCTCCCAGGCACGGTTGATTTCGCGGCCTATATTCATCCCTGCCTGCTTCAGTGAATCCAGCATGATGCCTCCCTGTCCAGTTGTAAAAAACGGCCAACCGCGCTCTACGCAGCCAATTTGCCGCCCTCACCCGTACGTTTCTCTTCATGGGCCTTGACCTCGCCGCGCTGCCTGCGCACGTAATCCTCAAGCTGGCGCTTCGCTGCGTCGAAGGCATCGCGCAATGCGACGTAAACATCCTCGTTCAGGTCGCGGTTGACCACGATCTCGTGACCGGGCACGCCGATATCGATGCGAACGTTGTACATCTTGCCCTGATGCTGGTGCTTGTGCGGCACTTCCACCACGACCCGGCAGGAGGTGATGTGCTCGAAGAATTCATCGAGCTTTCTCGCCTTGTTCCGGATATGCGTTTCCAGTTCTTCGGAATGGGCCGCACCGCGGATGGTGATCTGCAACGGGATCTGCATGGCGCTCTCCTCGGATATGGGATTAACGGCGGCTCCTCGCCTCTTTTTGCTGCTCCAGCTTGACCAGCTTGGAGATCGCGAGCAGCTCTTCGGACAACAATTCCAGCAAGTCATCAAGAGCAAGAATACCCACCAGGCCGTTGTTCGCATCCACCACCGGCAGACGGCGCACCCCCTTGCTGCGCATGTACTGGATCGCCTCGAACACGCCGGTATTTTCCCTGACGCTAACCAAGTCGGCTCCCATGATGTCGCCCACCGTGATAGCCGATGGATCGAGTCCGGGTGCCATGATCTCCACGACGAGATCGCGGTCGGTCACGATACCTACCGGCTCCTTCCTGCCCATGCGCTCTTCGACGACCAACACGTCACCGACATGATGCTGGCGCATCAGCTTGGCGGCGTCCAGTGCACTCTCGTCGCGCCCCAGAATGACAACCTCGCGATTACAGATTTCGCCGATAGCCATGATGCCTCCGTAGCCAGTGAATGATTGAGTAATTCCGGCGCCAACCGGAATCCATGCCTATCTAGCCGCCCTGCCCGGGGAATAAGGCTTGCACCCTGGACAAGGCCACCGCCTTGAACTTCTTGTTGTTCCTGACCTCG
>DASTGP010000073.1:0-50874 GCA_035605585.1 Gallionella sp. | reverse complement strand
AACCAGGTGCTGATCGGCTTGGCGTTATTTCTCACTTTCTTCGTAATGTCGCCGGTGTTCGACAAGATTTACACCGATGCCTATCTGCCCTACAGCGAAAACAAGATGGATTTCGTCCAGGCCATCGAGAAGGGCAGCGTGCCGCTGAAGACCTTCATGTTGCGCCAGACCCGCGAGACGGATCTTGCGCTGTTCGTCAGGATATCCAACAGCGAGCCCCTGCAAAGCGCCGACCAGGTGCCGCTGCGCATCCTGGTACCAGCCTATGTCACCAGCGAACTCAAGACCGCGTTCCAGATCGGTTTCGTGGTGTTCATCCCCTTCCTCATCATCGACATGGTGGTCGCCAGCGTGCTGATGTCCATGGGTATGATGATGGTATCGCCGGCGATCATCTCGCTGCCGTTCAAGATCATGCTGTTCGTGCTGGCCGATGGCTGGAACCTGCTGATCGGATCACTCGCACAGAGCTTTTACACATGAGAACCTCAAAAAATCGTAGCGAGCGGTTCGAGAGCAAGGCGCACGGAGCGCAGCGAGAGAGACATATCAAGTGGATAGGCGACGAGCGAGTACCGCGCAACGCAGCTATCGAATCGCGCAGTAGATTTTCTGAGGTTCTGACATGACCCCGGAAACCGTCGTCACCATCGGGCAACAGGCCATCGAAATGACGCTGATGATTGCCGCTCCCATGCTGCTGACGGCACTGGTCATCGGCCTGGTGGTCAGCATCTTCCAGGCCGCGACCCAGATCAACGAAATGACGCTGTCTTTCATTCCCAAACTGCTGGGGATGTTCGTAGTGCTGATCATGACGGGGCCATGGATGGTCAACATGATGGTCGATTACATCCAGCGCCTGTTTGGCAACATCCCCTGGATGATCGGGTAATGATCAGCTTCACCAGCGCGCAACTGGATGCTTGGCTCGCCGCACTGATCTTCCCCCTGACGCGCATCCTGGCCATGATTGCCAGCTCTCCTGTGCTGGGTAACAAACAAGTGCCGGCGAGGGTCAAGATCGGCCTGTCGGTCCTGCTCGCCATCATCATCGCCCCGACCATAGACGCGATGCCGCCAGTATCCGTCGGTTCGCCGCAGGGATTGCTGATCATGGTCCAACAGGTCATCATCGGCGTGGCGATGGGCTTTACCATCCGCCTGGTTTTCACGGCCGTGGAGATGGCTGGCGAACTGGCCGGTTTGCAGATGGGACTGGGATTCGCCACTTTCTACGATCCGATCAATGCGTCGAGTACGCCGGTTGTCGCGCAATTCTGGGGCATGATCGCAGCACTGGCCTTCCTTGTGCTAAATGGACACCTGTATCTTCTTTCTGCCCTGGCGGAAAGCTTCCGGACTCTGCCGGTCGGCGACACAATGTCGGCTCAGGGATTGCACGGGGTCGCCAGCTGGGGTGGAAGTATCTTTGCCTATGCCCTGCAAATCTCGCTGCCCATCCTGGCGGCTCTGCTGATCGCCAACATCGCCTTGGGAATACTGACTCGCGCCGCGCCCCAACTCAACCTGTTTGCGGTTGGCTTCCCCATTACGCTGTCGATTGGTTTTTTCGTACTGGTGCTATCCATGCCCTATTTCATCCCGTTGCTGGACAGGCTCATCCAGGAAGGGATAGGGACAGCGCTGCACCTGGTGCAGCCGCCTCAGAGATAATTGAACAACGACAAGTTGGAAACTTTCACGAAGGATTGTTGGGCAGCCTGCAGAGAAATCTGCTGTTGAGTCAAATCGCTCAGAGCCTTGTTGTAATCCACATTCTGCAACTGCGACAGGGCCTGCTGGAACTGCAGCCCCAGATCGTCGCCAGTCGTTTGCAGCGCGTCGATCTCGTTAAGGCGCAATCCCAACGAGGACCGCGTCGTCAAAACCTTGTTCAGGGCATTATCCAGGTTGTTAAGGCCGCGGCTCAAGCTGCCCGACAACAAGGCCGCGCTGCCGGGGGCGGTGCTCGACACCGGAGTTTTCAAGGCAGTGATCAAATCGGAAATGGTCTTGAACACGCTTTCGTTGACACTGGGAGTGACGGTAAAGCTGTCGCCGTTGGCCGGCGCTCCCTGTATGTCGAATTGCATGCCGTCGAAGCTGATGGCCTGACCGCTGACATAGGGGTTTCCCGTGGAAAGCACTGTTGGAGTCGGCAGCGTCGAATTATCCGTTACGCTGTAAGTGGTCACACCAGCCGCTATGGAGAAGCTGATTTGGTAGTTATGGCCGGTAACCGCCGCCGGATTGGTCACATTGCCCAAACTGGCGACACCGCTTCCCGTATTGGCCGCTGCAGCCTGGGTCACGAACGTGCCGTTGCCATTCTTGATGCGCATAAAGATATCCGCCCCGCTGTCGCTGGATGGCATTTGGCGCGATGCACTGACCTGCATCATGCGCAGCCCGTCGTCGCCGGCGTAAGTGACGCCAGTAGCGGTATTCACAAACGGCTGTGTCTTGGACTGGAACCCGGAAAACAGGTAATTCCCCACGCCGTCGGTGCTGTTCGCCAGGCCCACCAGTTCCTCCAACCGACTGGCAAGGTCGATGGCCATGGTTTGCCTGTCGCTGTTGTTAAGACTCCCGTTGCCCGCGGTAACCGTGGCTGTTTTGACATCCTGCAACAGCGTGGTAACGCTCTGCAAGTTGCTTTCGGCCAATGACAACGTATGGCGGGCCGCATTGCGGTTCGAGGTGTACTGCGTGTTCACCGCATCGGACTGGCTAAGATCCAGTGCGCGAGCCGCCGCCACGGGATCGGCCGCCGGAGTCAGGATGCGCCGGCCGGTGGAGACCTGCTGCTGCGTCTGCATCAGACGGGACTGCTGCTGGCTCAGGGACGCAACGTTGCTGTCAAATAAGGTGCTGGAACTTACGCGCATGACTCACTCCTACCGTAACGCCAACAGGGTATCGAACATGGTGTTGGCAATCTTCAACGCCTGGGCAGCGGCCTCGTAGGCCCGCTGATAGCGCAACAAATTAGCGGCCTCTTCATCCAGATTCACCCCCGAAACCGATTGCTGCTGCTTGATGGTCTCATTAAGCATGCTGGTTTGGGCCGTGCTGGTGACCGATAGTTCATTAGTCTTGGCACCGATCTGTCCGACCAATTGACCATAAGCCCCCTGGAAACTGGCCGTACCGTTTGCCAGTATGCTCTTGTTCTGCAACCCGACCATCAATAACGCGTTACGGTTATCGCCGGTCGCATTGGTGTTTTTCTGCACGGTGAACGAGTCACCAACTGCGGGAGTGCCATTGATCTGCACGGTCCAGCCGTTATAGGAAATATTGCCCCCCGGCGTGTAGGCAACAGAACCGGTCACGGCCGGAACCGCGCCCGACACGGTGAAGGTTGTCGCCGAATTGAAAGCGATCGTGACCGTTGCCTGCAGGTTCGGATTCAGCGGCAAGGGCGTATTCACCGTACCCGCGCTGATGGTGCCTGTACCGGTATTGGTGACGGTGGCATTCCCCCGGATAGGTGCCGCTGCCGCAATCTTGGCCGGATCAGTGATTGCCACCGCTATGTCCCGCGCCCCATCGGCGGTAGGGCGAATCAGGAACGTATCGCCCTTCATCATCCCTGACGCCCCTGCCGTCAGGTTGAAGCTGAAGCCGTCAATCGTCCCGGGCGTCAGCGGCAATGTCGTGCCGAGATTGGTCACGGCGTTGTCCGACAGGCGCAACATCGTGTAGTTGGTTCCGTCAAACCGGAGCTGGTAATCGCTGGTAGTCAATGCGCCGACGTCGGCAATGGAGGCGGTCAACGTTGCCGTACCGTTGTTGTTGGCGCCGTTGGAAACGCGCGGTGCGGCGACAGTGAAGAGATTCCCCCCCAGCGCCCCGGTAAGATCCTGTCCCATCTGATTCTGCTGGTTCATGCTTGTCGCCAGCCCCAGGGCTACCCGTCCCAGCGCGTTGCGTGCGGGCTCAAGGGTCTGGTCGCGGAACGTCAGGTAAGCGCCCATGTTGCCCCCCTGCAAACTGCTCTGCGGCAAGACGATCGAATTGCCCTGGTATTGGAAACCGATATCCAGCTTGCTGGGATCGGAGGTCGATTGCAGCGTGGTCAGCGAATAAGCCTGTTCATCGACCACCAGCCCCTGTCCATTGCCGATGAACACGTTGACCGCGCCGTTGGATTGACTCTGTACGCTGGCCTTGACTTCCTTGCTCAGCAGGTTGATCAACTGATCTCGCTGGTCCAACAGGTCATTAGGCATCTGGCCCGGGCCGGCATTGGCTGCCGCCCGCTTGATGTTGGCGTTCAATGCCGCTATTTGCTGAGCATAGCTGTTGATGGTCGTTACGCCGTTGGTCAGCTGGCCGTTGAGGCTGGTCGTAATGTCGGTCAGGCGCTGATCGATGGCCTGGAAGCGATTCACGGCAAATTGAGCGTTGCCCAGCAACGTCTGCCGTGCAGGTATGGATTCGGGACTGTTGGCGACCCCATTCAACGAATCGAAGAATTGTTGCATCGCAGGCGACGCGCCCGCGGCCGAGTCGGCCAGCAGATTGTCGATCTCGGAGATGGCCGTATGATAGGTCGTCAAATAGGTGGCTTGCGTCTGCTCCTGCAGAACCTGGGTGGAAATGAACTGGTCGTATAGGCGCCTCACCCCCACGACATCAACCCCCTGCCCGAGAAAACCCGCGCCGGTCTGCTGCCCAGGCCTTGCCTGCTGGTCGATGACCTGTCGGCTAAACCCCGGTGTATTCGCATTGGCAATATTATGCTGGGTGGTCGCCAAACCATATTGCGCGGCGTTCATTCCACTCAATGCCGAACCGAATATGTTGCTTCCCATGATATTTCCTTAAGTTCGCCTGACAACAGCCTCGCTTGAGTTATCGGCAGGCCAAACGGATTCTTTAGCCCCCCTGAATCCGTTGCTCCAATCCCCAAGCGAAATCATCCCGCCAGATTCATCATTCCCATCACGCGCGCCAGCTTATCGGCGTATTTCGGATCGGTGGCATAACCCGCCTTCTGTATCGCCTGCGCCATGCCCGCCGCATCACCGCCCTGCTGCAACACCTCAGCATAGCGCGGGTTTTTGCCGATCATGTTGGCATAATCCTGAAACGCCTCGGCATAGGAGGAATAGGCGCGGAATTTTTCCACCTCTTTGTGGGCCACACCATTTCTGTACTCGGTGGTCATCACCTCGGCCACCTTGCCGGTCCAGCCGGCATTGGCCTTGATGCCGAACAGGTTATAGCTGTTGCTGCCGTCCGGCATACGGATTTCGCGCCTGCCCCAGCCGCTTTCCAGCGCCGCCTGCCCCAACATCAGTTGCGGCGGCACGCCGGTACCCCGGCTGGCTTGCACGGCATGCGGCAACATGCGGTTGACGAAATCCTGCTGGGTGTTGGCACTATAGGCCGAGGGCAGCACGGAAGCCGCCGTTGGCGTCAACGGCTTCGGCATATCCAAAGGCGGAGCAGACGCCTCCGCGCCGCCGACAGCCGCCGGCTGGCCGCCCATGTTGCGGCTCAACTGCTTGACCATGATGTCGGCCAAGCCCACACCGCGGCTGGACATGCTCTGCGCCAATTGCTGGTCCAGCATGCCGGTGAACATCTTCGTCTGCTCGCTATCGAACATCCCGTCCTGCGAAGTGGCTTCGCGCATGCTCTTCAGCATCATGTTCAGGAACACCGATTCGAACTGCTGCGCCGCCGTCTTGAGCGCCTTATCCGGTGAATTCTTGGCCTGCGCGCGCAACTGCTCCAGGCTCTGGGTGTCGAGCGCCAGCTTGCTGGAGAGGTTCATCCTGCCTATCACTTTAGATGATCTCCAGCTCCGCGCGCAGCGCGCCGGCCGACTTCATTGCCTGAAGGATGGCCAGCAGGTCCTGCGGCGTCGCACCGATCGAATTGAGCGCCTTGACCACTTCGCTCAGGGACACGCCTTTTTCAAGCTGCACCAAGCCGCCTTTGTCGGTCTTGACATCTATAGTGGTCTGTTCGGTCTTAACGGTCTGCCCCTGCGACCTCGCAGCCGGCTGGCTGACCTGGCTCTCGGTATTGATCACCACGGTGAGGTTGCCGTGAGCCACCGCGCAGCTGTCCAATGTCACCGCCTGGTTCATCACCACCGATCCGGTTCGGGCATTGATAATGACCTTGGCAATGCCCTGCCCCGGGTTGATTTCCAGATTCTCGATCCTGGAAATGAAAGCGACGCGCTCGTTGCCTGCCGGCGCACGCACCTGGATCACCCGTCCGTCCAGGGCGACCGCAGTATCCGGGGCGACTTGCCCGTTGATTGCCTCGACGATGCGGGTCGCCGTAGTGAAGTCAGAGGCCCTCAATTCCAGATGGATGAATTCACCCTGTCCCAACAGCGTCGGCACGGCACGCTCCACGGTCGCGCCAGCGGGAACACGCCCGACACTCAGGTGGTTCACCTGCACCGAAGCTCCGCCGGCAGCAGCACCCACGCCGCCGACCAGCAGGTTCCCTTGCGCCATCGCATACACCTGGCCGTCAGCACCCTTCAGCGGGGTCATCAACAATGTGCCGCCGCGCAGACTCTTGGCGTTACCGATGGATGAGGCGGTCACGTCGATGGTCTGCCCGGGCTTGGAAAACGGCGGCAACGTGGCCGTCACCATCACCGCTGCGACATTCTTGAGCTGCAGGCTGGTAGCCGGCGGCAGGTTGACACCCATCTGCGTCAGCATGTTGATGATGCTCTGCACCGTGAACGGCGTCTGTGTGGTCTGGTCGCCGCTGCCATCCAGGCCGACGACGAGGCCGTAGCCGATCAACTGGTTGTCTCGCACGCCCTGGATGCTCGCCATGTCCTTGATGCGGTCCGCTTCGGCGGCGAACGGCCACAGCGCCAACATCACCAACAGCGTTACAAAGATTCGTTTCATTGCCCAGACCTCTAATAATCAGAACGGCAGCACCGACAGGAACAAACGCCCCAGCACGTCCACCACCGATGCGGTGTCCAGAACACCGCTCCTGCCCTTGTATTCGAGATGCGCATCCGCCACCTGGGTCGACTGCACGGTGTTGCCCGCCGCAATGGTGGCCGGATTCACCACGCCGGAGAAGCGAATGTATTCGCTATTGTGATTGACCGCCACCTGCTTCTCGCCGCTCACCAGCAGATTGCCGTTAGGCAACACCTCGATCACCGTGACCGTGATGGCACCGGTGAAGTCCACGGCTCCGGCACTGGCGCTTGCGTCGCTGAGCGATCCGCTCGAACTGCCCGCGACGGTCAGCCCGGTGAACAGCAGCTTGGACGTTGCGGCATTGCGTGTGATGGAGGGCGTAGTGGTCGTCAATTTGCCGCTATGGCTGCCGCTGCCGCTCGACTTGTCGTTCGCCGTGGTCTTTTCCACGATATTGATCGTGATGATGTCACCGACATTGCGCGCACGATAATCCTCGAACAGCGGATGCTCGTTCTGGCCGGTATGGAAGATCGCACCGTCGTTGTATACCACCGGCGCCTTTGCCGCCGGCCTGGCGGTCATCGGTTGCTGGATGTTGGTCGAGGGTGTCGCACATCCGCCCAGCATCAGCAGGATCGAAACGGCGATCAACAAATTACGCATGACTATTCTCCTACATCTGCGATAAGCGCTGCAGCATCTGATCCGACGCCGAGATCGCTTTGGAGTTGATCTCGTACGCGCGTTGCGTTTGTATCATATTCACCATCTCTTCCACCACATTTACGTTGGAAGTCTCCACGTAGTTCTGGTTCAGCAGGCCAGCGCCGTTGGTGCCGGGCACATTGGTGCTGGGGGTGCCGGAAGAAACGGTCTCCTGATACAAATTCTCCCCTTGACTCATCAGACCGGCCGGATTGACAAAAGTCGCCAGCTGCAGACTGCCCACCTGAACCGGTGCGGCGACGCCGGGCTGGGTAACGCTGACCACACCATCGCGCCCAATAGTGATCTTGAGAGAATTCGGCGGGATGGTGATCGCGGGCTGGACCGGATAGCCGCTGGCGGTTACCAACTGGCCCTGGGCATCCATCTGGAACGCGCCATCGCGGGTATACGCCGTCGAGCCGTCCGGCATCAGCACCTGGAAGAATCCCGAGCCCGAAATCGCCACATCCAGCTCGTTGCCGGTCAGCTGCAGGTTGCCTTGGGTATGGATACGTTCAGAGGCCACCGGGCGCACGCCGGTACCGATCTGCAAACCGGACGGAATCTGGGTCTGCTGCGAAGACTGCGCGCCGGGCTGGCGAATGGTCTGGTACAGCAGGTCCTCGAAAACCGCGCGAGACCGTTTGAAGCCGTTGGTGCTGACGTTGGCCAGGTTGTTGGCGACAACATCCATCTGGGTCTGCTGCGCGTCCAGACCGGTCTTGGAAATCCACAGGGAACGTATCATGATCCTATCCTTTCAATTGGTGCATCATTAGCCAGCGAGGCTCATTATCTGGCTGGCCCGTTGCGAATTGTTGTCCGCACTTTGCAACATCTTCATCTGCATATCAAACTTGCGCGCCAGCGAGATCATCGAGACCATCGCCTCCACCGTGTTCACATTGCTGCCCTCCAGGTTGCCCGACGCCACTTCCACCTTGGCATCCGCGGCAGCAGTGGTCCCGTTCTTCAGGCGGAAGAGTCCGTCGCCGCTGCGGTCCAACTGGGCGGGTTCCGGATTGACCAGCTTCAGCCTGCCCACCACAACCACCGAAGTGGCCTGGGTCGGATTGGTCGGAACGGTGGAGATGGTGCCGTCCTTGGAGATGGTGACTTCGGTGTCGGGCGGGATCGTGATCGGCCCGGCGTCGCCGACCACGTTCAGGCCGGTACGAGTTTGCAGCACCCCGTTCGGCGTGACCTGGAAACTGCCGTTGCGCGTATACGCTTCTTTTCCGTCCGGTCCTTGCACAGCCAGCCAGCCGGCCCCGTTCACCGCCACATCCAGTTCGCGCCCGGTCGGCTGATAGGCTGCGGGAGTGAAATCCGAACCTGCGGTGGAATCCACCACAAACGTTCGGGTCGGCAATCCCTCGCCTACCAATGGCACGGCGCGAAAGGTGCTCAGCGTGGCGCGGAAGCCCGGCGTGTTGGCATTGGACAGATTCTCCGACACGGCGGCCTGCTGTTGCAGCACATGCGAAGCACCGGTCATCGCGGTGTAGATCAGTCTGTCCATGCCCCTCTCCTAAGCCGTCACTTCGTTCGCGTTAACGCAAGTTCACGATGGTCTGCAGGACTGCATCCTGCGTCTTGATGGTCTGCGCATTCGCCTGATAGACGCGTTGCGCGGTGATCATGTTCACCAACTCCGCGGTCAGATCCACGTTGGAATCTTCGGTCGCGGAGGATTTCAGCACCCCGAGGCTGCTCGAACCGGGCACGCCGACCAAGGGGCCGCCCGAAGCGGCCGTTTCCGCCCAGGTATTGTTGCCCAGCGGCTGCAAACCTTGCGGACTGGTAAAGTTAGCCAGCACCACCTGTCCCAAGGATCGCGTCTGGCCGTTGGTATACCGACCAAGGATCGTGCCATCGGCACTGGTGCTGAAACTGCTCAAGCGGCCCGAGGTATAACCGTCCTGGGTCATGCTGTTCACCCCGAAATTGCCCGTCGTGCTGTTCATCACGGAATTGCCGCCGTACTGCTGGGATGTCGAAAAATCGAATGTCAGAGTCTGCGGTGACGCGCCGTTTGGTACCGTGCCGGCCATGGGCGTGAACTGGGCCGAGGTCACCTGGCCAAGGGTGAGTGGGGGAGTTGCGGCAGGCCCCGTCAATTTCCCATTGGAGTTGAAGGTCAGTGTGGTCAAGGCGGTCCCAGATGCCGGGAGTTGCGCTCCATCCACGGTGAGGTAAGTATTCCAGGTATTGGATGCCGTCTTCTGGAAATACAGCGAAGCGATGTGGCTGCTTCCCAAGCTGTCATACACCGTCAACGACGTGGAGTTGTTGTAAGTGGCCGAATCGAGCGGATTGAACACCCCGGCCCCGGCGGTGACCACAGGCGCCGCGCCAAACAGCGTCGCAGATGCCGTGCCCGTCGGTGCAGTGACGGAAGAGGTGGCGCCGGCGGAACCGGACGCCAGTGTAAGGGCGCCAGTCGCATCAGCGGTCACCACCACCGTCTTGCCGGCAGCAACCAACGCCGGAGCGGCATTCACCGCGGTCTGCACGGCGCTCGCCAGGGCAGTGGCCGTAGCATAGGTGCCCGGCGGAATGGTCACGGCGCCGGATGCGACACCGTCCACGGTAACGCTCATTGCATCGTTGACGCCTGCCGTAATCGTCAATCCGGCGGCCGCGCTGCCCACCACCTTGCCTTGCGTCAAGCCGGTTGCGAACAGTACGCGCGAGTCCAGGGTCAATCCGGCCCCGATGGGCACACCACCGGCGGCGAGATTGGATGTCTGCTTGGGCGTCAGGTCGGCAGAAGAAACCTGTATCGGCGTCGGCTGCGCACCGGTGATCACACCGTTGACGGCGGCGAATCCAGTCACCTGATGCCCCTGGTTGTTGACGATGAAGCCGTTCTTGTCCAACTGGAACTGCCCATTGCGGCTGTAAACGATCGCGCCGTTCTGGTCCAGCATGCGGAAGAAGCCCTGGCCGCTGATCGCGGTATCCATGGGGTTGCTGGTGTTGGAGATATTGCCTTGAGTGAATTGCTGCGAAATGGCGACGACCTGGACGCCGGTCCCCACCTGCATCGCACCGGAGCCGGCGAGGGAGGACGCATACAGGTCCGCGAATTGCGCCTGGGATTGCTTGAAACCCACGGTATTGGCATTGGCCACGTTATTGCCGATGGTGTCCAGTTGTTTGGCCGATGCGTTCAGGCCGCTCAATCCTTGCTGAAAACCCATGATGCTCTCCTTGTATTAAACAATTTGCCTGACTTGCGACATCGCAATGCCGTCAAGCTGTCCAACGCTCAACGCCAACCCCTGTTTGTCCTGCGTAACGCTGTTCACCATGCCGAACTGCAATGCCGTCGCATCCACCGCTTTGCCGGACTGGGTCGCATTCACGGTGAAGGTATAGCTGCCATCCGCCACCTTCGCACCGGCATCGTTACGCCCGTCCCATTGCCAGTTCACCAACCCCACCGGCTGCGAGCCCAGGCTGATGTTGCGCACCAGCGCACCGGCCTTGTCGTAGATGGAAACGTCCAGCTTGTCCACGGACTGGGTCAGATCGACGCCGCCGTAAGCCGCGCCATTGCTCAGGTCGACGCCCTTGCCCGGCACCAGCACGCCATGGCCGATCATGCTGGCCGCCGCCTGCATCGACTGGCTGGACATCATGCTGCTGCTCAACGCCTGCAAAGTGGCGTTCAGTTTATCGATACCGCTCACCGTGCTGAGCTGGGCCATCTGCGAAGTCACCTGGGCGTTGTCCATCGGGTTCAGCGGGTCCTGGTTCTTCATCTGCGTGACCAGCAGCTTCAGGAAGCGATCCTGGGTCGCCGCCACCCCGGTGGTATCCGTAGCCGCCCCCGCCTTCGAGTTGGCGTTGATCGATGCGAACAAATCCGCCGCCGAGCCGTTATTCTGTACATTACTGACCATGTCGTTCTCCTGTCATTGACTTTTCATCTATCACTGGCCGATGGTCAGTGTCTTGAGCAACAGCGTCTTCGATGCATTCATCACGTCCACGTTGTTCTGGTAAGCGCGCGACGCGGAGATCATGTTCACCATCTCATCCACCACGTTCACGTTGGGCATGGCCACATACCCCTTCGCATCAGCCATCGGATGCTTGGGGTCGTAGACCATCTTCATCGGCGAATTATCCTCGACCACCGCCGCCACTTTCACGCCCTGCGAGCTGCCGCCCCCCTCCACCGGCATCGCGCTGAACACCACCTGCTTGGCCTTGTAAGGCTGGCCGTTGGCACTGGTGGCGCTGTCCGCGTTGGCCAGATTGCTGGCCACCACGTTCAGGCGCTGCGACTGCGCCGCCATTCCGGAGCCCGCTACGTTAAAGATACTGAACAGAGACATGATCTACCTCCCTTAACCCTGAATCGCAGTCATCATCGACTTCATCTGCTCACTGACGAAACGGACGCTGGCTTCGTAGCGCAAGGCGTTGTCGGCAAATTGTGCGCGCTCCATGTCCATATCCACCGTATTGCCGTCGGCGCTCGGCTGGACCGGCTTGCGATACATCACTTGGGCGCCAAGAATCGAACCTCCGGCATTGCCCTCCAGGTGCTGTGGCGAAGTCCTCACCACCGGCAACTCGGTGGACGTCCCGGCCATCGCATTTTGCAGCGCACTGGCGAAATTGATGTCTCTTGCCTTATAGTTCGGCGTGTCCGCATTCGCGATGTTGGAAGCCAACAACTCCTGCCGCGCCGCGCGCATGCTCAATGCGGTTTGGTGAAAACGCGTCAGGTCGTCCAGTTTGCTGACCATCTTATCCTCCAGTCCAGGCACTTTGCCTATTTACATGGACGGCATACTAAATCCGCACTTGCCACCACTATCTGCCGAAAAGCGGCAGATTTCTGCCTCAATTCCGGCTTATCCAGCCCTTCCCTAAACCGGCCATACCCCCCACAATGCCCACCATGAAGAACCTGCTTCTATTTGTCGGTTTGTTGCTGGGATGCGCCGTGGCATCGGCCGCAACCCAGAGCCATGCGCAGATCAGGAAGGCTGTTGACGCTTTCGTTCAGCAACAGACCGCCTCCCTCGCCGGCAAGGCCACGTACAAAATAGAAGAAATAGACCAGCGCATCGCGCTGCCCGAATGCGCCGGCAAACTCGAAGCTTTCTTGCCCGCCGGCAGCCAGCTCATCGGCAGGACGAGTGTAGGCGTGCGTTGCCCGGATCAGAGCGGATGGAGCATCTTCATCCCGGTGCAGATCAAGCTGAGCCTCGAACTGCTGGTCAGCGCCCGCCAGTTGCCGCTGGGGCATACGCTGCAGGAAGACGATCTCGCCAGACAAACGACGGAAACCTCGCAGACCGCGGGATTCACCGATCCCCAGCAGGTAGTCGGCAAAGTACTGCGTTACGGCATCGCCGCCGGCCAAGTGTTGCGCGAGGACATGCTGCGCCTGCCGTACAGCGTGACGCAAGGGCAAGTGGTGCAACTGACCGTGAAAGGAAAGGGGTTCAGCGTGCGCAGCGAAGGCATCGCCCTGAACAATGCAGCCGAGGGGCAACCCGTGCAGGTTCGGGTAGCCGCCGGGCGCGTGGTCGGCGGTGTGGCGCGCGCCGGCGGCGTGGTCGAGATCACCCCCTGACGGCAGGTGCGCTACAATCGCCCCCGAAATAAAAAACTACAAACGCCCTAAAGTTTTCCCAATGCTTGCCGATAAAGGGTCAACGACAGGATGTTTAGTGTCGTCAGATTGAGAGGACAACCGTGAAAATCGACAAATCCAGTAACGCACTGCCCGGAAAATCCATCGGAGACGGAGCTTCGCGCACTGCCAACAAGGGCAAGGCCGACTCATCTCCGGCGCCGCAACAAGGCAGCACCAGCGTCTCGCTCGGATCGACGGCGACTCAGTTGCGCAGCATGGAAAGCAGCATGGCCGGCTCCGCGGCCGTCGATTCCGCGAAAGTAGCGGAAATCAAACAGGCCATCAGCGAAGGACGCTTCAAGGTCAACTCCGAAGTCGTCGCCGATCGCCTGATTCAAACCGTACGCGATCTGATCGGCAGCAGGGCCTGATACTTGAAACGCGCCTCGCCATTGCTTGCAGCGCTATCCGCCGAACGCGCAGCGCTGCAGAAGTTCGTGGCCTTGCTGGAAAGCGAGCAGGGCTTGCTGATGGAGAGCCAGACCGACCAATTGCTCGAATTGTCCGAGCAAAAGTCCCGCGCCGCGCTTGAGCTCAACAACCTCGCCGAGGCTCGTCGCGCCCTGCTGAAACAGCATCTCCCCCAACTTACTGTCGACGCGATTCGCGACTGGATGGAAGCGCACAGCCGTGAGGGACTGTTCGACTGGCAGGAAATCCTTTCCCTGGCAGAACGCGCCCAACTGCTCAATAACGCCAATGGTGCGGTAATCCAGATGAAGTTGCGCCACAACCAGCAAGCGCTTGCCGTTTTGAACGGCGCAGTGAACAAGGCCAATCTCTACGGCCCCGACGGACAACCCAGCTTCGCCCCGGGCAGCGGCAGATCGCTGGGAAGCGGCTAAGGCATCGCTGGGAAGCGGCTAAGGCACAGCCCCCCCTGCCGCGCCATTCCCGGGCGCCCCCACTCGTTCGACATCAGGCGACACGATCGTGATCGTCACACGCCGGTTTTTCGCCCGGTTTTCCGGCGTCGTGTTCGGCACCAGCGGCTGGTTCGACGCCAGCCCGACCGCCGTCAAGCGCTTTGCCGGCACACCGTTATCGATCAGCATCCTGACCACGCTGCTGGCGCGTGCGGAAGACAGCTCCCAGTTGGAGGGGAACTGCGCGGTGGCGATCGGAATGTCGTCGGTATGCCCCTCCACCTCGATGGCCTCTTCCTCCTGTCCTAGCACGGTTGCGACCTGTTTCAGCACGCTAACCGCCCCCGGCTGCAACGAGGCCTCGCCCACCCCGAACAGGGCACTTGCGCTGATGTCCAGCACCACGCCGCGGCGAGTCTGCACGATATTCACCTGCCCCTGCTTGACCATCGACGCCATCACCTGATTCAGGTTGCCGGCGAGCTTCTTCATGCGCTCCTGTATCTTGCGCTGCTGCTCGCCTAAACGTGCCGTGCGCCTGTCCACCAGAGCCCGGAGCTTCTGCTCCTCCGGACTGAGCATCTGGATATCGGAACTGGTTTTCGGCTGGTTGGTGAAGGCGATGCTCAACGAATCGCTGAACACCTTGTACTTGCCCTCGTTCACCGAGGAAATGGAATACATCACCACGAAGAACGCAAACAGCAAGGTAACGAAATCGGCGTAGGAAATCAGCCAGCGATCTCGATCGTCATGGTCGACCCGTTTTCTCCGCCGTGCCATAGATCGAATGCCTAGGTAAGGTAGCTCTGCAGCTTGATTTCGAGCAGCCGCGGGTTGTCGCCGTTGGCAATGCCCGCCAGGCCGTCGACGATCATCTCGTACACGTGCGCCTGCTGCATGAGGATGGATTTAAGCTTGTTCGCGATAGGCAGGAACAACAGGTTGGCGAAAGCCACGCCGTAGATGGTCGCGACGAAAGCCACGGCGATACCGCCGCCCAGCTTGCCCGGCTCGGCCAGATTCTGCATGACATGCATCAGGCCCAGCACCGCGCCGATGATGCCTATGGTCGGCGAATAACCCGCAGCAGCCTCCCAAACCCGCGCCGACTGCCAGCGCAGCTGCTCCCAGGAATGGATGTCTACATCCAGCACATCGCGGATCTTCTCGGCGTTGTTGCCGTCCACCAGCAGCTGCAGCCCCTTCTTCAGGAAGGGGTCGGAAACCGTGGCGATGCGGCTCTCCAGCGCAAGGATGCCCTCTTTGCGGGCCAGGATGCTCCAATCCGTCAGTTGCCTGGCCGTCTCGCGGCTGCGCAGTTGCGGCGTGACGAACGCCCAGCGCGACATCTTCATCGCCGTGACGAATACCTTCAGCGGGGATTGCACCATCACCGCACCGAGCGTGCCGCCGAACACGATCAGGAAGGCCGCCACCTGGAACAGGATGGAAATGTCGCCGCCCTCCAGTATCTGGCCGGTCATGATGCCGACCACCCCGATCACCAGGCCGAATAGCGTGAGCTTATCCATCGATCAATAGCCCTTCATCCAGCTGCGCAGCCTCGCCACCGCCTGGCTATGCAGCTGGGAAACGCGCGACTCGCTCACGCCGAACACCGCACCGACCTCGCGCAGATTCATCTCCTGCTCGTAGATCATCCCCATCAACATCCGCTCACGCTCCGGCAGGTTCCCGATCGCACGCACCAGTTCGGTCTTGAAGCGATCGTCCGCAAGCAGGGCCAAGGGATCGGCATCGCTGTCGAACTCGAAGCGCTCGAAGAAATCGTCGTGATCCTCGTCGTGGAAATCCTCGTAATACACCAGCTGTGCACCGCGCGATTCCTGCAGCAGCTGCTGGTATTCGGCGAGCGGCATGTCCAGTTCCTTGGCGATCTCGGTCTCGTTGGGCGAGCGCCCCAGCTTCTGCTGCAACCGGCTGACGGCGGCTTCGATGCGGCGCATGTCGCGGCGCAGGCTGCGCGGCAGCCAGTCGGCCTCGCGCAGCTCGTCCAGCATCGCGCCGCGGATGCGCTGCGTCGCATAGGTCTCGAACTGGGCGCCGTGGAATTCGTCGTAGCGGCTGGCTGCATCCAGCAGCCCCATCATGCCGGCCTGGATGATGTCGTCGATCTGCACGCTGTACGGCAGCTTGACCATCATCTGGTGTGCGATCCGTTTTACCAGCGGGGCATAGTCCCGCAGGCATTGTTCCTTGTTGTTTAAACCGGTAACCGTGTACATGACCGCTAGTTTACAACGTGTGCCATTTCTCTGCTGTGCAGCTGTAACGGCTGGGCCACTTGCCGCACCAAACTCTGGATGACGGCGCGCACCCCGGCTTCCGCTTCATCCTGCCGAACCGGCAGCCGCAACAGTTTTTCCGACATGGCCATGCAGGCACGCGCCGACATAGCGGCGGGGAACGCCTCCACCACCGGCCGTCCCAGCTGGGTGGCACGCATCAGCCTCTCGTCCTGCGGGATGCAGCCCAGATATTCCAAGCGCACCGCGAGGTTGCGCCGCGCCACCTTGGCCATGTTGTCGAACACCGTCAGCGCCGCCTGTTCGTCGGCGACCTTGTTCACCACGATCTCGAATTGCATGCGCGCATTCTCCAGCGCCAGCCGCTTGATCAGCGCATAGCTCTCGGTGATGCCGCTGGCGGTGGCATCCACCACCACCAGCAACGCCGCACCGTTCGCCAGGCTGGACGACGCCGAGGCCCGGCCGGAAAGGCCTTCGACGCGGCTCAGGGCAGGCGTCGCCGCATCTACCAGCATCACGTCAATGCCGTCGCTCAGGCGAGTCAACGCGTCTTCGAGACGTTGCTGCTCGTCGTGGCCCAGCCGCGCCAGCGCATGCATGGCGCGTGCCGCAGGCAGCACGCCGAATCCCTTGGCCTTCAGCAACGCCTGCTTGGGATGGCACTTGCCCTGCGCCACATCCAGCAGGTCGTGGCTGGCAAACAGGCCCAGGCGATCCAGCAGATTGTCAGGCGCATGGTTCTCGTCCAGCACCAGCACGTCCTTGCCGGAACGCGCCAGCGCGGCGGCAAGGTTGATGGTCAAGCTGGTCCGGCCGATGCCGGACTTGCCCGCCACCACGGTGACGACCTGGGTCTGGTTGCGCACCAGCAAGCGGCGCAGCCCCTCCGCCTGATCGATCCCGATCTCAGAGCGCATAAGCCGCCTCGCCGGTCGAAATGCCGGACATCAGCGCCGGGAACTCCAGCTCATGCAGGGTGAACGGCGTCTTCTCTTCCGCCGGTTTGAAGGCACGGTGCAACAGGTAATCCGGATTGACGGGATACAGGTCCTCCGGTACGCGCTGGCCGTTCGCGATGTAATGCATCACTAGGCGATGACGCACCGCCACGTCGAGCACGGCGCCCAGGCTTGCCGCCTCGTCGAGTTTGGTGGCGATGCAGCCGATCACTTTTTCGCTGTGGTACATGCGCGCCACGTCTTCCAGGGTGTCGCCGCTGCTGGTCGCATTCAGCAGCAGCAAGCGCTGCACACCGGTCGCGTCGAACATCTCGTTCTGGTCGCCGACGCGTTCGTCGCGCTGCCCCATCCCGACGGTGTCGATCAGCACCAGGTGCTTGTGCTTGAGCGCCGAAAGGGTCAGGCGCAGGTCGTCGGTATCCTTCACCGCGTGCACCGCCACGCCAAGGATCTTGCCGTAGATCTTGAGCTGCTCGTAGGCGCCGATACGGTAGCTGTCGGTGGTCAGCAGCGCCACCTTGTCCGCACCGTAGCGCACCACGGCGCGCGCCGCGAGCTTGGCGGTGGTGGTGGTCTTGCCCACCCCGGTCGGCCCGATCAACGCATACACGCCGCCCTTGGCGACGATGTCGTCGGACTCGGCCGCCACGCGCAGATTGCGTTTCAACACCTGCTTGATCCATGACTCGCCCTGCGCCTTTGCGGCAGGCAGTTTGTCCATCAGCTGGCGCGCCAGCAGCGCACTGAATCCCGAATTCAACATCCGGCGCAACAGCGCGGCGCGCTGCGGATCGCGCTGCTGCACGTCGTTCCACGACAGCGCGGCGAGCTGCTGCTGCAGCACGCTGTGCATGTTCTTGATCTCGCCGAGGATGCTGTCGGTGGACTGGGGGACGGCAACCGCAGGTTGGGGGGCGGCAGCCTTGACCGGTTCCGCCTGCTGCTGCAGCGGCTTGGCGATGGCCAACAGGCCGGCATGGGCGACCGGCTTGGCCGCGGGCTTCAAGGTTTTCTGAACCGGAGCATGATCGGTCAATTGTTCGATCGCTTCGTTGGCCATGGCGATGATCTCCACGCCCTCGTCCACCTTGCGGTTGGACAGGATCACTGCCTCGTCGCCCAGTTCGTCGCGGATATCCCTCAATGCCTGACGTGCCGTCGGGGCGATGAATTTTCTGATGTTCATGCTCTACCTCCTACCATTGCGGTCACCCGGATCGATTTGAAATCCGGCACCTCATCATGCGAAATCACCCTGACGTTCGGTACGGCCCGTTTCAGGAAGCGTGCCAGCAGGTCACGCAGCTGCGCCGGCACCAGCATCACGGTCGGCAAACCCATCTGCTCCTGCACCTGGGCGGCGGCGCGCGATTCGCGCAGCACGGTGTCGGCCAACCCGGGCTCGATGCCGATGCCGTTCTGGCTCGACTGCATCGCCTGCATCAGGACGTACTCCAGGTCCTTGTCCATGCCGATTACCTGCAACTCCTGCGCCCCGTTGTAGAACTGCTGCACGATGGCCGGGCCGAGCGCCACGCGCACCAGCGAAGTCAGCTGGAACGGATCCTGGCTGCGCGGCGCATACTCGGCCAGCGTCTCGACGATGGTACGCATGTCGCGGATGTGCATGCCCTCGTCCAGCAGGTTCTGCAGCACTTTCTGCACCACGCCCAGCGGCAGCGTCTTGGGCACCAGGTCCTCGACCAGTTTGGGCGCAACCTTGCCGAGGTGGTCGAGCAACTGCTGCACTTCCTGGCGGCCGAGCAGTTCGGCGGCACGCGTGCTGATCAGGTGGCTCAGGTGCGTCGCCACCACCGTGCCCGGATCGACCACGGTGTAGCCCATCACCTGCGCCTGGTCGCGCAACGCCGGATCGATCCACACCGCGGGCAGGCCGAAGGCCGGATCGCGCGTCTGCATGCCGACCAGCTCCCCGGTCACGCTGCCGGGATTGATCGCCAGCAACTGGTTCGGGTAAGCCTCGCCGCTGCCCATCTCCACGCCCTTGAGCGTGATGCGGTAACCGTTAGGGCGCAGGTCCAGATTGTCGCGAATGTGTACCGACGGCGGCAGGAAGCCGATGTCCTGGGTGAATTTCTTGCGGATCCCCTTGATGCGGCGCAACAAGTCGCCGTCCTGCGCCTTGTCCACCAGCGAGATCAGGCGGTAGCCGACTTCCAGTCCCAGCACATCGACTTGCGCAACGTCTTCCCAGCTCGCTTCGGGCGACTCGGTGACGACCGGTGCCGCAGTGACCTCGGCCTGTTCCAGCACGGCGGCCTTCTCTCCCTTTTGCGTCAGGTAATAGGCCAGGCCACCCATCGAGCCGGCCAGCAGCAGGAAGGCAAAGTTCGGCATGCCGGGGATCAGGCCCATCGAGCCGATGATCGCGGCGGTCAGCATGATGATCTGCGGCTGCTTGAACAGCTGGCCGACCAGTTGCTGGCCGATGTTCTCCTCGCTGGACACGCGGCTGACCACGATACCGGCCGCGGTCGAGATCACCAGCGCGGGGATCTGCGCGACCAAGCCGTCGCCGATGGTCAGCAGCGTATAGTTCTTGGCCGCAGTGGAAATATCGAGGCCGTGCTGCACCACGCCGACGATCAGGCCACCGACGATGTTGATCAACAGGATGATGATGCCCGCCACCGCGTCGCCGCGCACGAACTTGCTCGCACCGTCCATCGAGCCGTAGAAGTCGGCTTCCTGCGCGATCTCGGCACGGCGCTTGCGCGCCACGTCCTCGCCGATCAGACCAGCGTTCAGATCCGCATCGATCGCCATCTGCTTGCCGGGCATCGCATCCAGGGTGAAGCGCGCGCCCACCTCGGCGATACGTCCGGCACCCTTGGTGATCACCACGAAGTTGATCACCACCAGGATAGAGAACACCACGATACCGACGGCATAGTTGCCGCCGACGAGGAAATGACCGAACGACTCGATCACCTTACCCGCGGCGGCAGGGCCGGTGTGGCCTTCGAGCAGCACGATGCGGGTGGATGCCACGTTCAGCGACAGGCGCAGCAGCGTAGTGATCAGCAACACGGTGGGAAACACCGCGAAATCCAGCGGCTTGGTGGTGTTCATGCTGACCAGCAGCACCATGATGGCAACCGCGATGTTGAACGTGAACAGGATGTCCAGCAGCATCGGCGGCAACGGCAGCACCATCATCGCCAGGATCATCACGATCAGCACGGGGCCGGCCATGCTGACCAGTCCGGCGCGCTTGATATAGTTTTGCAGTGTGAGCAGCAGGTCCATTTCGCACTTCCTCTCGTTCCGTCACCCCGATGAGGGGAACGACTCCTTGGTAGTGCCTATTATCTGGATCCAACCGCGCAAGCGATGATGCGAATAAGAGGGGTTTTCCGCTGCTATTTGACGCGCCGGGCTACCAGCCCGGCAGCTCGCGCACATCCTCCTGGCCTGCCGCCTGGGGCTGGCTGGCCGGATCGAGCTCCTTCGGCACCGGCAATTCGCGCGGCTCCTGCGGACGCGCCCCGCCCTGCTTCTCGTAGCTGCGCAACTGGAAGACATAGGCCAGCACCTGGGCGACGGCGCTGTACAGCGCCTCGGGGATGGATTCGCCGAGATCGGTATGCTTGTGCAGCGCACGCGCCAGCGGCGGCGCTTCGAGAATGGGCACATGGTTCTCCCGTGCGATCTCGCGGATGCGCAACGCCATCAGGTGTGAGCCCTTCGCCACCACCACCGGCGCGCGCATCCCGGTCTCGGCGTATTTCAGCGCCACCGCATAGTGCGTCGGGTTGGTCACCACCACATCGGCGGTCGGGATCGCCGCCATCATGCGGCGGCGCGCGGCTTCGCGCTGCAACTGGCGGATACGTCCCTTGACCATCGGATCGCCCTCGCTCTCCTTGGCCTCCTGGCGCACCTCTTCCTTGGTCATCATCAGCTTCTTGTTGTGGTCCCACATCTGGAACGGCACGTCGATCAGCACGATCAACAGCATCGCGCCGACGATCATCATGAAACTCGATCCGACCAGATGGCCCATTGCCGGAACGGCATCGATGGCCGATTGGGTCCCGAGCGCCATCACCGCATCCTTGTTGTGCCAGATCACCCATGCGCCGACGCCGCCGATCAGCAGCGACTTGGCGATCGCCTTGCCCAGCTCCACCAGCGAGTTCATGGAGAACATCCGGCCGATGCCGGAGATCGGATTCAGCCTGGAGAACTGCGGCTGCAACGCCTGGGCACTGAACAACCAGCCGTTCAGCAGCATCGGGGAAAACGCCGCTGCCAACAGGACCGCGAGCAGCAGCGGCGCGAAGGTGATCAACACTTCCAGCGAAAGATCGTACAGACGCAACGTCATCAGGCTTGGATTGAACGCCATCTCGCGATCGAGCGTCAGGCCGTCGTGAAGCAGCTTGACCATGTGCTGGGTGAACGTATCGCCCATGACCCACAGCGTCCCGCCCCCCGCCAGCAACACGGCGAAGGTAGACAGCTCACGCGAGCGCGCGACTTGACCTTTTTCTCTTGCCTGGTCAAGTCGCCGCTGTGAGGGCTGTTCTGTTTTTTCTAGATCGCTGTCTTCTGCCATGGGGGCCGTCCCTGCCGCAATGCGGCGTTGTGGCGATTATCGGCAACCTGCGCAAGTTCGATCGCGCGAACAGGAGGAATATTCGAAGGCTATTAGCCGATTTTCAGGTGCGCCAGCACGCGTTCGGCCATCTTTTCCAGCGGCACGACCTCGTCCACCGCGCCCAGCGTGATGGCTTCGCGCGGCATGCCGAACACCACGCAACTCGCCTCGTCCTGGGCAAAGTTGTACGCCCCGGCGCGGTGCATCTCCAGCATCGCCGCCGCGCCGTCCTTGCCCATGCCGGTCAGCATCACGCCGACAGCATGGCTGCCCAGCAACTTCGCGGCGGAACGGAACAGCACTTCGACCGAAGGGCGGTGCCGGTTCACCGGCGGGTCTTTGCTCAGCGCCGTGCAATATCCTGCGCCGCAGCGTTCCAGCAGCAGGTGGGAATGGCCGGGTGCCAGATAGATGTGTCCCGGCTGGATGACCTCGCGATGCTCGGCCTCCTTCACGCGCATCTGGCACAGCCCGTCCAGCCTCGCGGCGAACGAGTGGGTGAACGATTCCGGCATATGCTGCGCGATCAGGATAGGAGGGGCTTGCTCCGGCATCGACGTCAGGAATACCTTGAGCGCCTCCGTGCCGCCGGTAGACGAGCCGACCACGATGATGTGCCGCCCTCGTCCCGGCAAAGCGCCCTGGGCGCCGCCTGGCACCGGTTCGACGCGAGGCTCCGTCATGCGCGCAGGCCCTTGGCCAACTCGTACACGGTATGACCGCGCAGCTTGAACCAGGCATCGGCGTGATAAAAACTCTCGGAGTGGCCCGCGAACAACAGGCCGTCGCTGCACAGCAGCGGCGCGAACTTTTTCAGTATCGCCAGCTGCGTCTCCTTGTCGAAGTAGATCATCACATTGCGGCAGAAGATCGCATCCAGCGGTTCGCGTATCGGCCAGTTACCGTCCAGCAGGTTGATGCGCTGGAAACTGACCATACGCTGCAGCTCGGGGAGTACCTGCACGAAGCCGGCATCCTCGCCCTTGCCGCGCACGAAGAATCGGTCGATCTGCTGCGGCGACATCTTGATCACGGATTCCAGCTTGTAACGGCCGGTGCGCGCAGTCTGCAACACCTTGGTGTCGAGATCGGAAGCGATGATCCTGACCGGACAGTCGAAACCGCCGAACGCGTCCACCGCGGTCATCGCCATGGAATAGGCCTCTTCCCCCGTCGAACAGGCGGAACACCACAGCACGATCGGTCGTGCCGTACCCAACTTGCGCAGGTGTTCTGCCAGGATGGGGAAATGGTGCGCCTCGCGGAAGAACGAGGTGAGATTGGTAGTCAGCGAGTTGGTGAAAGCCTCCCACTCCGTCTCATCGCCGCGCTGCAATCGCTCCAGGTACTCGGCGAAGGTCTTGATGCCGGTAGCGCGCAGCCGCCTGGCGAGGCGGCTGTAAACCAGTTCCTGTTTGGTGTCGCCCAGCGCGATCCCGGCATGCTCGCGGATCAGCTTACGGATCAGCTGGAAGTCCTGCGCGGTGAACTGGAATTCGCGCGTCAGCGGTGTAATCATCAATGTCCGCGCACGTCGCTGAGCAGTTCCTTGATATCGAGGATCAGCACGATGTCGCCCTCGCTGGACATGGTCACCCCCGCCACGCCCTTGGGCCGGAAGGTGTCCAGCGACTTGATCACCACATCATCATGTCCGGCGAACCCGTCCGCCGACAGGATGAAGCTGTTGTTGCCGAACTGCATCAGCACGCCCACTTCCGGCGTGCCGCTCGGTTCCCAGCCGATCAGCTGCGCCAGCGGCAGCACCGGCAGCACCTCGCCGCGCACGACCATGGTCGCCCTGCCGGAAACCTGCTGCAGCTGCTCCGGCGTCACCGACAGGATCTCGCGCACCATCGACAGCGGCACGGCGAACGACTGTTCGCCCAGGCGCAGGATCAGCACCGGCAGGATCGCCAGGGTGAGCGGCAGGGAGATGGTGAACACGCTGCCCTTGCCGGGCTCCGAGTGGATGGAAATCGAACCGTTCAGTTTCTGGATGTTGGTCTTGACCACATCCATGCCCACGCCGCGCCCGGACACGCTGGAGATCTCGTCCTTGGTCGAGAAACCCGGCAGGAAGATCAACTCCAGGCACTGGCTCTCGTCCAGGGTGTTGGCGATCTCGTTGGTAATCAGCCCTTTCTCGACCGCCTTGTTGCGGATCACTTCGGGACGCATGCCGCGGCCGTCGTCGGCGATGGTGATCAGGATGTGGTCACCTTCCTGGCGCGCGGAAAGTTCGACCATGCTCTTCTCCGGCTTGCCGGCGGCGATACGGCCTTCCACCGTTTCCACACCGTGGTCGACCGCGTTGCGCACCAGGTGCACCAGCGGATCGTTGAGGTCCTCGATCATGGTCTTGTCCATCTCGGTCTCCTCGCCGGACAGCACCAGCTCGACGTCCTTGCCCAGCGAACGCGCCAGGTCGCGCGCCAAGCGCGGATATTTCTTGAACAGGCGGCCGATGGGCTGCATGCGCGTCTTCATCACCGCGTTCTGCAGGTTCACCACCAGCATGTCCAACTGGCTGACCGACTGGTCGAGCTCACGCAGAGTGTCCACGTCGTTGCGGCCCTGCATGATGTTGGAACGCAGGTGGGTCAGGCGGTTCTTGGTCAGGCCGATCTCGCCGGACAGGTTCAGCACTTGGTCCAGACGCTCGGTATCCACGCGGATGGTGGTCTCCTTGGCCTCGCCGGCGGGCACGTCACCCGCGCGGCGCCCGACGGTGGCGCCGGGCACGTCGCTCGCGCGGCGCCCAAAGGCCTTCTTGGTGGACTCTTCTTCGCTGACCGCCTGCTTGATCTCTTCCGGGTCGCGTGTCGCTCCCACTTGCGCAACGATATCGTTGCCGCCGGTCAGCGCGTTATACAGTTTTTCCCAGTCCACGCCGTCCGCTCCCGCCGGAACGGGCGCACTCGGTGCCGGCGCAGGACTGGCTGCCGGTGCCGCGCTCTTCGCAACCGGCGCAATGGCCTTCCCGCTCAATGCCGCCTTCAGTCCGTCGATCAGATCGGCCGGAGCCGCACTGGGTTGCAGGCTTTGCTGCAACGCGCCGAACATCCTGCGCACCTCGGCGGTCGCGGCGAAGATCACGTCCATCAACTCCGCGCTCAGCGTGAGTTCGCGATTGCGCAGCTTGTCGAACAGGTTCTCGGTGAGATGGCACAAGGTCACCAGCTCGGTCGCGTTGAGGAAGCCGGCACCACCCTTGATCGTGTGGAAACCGCGGAATATCTCGTTGAGCAGCTTGCTGTCCTCGGGATACTTCTCCAGATCCATCAGCTTGCTGTCCACCTCGGACAGCATGTCCCCAGCTTCCAGCAAGAAGTCCTGCAACAACTCTTCCATTCCAACGAAGTCGTTCATGTTTACACTCCTCGTAGGTCGGGTTTCAACCCGACGCACCTTGTCGGACTGAAGTCCGACCTACAGTTAAAATCCCAGACTTTCCAGCAAATCGTCTACCTGATCCTGGTTGGTCACCACGTCCGTGCGTCCCGTCGGATTGATGACCGGCCCGTTCAGCAGCCCGGTATTGATCTCCGCCTTGACCGAGGCCGGCGCATTTTCCAGCAACACCGCCAGCAACTGCTGCTCCATGTTCTGCGTCACCTCGATGATCTTCTTGATGACTTGCCCGGTCAGGTCCTGGAAATCCTGCGCCATCATGATCTCCATGAGGTACGCGTTGGTCACCTTGGTCTGCTTCGGCACTTCGTACAGGAACGCATGGGTCTGCGTGACCAGGTTCTTGAACTGCTCGACATCCAGCTTCTTCTCGAACAGCAGTTCCCATTGCTTGGACAGGCGGTGCGCCTCGACTTCCATCTTCTCCACCACCGGCTGCGCCGCCTCGGTGGCATTCAGCACGCGCTCCGCTGCCTGTTGCGTCAGCGTCGCCACGTAGTTCAGGCGGTCGCGCGCATCGGGGATGGTGGAGGCGGCCTTCTCGATCTCCTTCTGCAAGCCCAGCTCGCGCAAGGTGTCGTGCAGCGTGCGCGCCATCTGGCCGATCTGGTTGATCACCTTGGTGTTATCCGCGCCTCCGGCCGGACTGCCTTCGTTGGCGGCGGCCTGCGGCTCGGATTCCGCGGCGTTCGCGGCGACGATGCTGTCGAACAGGGCTTCGAGATCGTCGGAATCTTGGGTTGCAGTATTGGTAGCCATGGCATCACTCACTTTTGCATGTTTTGAAAAATTTTCTTCAGCTTCTCGTCCAGCGTCGCTGCGGTGAACGGTTTCACCACATAACCCGACGCACCTGCCTGTGCCGCCTCGATGATGTTCTCCTTCTTCGCCTCCGCCGTCACCATCAGCACCGGCAGGTGCTTGAGATTCGCATCCGCGCGGATATTGCGCAACAACTCGATGCCGGTCATGTTCGGCATGTTCCAGTCGGACACCACGAAATCGAACTTGTCGGCGCGCAACTTGGCCAGCGCATCGACACCGTCCTCCGCCTCCTGGACGTTGACGAAACCCAGTTCCTTGAGCAGGTTGCGCACGATGCGGCGCATCGTCGAAAAATCGTCCACCACCAGAAATTTCGTATCTTCTATACCCACAACCATCTCCTTATGTACGGGCCGTTTTCAAACCGGCCCCTACGAAATCCGCGACATCAGACCAGCAACGGCCGCAGCGTTTCAGACAACACCAGCGAATCGAACTTCGACACGTAATAGTCCACCCCGACGCGCTTGCCCATGGCGCGGTTCGCATCCGAGGACAGCGACGAATGCATCACCACCGGAATCCCGTCGAAGCGGTGGTCGTTCTTGACGTTCTGGGTCAGCACATAGCCGTCCATCTCCGGCATTTCGGCATCGGTCAGGATCACCTGAATCTGGTCGTGCAGATTGGCACCGGCGCTTTGCGCCGCGTCCGCCATCGCCTTGAGCCGGTCCCAGCCCTCGCGCCCGTTGTTCGCCTGGATGTGCTTGACCCCCATCTTGTCCAGCACCTCGCCGATCTTCCGGCGCGCCACCAGGGAGTCGTCCGCAAAAAAGATGCACAACTCGCGATCGGACTCCACGCGCTCCACGTTGCCGACCACGCCTTCTCCGAATGCATTCGCGAGAATCTGTTCGACATCGAGGATGGATACCAGAGAGCCGTCTTCCAGCTCCGTGATGGCGGTGATGAGCGCGCCCTTGTCCGAGAGCATCCCCTCGGTAGCACGCACCTTGTCCCAATCGACGCGGATGATGCGGTCCACTCCCCGCACCAGGAAACCGAGGATGTGGCGGTTGTATTCGGCGACCAGCATGGTCTGGTTGTGCTCGCCGCCCGGCGCCCCCATGAACTTCGCCAGGTTCAGCACCGGCATCACGTGGCCGCGCAGGCTCACGATGCCGTCCACGCCGTGCGGCATGTTCGGCGTCCGGGTGATCTTGCCTGCCTGGCACACTTCCTTGACCTTGAACACGTTGATGCCGAATTTCTCGTCGCTGCCCAAACCGAACAGCAGGATTTCCATCTTGTTGGTGCCGGCCAGATTGGTGCGTGCATCGATATGATCCAGCAAACTATCCGGATTGCCACCCAACATGTCTTCTGTGTAACTCATCATTCCTCTCCTCGCATGCGTTGCATGGGTATCAAGCCAACAAGCGCGCTAACGTCTGAGCCAGCTTCTGCGGCTCGAATTTCGGCACATATTCGTCCACCCCCACGGCCTTGCCGAGCTGCTGGTTGGACGAACTGGAAAGCGACGAGTGCATCAGCACCGGTATGCCGCTGAAACGCTTGTCGGACTTGATCTTGCGCGTCAGCATATAGCCATCCATCTCGGGCATCTCCACGTCGGTGAGGATCACCTGCACCATGTCCTTGACCTGCGTATGCGTCGCGTCGGCATAGTCCGCCATCTTCGACAGTTCCAGCCACGCCTGGCGGCCGTTGATCGCGGCAATGTATTTCACGCCCATCGCGTCCAGCGTGCGCGCGATCTGGTGCCGCGCCACCGTGGAATCGTCGGCGAAGAATACCGTACGGTCCTCCTTGCCCAGCGGCTTCACGCTCTTGATGATCAGATCATCGGCATCGAAACGACTGGTCTCGGACAGCACCTTTTCAACGTCCATCATCATCACCAGGCGGCTGTCCTTGAGCTCGGTGATCGCCGTCACCAGTCCGCCCATCTGCGCGACCAGCATCGCGGGCGGCACGCGCATCGCAGACCAGTCCAGGCGCAGGATGTTGTCCACCGCCTTGACCAGGAATCCCTGCGTATGGCCGTTGTATTCCGTGACGATCATGATCTCGGGCTTGTCGTCGGAATCGATGCCGGCATACTTGGCCAGGTCGATCACCGGCACCAATGCACCGCGCAGGCTGACCATGCCCTCCACCGACTCAGGCATCTCCGGCGCACGGGTGATCTGCGGGATGCGCATCACTTCGCGCACCTTGAACACGTTGATGCCGAAAGTCTCCTCGCGCCCGGTGCGCTTGTCGTGCCCGAGCGTGAACATCAGGATTTCCAGCTTGTTGGTTCCCGCCAGCTTGGTACGCGCATCAATATTTTTCAATAAGTCCGACATCTCTCATTCCTCTCTTGAAGCTCTACATCCGTCCCCGGACTTCCCCGGTATCCATCGCTTCTGCCGCTATGGCACGATAAAAATCATATTGCAAAATCCCTCTCACCCGAGCCCGCACTTGGTCAACGGATACCCAGCCTTCCGCAAATCTTCGGCCGACCTCGCCAGCTCTTCGGCAGCAGCCTTGGCGTCCTTGGCGGATTGGGTGTTATTGTCAACCAGGCCGGTGATGCGCTCCAGGCTGTCCGCCACGCTTTCGCCGGCAGCCGACTGCTCTCGGGACGCCGTGGCGATGTGGTCGACGCGCTCTGCGACATTGACCGAAGCGCCCATGATCTCTTTCAGCCCTTCGCCATTCTGACGGATCAGGCTTATGCTGCTTTCAACCTCGGACACCGCGCCGTACATGGATTGCACCGCCGCTTCGGAGATCGCATTGATCTCACCGATGGTCTTGGCGATATCCTTGGTGCTGGTGGCCGTACGCTCAGCGAGCTTGCGCACCTCGTCCGCGACCACGGCGAAACCGCGCCCCTGCTCGCCGGCGCGCGCCGCTTCGATTGCCGCATTCAGCGCCAGCAGGTTGGTCTGGTCGGCGATATCCTTGATGGCATTCGCAATCACGCCAATCTTCTCGATGGAAGCGCCCAGGTCTGCAATCGTCTTGCTGGAGCCCTGCACCGTATCCGACACCTTGGTGGTCGCGGCGATGCTGAGCTCCATATTGCGATTATTTTCCTCGACGATCTTTTGCATCGCCCGCGCGTCCTTGAGCGAATCGTCCGCCATGTTCGCCACTTCGGCGACCGACTGGCTGAATTCCTCCATCGTGCTTGCGATGCGCTGGATGTGATCCTGCTCGGTCATTGCATTGTCCGCCACACCGGACACCCTGGCATCCATGTCCTCGATGCGTTTCCGGATCTGCGCCACCGGCGTGACGATCTCGTCCACCATGGTACGCAGATAGGTCTGCATCGCCTGGATCTCGCACAACAAAGAGCCCATCTCATCCCAGCCTGAGATATCCAGCTCGGTGTCGAGATTGCCTTCCATGACATTCCTGAATTCCCGCTTGACCGCATTGGCCGGGCGGTCGACATAACGACGGACGCAATAGCCGATGAAGAAGAACAGGAATATCTGCAACGCGATCTGGCCGCCTATCGTCTGCATTTCCATGCGGTGGATGCGATCATAGTCCGGCTTCATGTCAATCACCACGTCGGTCGCCCCGAGCACTGTACCTTCCGCCACGGCATGGCAGCCGGTGCAATCGGTACCGTGGAAATTCTTGCTCGCCACCACCGGCGTCACCACCCGCAAGATCGGCAAACCTTGAGCATCCTTGGTGAAGGTCACGCTCTGCTGCTTGCTCTCGATCACCTGCCGTTGCAATTCATCCTTGACCTGTTCCTCGGGCAGGCCGGGCCCATACATATCCGCGACCGGTTTGGTGCGAACGATCTGCGCCGACTTGACGTCGCTGGACGAGGCTATCTTCTTGATCAGCAGCTGGCGGTTGCCCGCCTCGCCGATCTGCCCCGTCACCATCAGCATGTTCGAACTGTCGATGATCTCGTTGGCCAGCTGCTGCCCCTGCTCGGTGGCCAGCATCTTCGACTCGCCCCTGAGATTCGAGGAAATATAGACCTGCGCCAAGCTCAACACGATGATCAGCGTCGCCTGGATCAGCACTTGCATCTTGGCGGTCAGCGGCCAGTTCTTGAACTTCAGCCGCTCGTATTTCGACACGACCTGCGCACCGCTCACGCTCAACTTCCGGTACAAGGCCTCCGCTTCGGCAATCTGTTGCCGCGTCGGCGGACGGCGCACCGACACGTAGCCGGTGATATTTCCGCTCTCGATGATGGGTGCGATGGTGGCGCGGACCCAGTAGTGGTCGCCGTTCTTGCAACGGTTCTTCACCATGCCGCGCCACGGACGCCCCGCTTTCAGCGTGTTCCACAGCCACCCGAAGGCCTGCGGCGGCATGTCGGGATGGCGAACCAGGTTATGGTTCTGCCCAAGCAGTTCCTCGCGCGCATAACCGGAGATGGCCACGAACGCGTCGTTGACATAGGTGATGACGCCCCTGGTGTCGGTCTTGGAGATCAAGACCGTCCCCGGCGGGAAAGGCACTTCCTTTTGCGTCACATATGCGCTCTTGTTTTGCATGATTAATCCTTATACCTTGAACACTTCCACCGCACCGCGCACTTGTGCCGCCTTTTCCTCGAGAGCATTGGCCAGTTGCAACAGGCTTTGCGCCGCGCTGGAATTCTCCTCGGACATTTGCGCCACACGCTCCGTGCTCTTCGCCAGGTCGGTCGAGGCGATGTTCTGTTCGGCAAGCGCGGCGGAAATATCGTCGATCACGCCGGACACTTCGCCGAAACTTTGCTGGATGGATGCGATCGAGCCCTGTGCCGTTTCGGCATCGGCCACGCCCTGCCGGGTCGTATTCACCACCTTGTCCATGCCGCTCAGGGCGTTGTTCGCCACTTCGCCGATCCTGGCGGACATCTCGTTGATCTCGTTGGTCGCATTGGCAGTGCGCTCGGCCAGCTTGCGCACCTCATCCGCCACCACGGCAAAGCCGCGGCCCTGTTCGCCTGCGCGCGCCGCCTCGATCGCCGCATTCAGCGCCAACAGGTTGGTCTGGTCCGCGATCTCCTTGATGACCCTCACCACATCGCTGATGCGCGACGCGTTTTCGCCCAGGCGCGACACCTCGCCGGAAGCGCTCTCGATCTCCTGCGCGGTCGCCAGCAGCCCGGATACCGTCCGATTGACCACTTGCGTACCGTGCTCGGCACTGCTGCGAGACTCGTCGGCAATACGCTTGGCATTTCCGCCCTGATCGCTGATGTGCGTGGTGGATACACTCATTTCCTCGATCGCAGCCGCCATGCCGCTCACCGCATCCGATTCGTTATTGACGTTCTCGGCGATCTGTTTGGCCGATGACGCGAGGCTGTGCGCCATGTCGCCGACTTGATCCGCCTGGTTCTTGATCTGGCCTATCATGTCGCGCAATGCCGCCTGCATCTGGTATGAATCCGCCAGCAAGCTGCCCGGAACAGGCCTGTGGCGTGGTGCAACGGCGAAGTTGCCCGCGGCCATGGTGTTCACCACTTGCGCCACCTCCTCCGGATCGCCACCCAGCTGGCGCAGGACCTTGCGCGTGATACCCAGTCCGAATATTACCGCGGCGACCAAGATAACAATACCGGCGGCGAGCAACCCGGTTGTGGTTGCATTGTGGGCGGAAACGAACGAGTCCTGAGCCCCGCGGCCGTCCTTGTTCAACGCATCCCTGATCTTGTTCATATTGTCGGCAAGCGCCGCCGACTGGATATCGAGTTTGTCGTCAACGGCGACGATTTCTGCCATGTTCTTCTGCTCCATACGCAACAGCGGCAGCATGTCATTTTCATAATCGCGGACGAAATTGTCGTAAGCCTGATGGGCCGCCTTGGCGAACTGGCGTTCCTCTTCCGTATCGACGATACGATCGACATTGGCGAGCTCCCTGCCAGCTCGTTCTTTTCCCGCCTGCCACTCCTTATGGCTTTCTGACAGGTTCTTGCTGAACACGCTGTTGGAAACGATCTGGTACAACTCTGCACCGATGAAAGAGGCCGCCGTCGCCTGTGCGCTTTCCTCGGCGCGCGCGTAACTTTCCTCCTGGAGCTTGCCGAGCTTGTTCATCCCGATCCAGGACAGCGCGATGACGGCAACGATGGCAAAGGCGAACAGCACGATCAACGTCAGCATTTTCTTTTGCATGTTTCGTTCTCCTATACCTCGGCGGGCACTCTCGGACGTTACACCCTGAACCGCGCGACAGCGCCCTGCAATTCAACGCCCATGCGCTCCAGCTCGGCAATGTCACGCCCCGTTTGCTCGATCGCAACGTAGTTGTTCTCGGCCATTTTGGCGATCTGCTCGACATTGCGCGCGATCTCGCTGCTGGCCCTGCCCTGCTCGGAAACCGACACCGCGATCTCTCCGACCCCCACGTTCGACTCCCTGACCGCCGCTCCAGCCTCGCTCAGCACAATGGACATCTTCTCGACATGCTTGTGGGTGGTTTGCAGGGACTGCGCGCCGGAAGCGATGGACTGCTCGACGCGATTCGATTTCTCGTCCAGCTTGCTGGTCACCTTGTCGATCTCGGTCGCCGACTGAGCGGACTTCTCCGCCAGCTTGCGCACCTCGTCGGCCACCACGGCAAAGCCACGCCCCTGCTCGCCGGCGCGCGCCGCCTCGATCGCCGCGTTCAGCGCCAGCAGGTTGGTCTGGTCGGCGATGTCCTTGACCTGCTGGGTCATGCTGGCGATGGTGCGAGCGCTCTCGACGAACTCGTCGGCCGCCTGAGCAATCTGCTGCACGGTGTTTTCGATGCTCTGGATCTCATGCACCATCTCCGACACGCTGCGGTTTCCCGACTCGGTCTGTTGCAGGCTTTTCTCGGACAGGTTGCGCACAGCCTGGGTATTTTCCGCCACCGAATTGATGCTGACGGTCACGGCCTCCACCGCTGCCGCGGTGGAAGAGGCAGCCTCGCTCTGGGCCTGCGAACTGTGGGTGATGCCCGCCGACGTGGCGGCGATGCGGCTCGCCGTCTTGCTCACCTGCTCGGCATTGCCGAGCACCTGGCGAATGATGGTGGTAAAGCTGTCGATCAGCGCATTGAACGCAACCGCCATCTGCCCCACCTCGTCCTTGCTGCGCACTTTGACGCGGCGCGTCAAATCGCCGTCAGCCTGCATCGCCAGCATGATCTGCTGCAATTCACGAGTCGGCCGTGTCACCTGATTGATCAGCCAGCCGATCACAAAGAACAGCACCAGCTGGATCAGCAACTGCCCGCCCCACAGTATCGCGCTGGCACGATTCATCGCTGCGTATTCCGCCGTCATGTCCAAGCTCACGCTGACTGCGCCGACCACCGCGCCATCCTCGACGGTGTGGCATTGCAGGCAATTGGTACCGGTGCCGCGAAAATCCTTGGCCGCCGCAAACGGCTCGACCACGCGCAATATCCGTTTCCCATCGCGGTCGAACAATTCGCTCTGTCGCTGCCCGCTCTGCAGCGCCAAACGATCCAGTTCATTCTTGGCCTGCTCGTCGGCCTGCGCCTGACCGAACTGCTCCTGAACCTGTTTGCCGCGAATGGTGCGCAGTTCTTCCGCATTGGTGGATGCCGCCATCTTTTTGACGAACAGGCGCCGTTGCTCGGCATCGCTGATGGTGCCATTCAGCATCATCATGTTCAGCCCGTTGAACACGCCGTCCGCGGGAATTGCCGCCCGGTTCTTCGCATCTTCCAGCACCCGTGCCTCGTACTGGTCGAAAGCCCAACGCTGCGCACTGATCAGCACCACCAGCAACAACAACTGGATGGGGATCTGCAACTTGTTCTTGATCGAAAGGGCACTCCACCAATTTTTCATTTCGTTCACCTGTACGGTTGATTGCTATCAGCGTTAAACCTTGAAACGCCTGACGGTCTTGCTAAGATTTTCGGAAAGCAGTTCCATCGACTTTACCGCTCCCACCGTGCGCTTGACCACGTCGTTGCTGCGGCTCGCCATCATGGCGATCTGGTCGACGTTGCGCGCGATCTCCTGGCTGGCATCGCGCTGCCTGTTGATGGAAACGGAAATCTCTTCCAGCCCGCGATTGACGTTGTCCACCGACGTGTTCGCCTCGACCAGCACGCCCGTCACCTCGCGGATGTGATCCTGGCTGCTCTGCAACGCGCTCATGCCGCGCTGTACGGTCTTCTCGACCTGGCCGGATTGCGCCCCCAGAGATTGCGTCACCTCGTCGATCTGTGTGGCCGACTGGGCGGACTTCTCCGCCAGTTTGCGCACCTCGTCCGCCACCACCGCGAAGCCGCGCCCCTGCTCGCCGGCACGCGCGGCCTCGATCGCCGCATTCAGCGCCAGCAGGTTGGTCTGTTCAGCGATGTCGCGCACCTGCTGGGTCATGTTGGTGATGCTCTGGGTGTTGCTGACGAATTCACCCACCGAAGTCGCAATCTCCTTGACCGCGCTTTCTACTCGCTCCAGCTCCTGCACCATCTCGTTCAGGCTCTCTTGTCCCCGGTTGGCCCGCTCCAGGCTCTCGTGCGACAGTCTCGCCACCTGATTGGCGCCTTCGGCGACCTGCGCGATGCTCGCGCTCACCTGCTCGACTGCGCTTGACGTAGCGGCGGCCGCGTCACTCTGCGACTGGGCGCTTTGCGCGAGCTGCCCGGCGTCTTCCGCCAGAGAATGCGCGGCGTCCGCCACTTGGGTAGCATGTCCCTCGACCTGGCTGACAGCGACTTGAAAGCTGCCGGTGAGTTCATTGAAGGCCTGTGCGGTCTTGCCGATCTCGTCTTCGCTGCGCACCGCAACACGCTTGGACAGATCGCTGTCGGCCTGCATGGTCTGCATGGCTTTTTGCAATTCACGGGTGGGACGGATGACGAAACTGATCAGCCAGCCGATAAGGAAATACAGGAATATCTGCACCACGACCTGCGCGCCCCACAGCACCATGTTGGCCTTGCGGATCACCGCCAGCTCGTTGGAAATATCCACGGTGATGCTGGCGGCACCATTGACTGTTCCTTCCGGGACGGTATGGCACATCAGGCAATTAGTGCCGCGAAAATCTTTCCTGGCGATGAACGGCACCACCACGCGCAAGGCCTGCGCGCCATTCTTCTCCTGCAAACCGGTCTGCTCCTTGCCGGAGGACAAAGCGAGCTTGTCCATCTCATCCTGCGCCTGCTCGGCGGGCAGTCCTGCGCCGAACTGGTCTTGCACCGGCTTGTTGCGGATGACCCTCAGGTCCAGCACATTATCCGAGGCCCCCATCTTCTTGACGAACAGCGCTCGCTGCCCGGCATCGCTGATGATGCCGTTGAGCATCAGCATATTCAGCCCGTTCAGCACTCCGTCGGCCGCGACCGCAGCTTTTTGCCTGGTTTCCTCAAACACTCGCTCCTCAAACTTGTCCAGCGCGGTGCGCTGCGCGATCACCATGATCGCCAGCAGAATGAGCTGGATGGGGATCTGCAGCTTGTTCTTGAGCGAAAGCCTGCTCCACCAATTATTCATTTTTGTCTTCTCCTGGGCGCCGGGCCGTATGGGGCATCCCCGCTATGGTCTGTACTCTAACGGCAACAAATCCATTTTCTTTAGGCAAACAGAGATAAAAAACCTCGTCAATTCGGGTGTTTAGGCGAGCTTCCTACAAGTCCGTAGGCGAAATTCCTACATCGCGGACAGCCCGCAATTAAACCTGCCGTTTGGAAGCGCGCCTCGCCCGGAGGTGCACAGACGGAATTCAGGAAAGAAATACCCGGCGACAATAACGCCGGGCATTCGGTTCGGAATAGGGAATCGGCAGCAGCGTGTCAGTTGGCCTTGGCAGGCGGCGTGGTCGCGGGGGGCAGCGCCCCCACACTCTGCTTGATGGTATCGCCAAGCTTTTCATCGTTCGCCTCGGCTTCCACCCCAACCTTGCCGCCGTCGTGCCGCGCTGCCTCTTCGGCCTTCTTGTTCATCACGATCAGACTGATGCGACGATTGACCGGGCTCAGCGGATCGTCCTTGTTGAACAGCACCGCCGACGACAAGCCCACCACGCGCACAATCTTATCCTCCGCCATGCCGCCCGCGATCAACTCGCGGCGCGATGCATTGGCCCGGTCGGCGGACAACTCCCAGTTGCTGTAGCCCTTGCCGCCGCCACTGTAAGGCGCAGCGTCGGTGTGGCCCGACAGGCTGATCTTGTTGGGCACATCGTTCAGCGCCTTGCCGATCTCGTGCAGGATTTCCTTGGTATAGGGTTCGAGCTGCGCGCGCCCGCTCTGGAACATCGCGCGGTTCTGCTCGTCGACGATCTGGATGCGCAGCCCTTCGCTGGTGATATCGAGCAGGATCTGGTTCTTGAATTTCTGCAACTTGGGGTTGCTATCGATCACCTTCTCGATGTTGGCCTTCAGCTCCTTGAGCTTGGCCACTTCCTTCTCGTGCTCGATGCGCAGTATTTCCTGCTGCGCGGCCTTGATATCGACGATTTTCTTTTCTTCGAGCTGCGCGCCGGATTTGACCTGCCCCTCGCTGCGAGTCAGATCCTTACCGCCCCCCTTGATGATGCTGGTGCTATCGCCACTGCCCTCGCCGCCCATCAGGGCCACCTTAAGCGGAGTCTTGAAATATTCGGAAATTCCCTGCAAATCACCCTTGGCCGTCGAACCCAGCAACCACATCAACAGGAAGAAGGCCATCATCGCCGTCACGAAGTCGGCATAGGCGATCTTCCACGCACCGCCGTGATGCCCGCCCACCACTTTCTTGATGCGTTTTACAACGATGGGCTTCTTGTTCCTGTCATCGGCCATGACTATCGCCTAGCGTTTCTGTTTGACGTGTTGTTCCAGCTCGATAAAGCCAGGACGCTCGGTAGAGTTCAGCACCTTGCGGCCGAATTCGACAGCCATCGCCGGCGCATAGCCATTGAGATTGGCCAGCAGCGTGACCTTGATGGTCTGGAACATCTTGGTGCCCTCTTCGGCCTTCTGTTCCAGCAGCGTAGCCAATGGACCGACGAACCCGTAGGCCAGCAAGATGCCGAGGAAGGTACCCACCAGTGCGTGGGCGATCAATATCCCCAATTCCGCCGGAGGGATGCCGACCGACTCCATCGTGTGCACCACCCCCATCACCGCAGCCACGATACCGAAAGCCGGCATCCCGTCCCCCAGCCTTGAGATCACATGGGAGGACACCAGCGCTTCGTGGTGATGCGTCTCGATTTCGACATCCATCAGATTTTCGATTTCCATGGCGTTCAGGTTGCCGCTGACCATGATGCGCAAATAATCGGTCATGAATTCGACCACATGATGATCCGCGAGAACTTGGGGATATTTGGCAAAGATCGGACTCTCTTCGGGTTTCTCGACATCGCCTTCGATCGACATCAACCCTTCCTTGCGCACTTTGCCAAGCAGCTCATACAGCAGCGCCATCAGCTCCATGTATGTCTCTTTGGTGTATTTCGGCCCTTTGAACACCGTCGGCAGGTCTTTCAGCGTGGCCTTGATCGCCTTGTTGGAGTTGCCCACAAAAAAAGCGCCGAGCGCGGCCCCGCCGATCATCAACAACTCCAACGGCTGGAACAACGCTCCCAAGTGCCCGCCCGCCATCGCAAAACCGCCGAACACCGAGCCCAACACCACCACATAACCGACGATGACTAACATACTCTCCTCGCTCCATGCTGTTTTCCACCCCACCCGAGGCGGTGCCAGTTTGTGCCGTTACGATCAGCGCACAAAGTCATGACCGCGTCATTCTAAAGCAAATCGGCATTATGGGCAGCCACTTGGAAGCCAATGGCACACCGCGGTCCAGCGGCATGGACGGCGAAGCTCGGGCTGGCGCCCGAGCGCGGCGGGAGGCAGAGGAAGTTTCAGGCCGCGGCGGCGATATCCACCAGCTTGGCCGCCTTGGTTTTTCCTGCCCTTGCGGGAGGATGGCAGATGCCACACACGTAGTTGTTATGCAAGTCGTCCGCATGCGTCACAAAGTGGCCGCCGCACTCCTTGCACGGAACGAGTTTCAGCATCCCCGCATTGAAGAAGCGCACCAGGAACCATGCGCGGGTAATGCTCAACACCGGCTCGGCGCCATCGACACCCTGCATCTGGTCGAGATACAAACGGTATGCGGTGATCAGCGCCTGCACGCCATCGATGCCGGCGTTCCTGACCAGGAACTGGTAAATGTCCATGAACAAGGACGAATGAATGTTCGGCTGCCAGCTCATGAACCAATCGGTCGAGTAAGGCAACATCCCCTTGGAGGGCGATTCTCCCTTGATCTCCTTGTAAAGCCGGAGCAAGCGCTCACGACTCAGCGAAGTCTCTTCCTGCAGCAATTGCAGTCGTGCTCCCAGCTCGATCAACTCGATGGCAACCTTGACCTGCTGAGCCTCACCCAGTACGGTTTTAGCGGACACGGCGACCACCTTTCTATGCCAGTTCTTCGACGGGCTGGGCCGACATGAGGATCGCCGCATGCGCCTGGGACATCATGCGATCCTTGCTGAAGCCGGTGACCATGTTGAGCAGCAGATTCTCGTCGAAGCGGAAACGGCACAGCAACATGTTCGATGCCGCCATCTTGATCACTTGCGCGGGAGTCAGATTGGCAATCACCTCCACCAGGTCCTGACTCAACCCCAAACGGAAAATCGCGGCCGGCTTGTCTTCCTTGATCATCTGCTGGGCCAGCATCAGATAAGTCAGATTCATTTCGCGTATGCCTTCTTGCAATTGCATGGTGTTCATGTTGCCCCCTTGTAAACCGGTGAAGAACAGATGGAACAAGCTTCGTTTTCGATGAGTACGGTACCGTATGCATACCTAATCTCGACGGTCGCATTATTCCGGCCGGGGCGATGGGAGGAAATCAGAAGCGTGCCGTTTTTTTTGTAAGAAATCCGGAACGGGGTATGTAGGAATTTTTCTTACAAAGACAAAACCCTCCGCCTCAAAACGAGGACGGAGGGTCGGGAAAATATTGGCTCGCAAGGAGTCTTTGGTTTCGTTATCGGCAACATCGGAAAAAACTTTAGGGCACTTCTTGAAAATTTATCTCGCGGGGTATCAATGAGTTATAAATTCGCCCCATTTATTTTTCAAAAACCACCCGATTTCGTCCGGCCTCTTTCGCCGCATACAAACGCTCGTCGGCGCGGAACAGCAGCCCTTCGATTGACTCGGTGTCCGGTTTCTTTTCCGCCACGCCGATACTGACAGTCAAATTGATTCCCCCCCCTGGAGCCTTCAGGGTGAGCGCCGTCACATTCTGCCGCAACCGCTCGGCACACTGGCGCGCCGCCTCGATATCGGTATCCGGACAGATCACCACGAACTCTTCGCCGCCATAGCGGCACACCACGTCCTGAGTGCGTGCAGACTGGCGCAAGGTGTCGGCGACAAATTTCAGCGCTTCGTCCCCCGTCTGATGACCGAACTCATCGTTGATCGACTTGAAATGATCGATGTCGACCATCATGCAGGACAGCGCGCGCTCCCCTCGCTGAGACAATGCCCACTCCTGCTCGAGACGCTCCATCGCAAACCGGCGGTTGGGCAATTCAGTCAGTGCATCGGTCAATGCCAGTTGCTGCAAACGCTCATTGGATGCGGCCAGCTCGCGGGAAAAGCGCACCAATTGCTCGCGATCGAAAGCCAACTCTTCCTGCAGTTGCACCACCCGCTGCGCGGCCCGCAGCCGCGCGAAAAATATCTTCTGCGTGAGCGGCTTGACCAGGTAATCGTCCGCGCCGGCCTCGAATGCCTCGACCAGCTTGTCCACGCTTTCTTGCGCAGTCAGGATGGTCACGTACACATTGCGTCCCTCGGCGGTCTCGCGCAGCTTGCGGCACAGCTCGATACCGTCCATCTCCGGCATCGCCCAGTCCGTGATCAGCAACTGGGGGCGCACCTGATCGAGCAAACGCATCGCCTCTGCGCCGTTACGCGCGACCGCCACATCATGCCCCGAGGATTTCAGCATCGCCTCCAGCAGCCGCAACATAGCCCGGTCATCCTCGGCTACCAGCACCCTCATCTTGTAGTGGGGCGGCTCGGTGTGCGGCCATTGCGGCACATCGATCGCCACGTCGACACTATCCGGCTGGGCCAACAACTCGGCAAACGAGGGAATATGCCAGCCCCCCATATTCAGCAAAGCCGCCCACTCCGTCCAATCGCGCGCGCAGGCATCGCCGACCTCGATCAGGAAATCCTCTTCCACCCCGGCGCGCGCTGCCTCTGCGCGCAGTTTCGCCAGCCACACACCGCGCCCAGGCTGGCTTGACATACTCACATCGGCCATCAGAGACGCCACATGCAACAAATGCAACAGGCGCCACTCGCGTGAACCCTCGATCACCGTACTGAACTCCGGCCGGGGGAAGTCGTGCACCAGCATCTGGAATATTTTCGGGAATTGCAGCTCGGCGAGTATCGCCTCGCTCAACTCTGCCTGATCACAACCGAACTTGTCGTGCTCCAAGCGGTACAACTCCGCCAACGCCTTGTCCTGCGTCTGTTCGAGCAACACCCCGTAGTCCTCCGGGTACACCGTCGCCAGCGCCAATTGCCCGATATTGCCGAGCAGTCCCAACACGAAGATTTCTTCGGCAGCCGCCAGGCGAGTCCGCTGCGCCAAATGGCGCGCGGCGATACCTGTCAGCAACGAATGCGCCCAGAAATAAGGATAGTCGAATTGCTCGCAGGGCCCGTGACGGTAATCCACGATCAGGGCAATACCCAGCACCAGTTGGCGCAAGGCGCGCGCACCCAGCACCGTCACGGCATCCGCAATGCCGACTATCGGCCTGACGGGGTTGGCAAGCAGCATGTTCGCCGCCTTGATGACCCTCGCGCTCAGCGCGGGATCGCTGCCGATCAAACGGGCGATTTCATGATTGGAGACGTTCTCCCGCTGCGTCAGATTGATCACCTCCAGCGCCACCCCTTTGGGCGTGGGCAAGCGACCGCTGAGCTTCAAACGGGTCAACACTGGGTTTTCGGGAACGGACATCAATACACTCCAAGACTTGAGTCCAAGTTTACCCCAACTGCGCAGAGCCAATGCGCCGAACAGATATCAAAAAACAGGGGAGACCGAAGCCTCCCCTGTTTTTTGCAACGTCCTTGACGATCAGGACAGCACTCACCGTCCCGCATCCGACTACTGCCAACGGCATGGTGCATGGGCAAATCGCCCAGCATCACCTGCCCAATTCTTCGACCAGCGCCAGAATCTCACGTGCACGCTCATCACTCAGCTGCACCGCCGCGTCGGGAGCACAGCCATGCGGGCACGGCATTCGATCCTTGACCACACCGAACAGCCTGCAAATGGCAGGGCGCACGGCATACACCGAGCATCGATTGGTTTTGCGGTCAAGCAATGGACAGCGGTAATCGCCGCGTTTGAGACTGGACTGCATCAGCGACTTAACATCCGCTTGGCTTCGGCCGGAAGCCTTGATGGCGCGGTGGTACTCCAGCCTTGTCATCTCGACCGGGCCGCAGCAATCTGCACAGCCAGGCTTGCAGGGAAAGCCCGGGATCGTACTTAGCAACTCATCGATCCGGGCAAGTTTTTCGGCGTTCGTCATAATTGATTGAAAAGATACGAAAAGGCGCGCGAGTTTAGCGGCTTCCGACAAAAAAAAACAGGGGAGACCGAAGTCTCCCCTGTTCATACTGCTTAACAGATTCTTAGATTGTCGACTAAGCGACTTTCTTCGATTCCGCTATTAGAACGCACCTTCCAGCATCAGCAGGTACTGGTTCTTCTGAGAACCGACTGCGTTGTGCGCAGAGCCGCTGTAGGTTGCGTAGTTCAGGTGCAGAGCAATGTTCTGCACCAGGTCGTACACAGCGGTCACCATGAAGGCGTTGTCGCCGTTTGCACCAGCAGCAGCACCGTTCTGGGCGTTACGATATGCAGCGCCGATCGCCAGTGTGTGCGGGATTACAGAGTAATCAGCACCCAGGGTCCATGCCTTGCGGGTTGTAACGCCAGTATTGTAGGCGTTCGTGTTAATGGTAGCCGGAGCGGAAGCATGCTGAGCATAGAAACCGATTTCCTTGCCGCCCAGTTCGCCGTGAGCCTGGAAGTCAAAGAAAGTCTGCTTGGTTTGGATCAGAGTCGCAACCGCAGGTGCTCCAGCAGCGCCAGTCAGGGAAGTGCCGGACATGTTACCTGCACCAACCACCATCGCCCAGTCGCCCACGGTCGGAGTCGCGGCGATACGGACATAAGTGGACTTCATGTCGTAGGAAGGAGTTGTTCCGCCGTTGGAACCCATGCCGAAGCTAGGAGCGTACTTGGTCACGTTGATGTAGCCCATGTCGTTCTGAGCCACGAACGCGAAGCCGGTTGCGGCACCAGCGTCAGCACCGCGATCGGCGTTGTACTGGACAGCGGAAGCTTCGCGACGCAGTTCAGACCAACGGTTCGCACGCAGCACGCCGCCGCTGGACAGTTCGAAGCCGTACTGAGGGCCCAGTGCGTCGGTGGTGAACGGAACCAGGCCGAGCTTGGCGCTGCCCACGTCGAACATCACCGGCAGCTTGAAGCCGGCCAGCAGGTTGCCCGTGCCGCCAGCTGCTGCGTTATTCACGGTGTTGCCTTCGAACAGGAAGCCGATGTTCTCTGCTACGCGGCCGCCGAAGAACAGGCTCAGCTCGTCGCCGAATTGCAGTTGACCGTCGCCCAGACCGTTAGCAGCAGTGGCGGTAGCCTTCTTGGCGGTGTTGTCCTTCTGGTAACGCACCTTGGCCAGGATAGCGGCGTTCAGGGTGTCGGGGATAGACAGGTGTTCGCCTTCAACCTTGCCTTGCGCGCCCATCATGGTGTAGCCGGCTGCCTTGAATGCGCGGCCGAAACCGTTCAGCACGGGGAACTTCTGGAAGTGGCAAGCTTGGCATGCCATGCCGGTTTGACGAGCAAACGCGGGCAGAGCAGATGCTTCTGGAGCAAATGCGGTTGCTGCCAACACGCCTGCCAGAGAGAGAACGATCTTCTTCATGTGTTTTCCTCTATATTGAAAATTGATTAACGTTATACAACTTCAAGTGATTGCAAGCCTCCCTGCCACCACTGGGAGCGAACTTTATAGAGACGCGCAAAGGACTGTCAAAAGTTTAGCTGGGAAGTGTTGTTTTTTTGCAACAGCCCGCGAAGAGCGCCTGCCTACGGGCCAATACAGCCTATGGACAATTAACTTGACGGGGTTTAATCTGCGCGCGACTCCACCCAGCCGTGCTGGAACGGTGATTGCGGTGGTTTCGCTTGCGGCACAACAAAAGGGGGCGATAACAATGAAACGCAATCAATCCGGCTTCACCTTGATCGAAATCGCGATCGTGCTGGTGATCATCGGCCTGCTGCTCGGCGGCGTGCTGAAGGGGCAGGAGCTCATCAACAGCGCGAAGGTCAAGAATCTGGCGACGGACTTCAAGAACGTGCCAGTGTTCATTTACGGCTACCAGGACAAATTCAAGGCCTTGCCGGGAGACGACTCTCGGGCGACAACCCATGTCAATGCGACCACCAACGGCAATGGCAATGGCATCATCGAGGGCAACTGGAACGCCGCCAGCGGAGAATCCTTCGACTTCTGGCAGCATGTCCGCCTGGCCGGCCTGGCTCCGGGCCCGACATCCACTACGGCGGCCGACTACATCCCCAAGAATGCCGTGGGCGGGAATATCGGCGTCACCAACAGCAGCGCGGCCAACAACCCGATCACCGGATTGAAGGGGTCGTATATCGTCTGCTCCAATGCCCTCGCGGGCAAGTTCGCCAAACAGCTCGACACCACACTGGACGACGGCAATACGGCCACCGGTTCGATGATGGCGACCGCCGTGGGAACTGCCACAGGAGGAACACCGAACGGCAACCTCGACGATGACACCACCTACCTGGTTTGCATGGGCTTCTGATCGAATACCCGGCGTGACATTCAGCCCGCTTCGGCGGGCTTTTTTTTATTCCCCTTCGCGCAGCCGTTTTTCCGCGGCGGCCAGCATCACCGGCTGCCCCAGCAACACCAGCACATCCTCGGTCTGCAACAGCATGTCGCCCGCCGGCTGGTGGCCGCGCACGTTGCGGCGGCGTACCGAGTTCACCTCCACCGCCAAGGCGTCCAGTTCCATCTCTCCCAGCGTTCTCCCCACCGCGAAGTCGCCTTCGCGCAGCATCACGCTCTGGAAGCGCGGCATCAGGCTTTCCGTGATCTCGCCGACGTCGTCCGCCGCGGTGCGGAAATAGCCGCTGAACACACTGTAGCGGCGAGCTCGGCTCTCCTGGATGCGGCGGATGACGCGGTTGAGCGGCACCCCGGACATCAGCAGCGCCTGGGAAGCGAGCATCACACTCCCCTCCAGCACCTCGGCCACCACTTCGGCCGCACCTGCCTCCTTGAGCACTTCGAGATTGGTATCGTCGGCGGTACGCACGATCACCGGCAAGTCGGGCCGGGCCTGTTTGACGTGGTGCAATATCTTCAGCGCGGAGTGCTTGTCGTCGTAGGTGATGACCAGCGTCTTGGCGCGCATCAATCCGGCCGCCTGCAACACTTCATGTTTGGCGGCATCGCCGTACACCACGCTCTCTCCCGCCGCCGCGGCTTCGCGCACACGGCGCGAATCGAGATCAAGCGCAATGAAGCTCAGCCCCTCTTCTTCCAGGAACCGCCCCAGCGACTGTCCGCTGCGGCCGTAGCCGCACAGGATGACATGCCCGCTGCTCGACATGCTCTGAATCGCGATCTGGTGCAACTGCATCGCGCGGCCGGTCCATTCAGCGGCGGAAAAACGTCGCGCGATCGCTTCGCCATGCTGGATCAAAAAGGGCGCGGCCAGCATGGACAACAGCATCGCGGCGAGGGCGATCTGCATGACATCGCCGCTAAGCAGGTGCGCCCCGTCCGCCAGCGTCAGCAGCACAAACCCGAACTCGCCCGCTTGCGCCAATCCGATCGCGCTGCGCAGGGCCACCCCCCAGTCGCCCTCGAGAATGCGGGCCAGCACCACCACCACCACGGCCTTGAGCAGGATCAATCCGGCCAATGCCAGCAATATCCAGCCGAAGTCGGCCACGACCGCCCCGAGGTTGAGCTTCATGCCGATGGTGACGAAGAACAACCCGAGCAGCACGTCGCGGAAGGGCTTGATGTCCTCCTCCACTTGGTAGCGGTACTCGGTCTCGGAGATCAGCATACCCGCCACAAATGCGCCCAGCGCCAGCGACAACCCGGCCATCTCGGTGAAATACGCCAACCCCAGCGTGATGAGCAGCACGTTGAGCATGAAAAGTTCGGAGGACTTTTGCTGCGCCACCACATGGAACCAGCGTCGCATGATGTGCTGCCCCAGCACCAGTAACAGGAACAGCACCAATATCGCCTTCAGTGTCGCATAAGCAAGCGTGGAAGGAAGGTCCGCAGCATTGCTCGCCAACGCCGGAATGAGGATCAGCAACGGCACCACGGCCAGGTCCTGGAACAGCAGCACACCCATCATCTGCTGACCATAGGGCAGATTCAGCTCGGCGCGCTCGACCAGCATCTTGCTGACGATCGCGGTGGAGGACATCGCCAACACGCCGCCAAGAGCCAGCCCGGCGCGCCAATCGAGCCCGAACAGTGCAACCGCCGCCATGACCATCAGGATGGTCACCGCCACTTGCGCGCCGCCCAGTCCGAACACCGTGCGCTTCATCGCCCTCAATCGCGTCAGGCTGAATTCCAGCCCGATACTGAACATCAGGAACACCACGCCGAACTCGGCGAGATGCCGGGTCCCCGCCGCATCCGGGATCCAAGCCAGCGCATGCGGGCCGATCAGGATGCCGACCGCAAGATAACCCAGCATCACCGGCAAATGCAGGATGCGGCATAGCACCACCACCAGCACGGCGGTTGCAAGCAGAATAAGGACGAGTGAAAGGGCACTATCCATCGATCAAATGCGTTATATACGTTGGTCCCCGATAATGCCGCAAGTTGCATGGTTTGCAAAATTTTGCGCTGATATAATCCCTTCCCATGAATAAGCACATTTCCGCCGCGCCACGTGCGCTCGACCTCGCCCGCGAAGTTTTGAACATCGAAGCAGCTGCCGTACAGGCGTTAAGCACCCGCCTCGACGAGAAATTCCTGCATGCGCTGGATCTCATCCTCAGTTGCGAAGGCCGGGTCATCGTCAGCGGCATGGGCAAGTCCGGGCATATCGCACGCAAGATCGCCGCGACCATGGCCAGCACCGGCACACCCGCCTACTTCGTGCATCCGGGCGAGGCCAGCCACGGCGACCTCGGCATGATCACCAGCGAGGACGTGTTCATCGCACTGTCCTATTCCGGCGAAAGCCAGGAGCTGATGACCATCGTGCCCGTGATCAAACGCCAGGGTGCGAAACTCATCAGCATGACCGGCAATCCGAAATCGAGTCTGGCCCTGTCCGCCGATGTCCACCTCGATGCCCACGTGGACAAGGAAGCCTGCCCGATGGGGCTGGCTCCGACCACCAGCACCACCGCGACACTGGCGCTGGGCGACGCGCTGGCGATGGCGCTGCTCGACGCCAAGGGGTTCGGCAAGGAAGATTTCGCGCGTTCGCATCCCGGTGGCAGCCTGGGGCGACGCCTGCTCACCCATGTGCGCGACATCATGCGCAGCGGCGAACGCGTGCCGATGGTGCGCGAAAACGCGATGTTGAGCGATGCGATCCTGGAAATCTCGAAAAAGGGCGTGGGCATGACCGCGATCGTGGACGATCAGCGACGCGTGCTAGGCATCTATACCGACGGCGACTTGCGCCGCACCCTGGAGAAGCGGCTGGACTTCGGCGCGACTCCGGTGCGGAGCGTGATGTCCGCCAACCCTCGCTGTATCGGCCCGGACAACCTTGCCGCCGAAGCGGTGCAGATGATGGAGCAATACAACATCAGCCAGATGCTGGTGGTGGACGAGCAACATAGGCTGGTCGGCGCGTTGAATATGCACGACTTGTTACACGCAAAAGTTATTTAGGGGAAAACCATGATGTTGAGCCGCGCAAAACTGATCCGCCTGATGGCCTTCGATGTGGATGGCGTCATGACCGACGGCGGGCTGTACCTGTCCGATTCCGGCGACGAATTCAAACGATTCAACTCGCTCGACGGACACGGCATCAAGATGCTGCGCGCCAGCGGCGTGGAAGTCGCCATCATCACCGGCCGCACTTCGCGCTGCGTCGAACTGCGCGCGCAAAATCTCGGCATCAGCCATGTCTACCAGGGCGTTGAACGCAAGCTGGACGCGATGCTCGACCTGCTCAACAAGCTCAAGCTGTCGCGCGATGCCGCCGCTTACATGGGCGACGACGTGGTGGATCTGTGCGTGATGCGCCATGTCGGCCTGTCGATCTGCGTGCCGGAGTCCCCCCGCCTGGTTCGGGAGCATGCCGACTACGTCACGCAACTCGGCGGCGGTCGCGGTGCCGTGCGCGAAGCCTGCGAGATGATCATGTCGGCGCAGGGAACCTTGGATGCGCAACTGTCTCACTACCTGAAATGACCCTTGCCTCCCGCGCCCGTTACTGGCTGCCGTTGCTGCCGTTATTGGGGTTGCTGGGTGTCACCTACTGGCTGAACCAGCAAGTGCAGCCCGAGGCCGCGAAACCGGATGCCAGCAAGCGCCACGATCCCGACGCCATCATGGAGAACTTTTCCGCCGTCAAGTACAACACGCAGGGCGCTCCGCGCTTCATCATGGCGGCGAAGAAGATGCAGCACTATCCGGACGACGACAGCACCACGCTGGAAGTGCCGCGCCTGACCACGCTGTCCGCCGAACGCCCGGCGATCCATGTCATCGCCAAGCGGGGCACCGTCTCGAAACGCGGAGATGAGGTCTTCCTGTACGACGACGTCGAGGTGCTGCGCGAGGCCAGTTCCGACCGGGAGGAACTGACCCTGCAAACCGATTTTCTGCATGTCGTCCCGGACCGGGATTGGGCTGACACCGACCGGCCGGTCACCATCGTCGACGCGCACAACACCATACACGCGATCGGGCTGGAAATGGACAACAACGCACGCACCCTGAAACTGATATCGCAGGTAAGAAGCGAACATGTACCCACACCTAAATAAACTGACGCTCGCCCTTCTGCTGTTGCTGGTTGCACCAGCCTGCTTTGCCGAGCGTGCGGACCGCGACAAGCCGGTGCACATCGAGGCCGACCAGGTGCTGGTGGATGATGCGCAACAGATCAGCACCTTCCTCGGGAATGTGCAACTGACCCAGGGCACGATGGTCATCCGCGGAGACAAGATCGTCGTCGTACAGGACCAGGAAGGTTTCAAACATGGCACCGCTTACGGCAAGACCGCCAGCTTCCGGCAGAAGCGCGAAGGGCTGGACGAGTACGTGGAGGGCTACGGCGAACGTATCGAATACGACACCCGCGCAGAGACAGTGGACTTTTACGTGAAGGCGCGCGTCAAGCGCAACCTCGACGAGGTGCGCGGCGAGCACATCACCTACAACCAGAAGACCGATATCTTCCAGGTGAACAGCACCGACGCCTCGTCCGCAGGCGCTCCGCCCAAGCGGGTGCGGGCGATCTTGCAACCCAAACCCAAGGATGGCGCGGCCAAACCGGCGGCGCCCGATGCGATGCGCATCAAACCAAGCGAATCGATCTCCCCGACGGAAGAATAGAAATGAGCGAATTGCGTGCAGTTGGCCTGAAGAAAAAATACGGCTCCCGTGTCGTGGTACACGACGCCTCGTTGTCGCTAAACAGCGGCGAAGTCGTCGGCCTGCTCGGCCCGAACGGCGCCGGCAAGACCACTTCGTTCTATATGATCGTCGGATTGGTCGCTGCCGACGGCGGCGAGATCTTCATCGACGGACAGAATATCACGCACCTCCCCATCCACCGCCGCGCGCGCCTGGGAGTGGGCTACCTGCCTCAGGAGGCATCGATCTTCCGTCGCATGACCGTGGCGCAGAACATCCGGGCGGTGCTGGAGCTGCAGGAATTGTCCGACGACGAGATTCAGAACCGCCTGGAAGAATTGCTGGAAGACCTGCACATCACCCATATCCGCAACAATCCCGCCATCAGCCTGTCGGGCGGCGAGCGGCGGCGCGTCGAAATCGCGCGCGCGCTGGCGACCGACCCTCGGTTCATCCTGCTCGATGAGCCGTTCGCCGGCGTGGATCCCATTGCCGTGCTGGACATCCAGAAGATCATCCGCTTTCTCAAGGAGCGCAACATCGGCGTGCTGATTACCGACCACAACGTGCGCGAAACGCTGGGCATCTGCGACCGCGCCTACATCATCAATGCGGGCGCAGTGATGGCCGAAGGCAAGCCGGAGGAAATCATCTATAATGAAGGCGTGAGGAAAGTATATCTGGGTGAACATTTCAAGCTGTAACAGAAAATGAAGCCCGGAAAAAAACACCAGGCATGAAGGCATCTCTCCAACTCAGGCTGTCCCAGCAACTGACGCTCACCCCGCAGTTGCAACAGGCTATCCGTTTGCTGCAACTCTCCACGCAGGACATCCATCAGGAAGTCGCGCGCATGCTGGACGAGAACCCGCTGCTGGAAGCAGCGGATGAATCCTCATCGACCGCTTACTCCCCAAACACGCCATCCGAAGAACCTCGTGTCAGCGCAAGCAACGATGATGAGGGCTCCTCGTCCGGCGACGAACGCGATGCGATCACCAGCGAATCCACCGAGTGGAACACCAGCGGCGCAACGGCACGCAGCGCCGACGACGAGGACGACGGCTACCCGGAACAGGCCGCCGAACAGGCCAGCCTGCGCGAACACCTGCACAATCAACTGACCACCAGTTCCCTTGACGAACGCGACCGCAGGGTAGTCGGCCTGCTGGTCGATGCGCTGGACGAGAACGGTTACCTGGTCCAGGACTTGGCCGAACTGGCCGAACTGTTGCCCGCCGAACTGGAGATCACGCTGGACGATCTGGAGACTGCGCTGGTACAGCTGCAGCACCTCGACCAGCCCGGCCTGGGCGCGCGCAACCTGGGCGAATGCCTGGCACTGCAGCTCAAGGCTCTGCCGGAAGACACGCCGCAGCGCGACTTGGCGATCTGCCTGGTAAGCCAGCATCTCGACCTTCTGGCCGCCCACGACTTCGCCAGGATCAAGAAACTGCTGCGCTGCTCCGACGACCAATTGCGCAGTGCACAGCACATGATCGTCGGACTCAACCCGAAGCCGGGCGCGGAATTCGACCAGAGCGTCGCGGACTACGTGGTTCCGGACGTGATCGTGGAAAAGCACAAGAACCAGTGGCGCGCCCGCCTCAACACGGAAGCGATGCCCAAGCTGCGCATCAACCAGGTCTACGCCAACATCCTGCAACAGCGCGACGACAAGAACGCCTCGCAACTCGCCACCCAGTTGCAGGAAGCGAAGTGGCTGATCAAGAACCTGCAACAGCGCTTCGAGACCATCCTGCGCGTGGCACAGGCCATCGTGGAGCGGCAAACCAACTTCCTCGAACACGGCGAGATCGGCATGCGCCCGCTGGTGTTGCGCGAGATTGCGGAGGCGCTCGACCTGCACGAATCGACCGTCTCGCGCAGCACCACGCAGAAATTCATGCTGACACCGCGCGGCATCTACGAATTCAAGCATTTCTTTGGCAGCGG
>DASTGP010000071.1:0-6098 GCA_035605585.1 Gallionella sp. | reverse complement strand
ATCAGTCCCGTCCATTACATGCATCTGGATTACCCCGCCGAGGTACGCGTGCAGAAGCTGCGCCGGTCGCCCTGGGCCAACGTGAACCTCGGCGCTACTGCAACCGATGCACAGGGCGCCCACGAGATGGTCCATATCGTCAACCTCAGCCCCGATGGCGCGCAACTCCATGCACCGCCATTGCTGGGCAAGCCGGGCGAGGCCTTGCGCATCTCTTTCCATGCCGACCTGGATGAATTGAAGACTCACTTGAATCTCGATGCGACCATCCTGCATGTGCATATGCCGCAGGCGGGGAGGGAAGCGGAAGCCAACATGATGGAATACGGCATCGCCTTCCGCGATGTCTCAGCGGCGAATGCGCTTTGGCTGAAAGGGCTGGTCTACCGGCAGATCGCCGAGGGCGGCCTGGTTTAGGGGCGGGGCCGCCGCGGCCTGCGCTAACCTTTGGGACTGATGGTGCAGATCGCCTTGGGCGCGTTGATGCGCAGCACGATGGATTCGCGTACGGTGAAGTTGAAATGGGCGGAATCCGGGAAGGTGAACGCCACAGAGAGATCCTCGCCGAGCAGCAGCGTGCCGGCCTCCGGCGCAACCAGTACGCCGCCGCGGATGTCGGCCTTGTAGATGCCCAGGGTGCACAGCCCTTTCAGGTGGTCGATCTGCAGCAGATCGGAGCCTTCCGTATAACGCCGGAACAGGTTGTTGTACAGCCTGGGCTCGAGGACCATGGCATACGGACCGTGGAAGTGTGCGTTGTCCAGCAGCGTCACCGCGGCCAGCACGTCGCGCAGTACCTGTTCGACGTCGTTCCAGTTCCCCGCGTCCAGGTGGTTGCGGTTCTCGACCGTGCACAGTCCTGCCAGCCCGAATTCGGGGTCGCCCTGATAGATGAGTTCATCCTCGCGTGCCGCCAGTTCAAAGGTGGCCTGACCGAGCTGGCTGAAGTCCAGCGGCTGGCCCAGCTCGAGATGCGCGGAGACGCGCCGGCGGCTCATGGTGAAATGCCGGAAGATCATCGGCACGGGGATGGTGCGGGCGATGATGGTGGTGGCGCCGTGCACGGCATGCTGGCGTGCGTCGTCGTTGCCCACCGGCGCGGCGAGGTAGCCCAGCCCGAAAGGGCCTTCCACCGGGAGGAAACGGCGGGCGGTCAGTATCTTGCGCGCCTCGGCGACCGCCATTTCCTCCATGCGTCCGAGGATGACGGGATCGAACGGCAGGGTAGCGGTGTCCATGTCATGCTCCTTTCATGTGGCCGACGGTCAGGCGTGGCGCGCTGCCGACACTTCGCGCGGGACTGTCGCCGAGTATCTTGCCTTTGTTCTCTTCTTCGAGTCGGGTGACGTCGCCCTGCGTGAACAGATAGGTCCTCAGGATCTCGTCCAGCCTGGGGGTGCTGCGGCGCAGCCATTCCAGTAGCATCGCCGCATGTTCCATCTCTTCATGCATGTTGTGCAGCAGGATGGCACGCAGCTCGGCGTCGGTGCAGGCATCGGCCCGCTGGTGATACCAGTCCACCGCCTCGAATTCCTCCATGATCGAGAGGATGGCTCGGTGGGCATCCACTGTCGGGACGGCGAGTTTCTCTTCGCGTTCGTGCAGGCCTTCGTGTGACATGATTTCGCTTCCTTCGATATCGGTTGGCGGCGGCCGGGAAACCAAGATCGGCAGCCGGATGCGACGATATTTGCACAGCGCCTGACGGGAAGACATACAGCGTTCGGCTGTATATCGGGGAGTAGAACTAGGTAGCCGTCAGCGTGTCCGGTAGAGGGGCATGCTCGCCACTCGATGGTGACATCTTCTTGTAGGTGATGGCGTTGATCGTGGCACCCTGAGGATCCTGGATCACGCAGAAGCGGCCGACGTCGGGGATGTCGGTCGGCGGCACGCAAAGCTTCGCGCCCAACTGTTCTGCGGCCTTCGCCGTCGCATCGACGTCGTCGACCGTGACATAGGTGCCCCAGGCCGGCGGCATGCCTTTGGCGTCTTTCGGTATCGCCATGATCCCGCCGATTCCGTTCCCCGAGACTTTGATGACGGTGTAGGTCATGCCCGGCGTCTTCATGTCTTCCATTTGCCAGCCGAACAGCTTGGTGTAGAAGGACTTTGCCGCTTCAGCGTCCGAGGTCATCAGCTCGCACCAGCTGAATGCGCCGTGTTGTTTGAATGGCTCGTTCATCGTCGTTCCCTCCCATGGTTGGTGAAAATCCAACCTTAGGTGCCACGCTAGCCGGAATCAATACGGTGGATTGCTGAGCATCCAGGAGATGCCGCCCAGCGCCCCGAAGAAGATGACCAGGTGTGCCCACGACCAGAACAGGTAGCGGCGCGACAGTTTTTCCGGCGTCAGGTTGCTGAGCAGGAACAGCTTGCCGTCGTGCGGCAGGCCGAGGAGGTGGATGTCGGGCTGCGCCTGCGCCTCGCGCTTCTTCTTTTCCACCTCGCGCTTGGCGGCTTGGCGCGCCAGCATCCACTCCTGCATATCGAGCTGGTTGTCTCGGTTGAGGTCGAAGCGCGCGTGCAGCGCGGGCATATCTCGCTTCCATTCGGCGAGCAGTGCGTTGAGTTCTTCACGCGCATCGAATTCCGTGCCCAGGCTGCGCGTGCGGAACTCGCCGATGGCATAGATGCTGTCGTCCCGGATGAACGTCCACTCGGTGTAGCGGTGGTCGCCTGCTATCCACTGGTCGCGGTGCCTGGTGACGATCTCCGCATGCTCCGGGTCGACCACGCAATCGCCGCTGTCGTCGCGCAGCACGAAGGAATCGACGCTCTCGCCGCTGTCTACGGTTTCCCACTTGTTCTTAGAGGTGCGGCGCTCGACTGTGTAGCGGTACCACAGGCAGGGCAGCTGCCGCAGTTTGCTGATGAGCGGCGTGTCGCCGAAGGGGCGGCCGCGGCCGACGAGTTCGACGTAGCCCTGTGCGGCGGAGGCGACTTTCGAAGTGGGCGTGTCGCGTATGGCGCGCAGCCGGTACAGCGCTGACATCCAGGCGAAGAAGCTGATGAGCGCCATCGCCGACAGGCTACCCAGCCACCCCTCGCGCGACTCCAGCTTGAGACCGACGAACAGCAGCAACAGCTGCGCGCCGGACGTGACCAGTTGCGCGTATTCGCGGCGCAGCCTGACCAGCATGGCGGATTACTTGAACAGTTGCTTCATGTCCACGTCCGCTTTCTCGCTGGAAGAAAACTCCAGCAGCGGCTTGGCCTCGTAGCGGAACATGTTGGCGATCAGCACGGCGGGGAACTGCTCGATGCCCACGTTGTAGATGTTCACCGACTCGTTGTACAGCTCGCGGCGGTCGGCGATGCCGTTCTCCAGCCCGGTGATGCGTGTCTGCAACTGCATGAAGTTCTCGTTCGCCTTCAGTTCGGGATAGGCCTCGGCCACCGCGAAGATGCCGCCCAGTCCCGCGCGCAGCATGCCCTCCGCCTGACCCAGCGCGCCGATGTCCTGGCTTTCTCGCGCGGCCTGCACCTGCGAGCGTGCCTCGATCACCTTCTGCAAGGTGGATTGCTCGAATTCCTTGTACTGCTTGCACACCTCGACCAGCTTGGGCAGTTCATCGTGGCGCTGCTTCAGCAATACATCAATGTTGGCCCAGGCCTTGGCGACCGCGTGCTTCAGGTTGACCAGCCGGTTGTAAAGGCCGATGCCGTAAAACAGCACGACGAGGGTGATGCCGAGGAAGATCAGGTTGCTCATGTGCACTCCTTGGGGTTATTGCAGTTCAATAGTTCCGCCCACTTGCACCGTCATGCGCGTATCGCCGCCGGCGAATTCGGGCTCGGGGATCGCGGCGTCCGCGGCCATCGGTGCGGCGCGCATCATCGCCTTGGCATAGGGGCGCGGCATGCCGCTGTTGATCGAGAAATGAACTGTCTTGTAGGAACGTGCGCCCATCGCGGTCCGGACTGCGTCGGCGCGGCGCTGGAACGCCTTGATCGCCTCGGCGATGAGGTCGGTCTCGCTCTGCGCGCGCGTCTCCGGGGATAGGGTGAAATCCAACCCCGTCAACTGCAGCGTGGATTGCAGCTGCATGATGAGTTCGCCCGCTGCCTTGAAGTCGCGGCTCTCCAGCCGGATATCGGCATGGCCGCGCCAGGCGTCGACCTGATTGTTCTTGCCGTAAACGGGATAGGTGTTCTGGCCGCCGCTGATGACCTTGACGTTGGCGAAGGCGGCGGCCTTCTTGAGCGCGTCGTTGAGCGCCGTGTTGATCTGCTGTGCGACGCGGGTCGGCTGCTTGTCCTGCACCTCGATGCTCATGCCGGCCACCAGCAGATCGTTGGCGACCTCGCGCGACGCCTCGACCTGGAAGTCCACGCGGTTGTAGGGCTCGCTCTCGGCGTGCGCCCAGCCATGCAGAGACAACAGACCAAACAGCAATGCGATACGCAACATGACAGCCTCCTTCTTGTTGTTAGTGGCCGTATGCTAAAGCAAAATTAAACCTACTGCGCGCCTCGATTGCTGCGTTGGGCGGTACTGGCTCTGGCATCACGCGCTACGCATGAGCCTACACCGCAACTTCGTTGTCGAAATCCGGGGCCGCAGGGCGGCAAACTTTAAGTACATTCCGGTTTGGTTGCGACTAACCTAAAGGTAAGTCTTCACCGCAACCATGTTGTCTGCGTTCCGTGCGCCTTGCACTCGAACCGCTCGCTACGGTTTTGCGAGGTATTTTGCCAGCTTGCTATAGCACTAATGTGTTGTTGAGGCAGGTCTTCGCCTGTGCCAGTCGGGTGAGGGTGGGCAGGAGGTTCAGCCCCGTCGCTTCCTTCAATTCCTGTGCGTTCTCCTTTAAATCCTCGAACGGGATCTCGATGGGATCGCCTGCGGCCGCGAGGGCGACCGCATTGCCGCTTTCGCAGGAGGGGAATACCAGTGCACGGTCCTCGAATGCCTCGGCGATCTGCGCTGTCGTCCGGTTGAATCCGCGGCTGGCCGTGAGCAGGTTCACGGCCATCGCGCCGTTGCGGCTCAGGTGTGCGCGGCAGGCATGGTAGAACGGCAGCGTCTCCAGCGCGCCGGTGCGTGCCTTCTCGTCGAAACCGTCCACCAGGATGAGGTCGAACTTCTTGTTGCTGTTCATCACGAATTCCGCGCCGTCGCCGATCACCAGATGGATGCGCTTCGGGTCTTCCGGCAGCTTGAAGAACTGCCGCGCCGCGGCGACCACCGCGGGCTCGATCTCCACCACGGTGAGGTGCGCGAGCGGATAGTGGCGGTAGAGGAACTTGGTCAGCGAAGCCGCGCCCAGGCCGATCAACAGTACCTTCTTGGGCGGATCGCGCAGCAGCAGCGAGGCCATCATCTCGCGCGTGTATTCCAGTTCCAGGTTCCACGGCCGCGCGATGCGCATCGCGCCCTGTACCCATTCGGAACCGAAATGCAGCGTGCGTACGCCGGCTTCTTCGCTGATTTCTATTGGTGTTGCCATATTTAATGTTTAATGAATTTAGAAAAAATATCGCGTCCGGGCACGCTCTTACGGAGAGTGCTTTCTTTTGTAGGAGCGTGCCCTGCACGCGACCCAGTGCGATCACAGCCAAACCGCATTCCAGAACGGATAATCCCAAAGGTGGGCAACCAAACCTGCCCGCAATGGATTGGCAACCACATAACGCGCCGTATCCTGCAAATCTTCCTCGCCGCGCAACCCTTGATCGTGAAATGCTCTCGCCCAAACTGTACCGGATGAATTCCGAGCCCGATTCGCATGCCGCGCGCTGGCTGATTTCAACCGGTTCACGACGCGGTGTAACGGGTCCCGTTTACCCAATTGCAGCAACCAGTGCGCGTGATCCGGCATCAACACCCATGCCAGCATTTTCGCATCTCCCAGGAAGTCGGCGTTTTCAAAGCATCTTGCTGCCGCACAGCCTACCGCGAAATCGGCAAACAGTTTCTTGCGTTCAAGGGTGATCGTTGTGATGAGATAAACGCCGTTCTGGACGGAGGCTCGGCCTTTGCGCAGGGAGTGATGTCCTTGACGGCTGTCGCGTGCAGGGCACGCTCCTACGGGTGGATCCGGTGGTTGCGCATGAATCATTTCTATGCCACCTCCCTCTGTAGGAGCGTGAGA
>DASTGP010000053.1:0-28905 GCA_035605585.1 Gallionella sp. | reverse complement strand
TTCGTTTCAAACCCCGCCGCAGCGAAGAGGTGCGCATTATAGGGAGCAAAAAACTTACGTCAACACATTTCTGAAATATTTATGTAATTAGTGCCGATCAACCTGTTTGATTCCATTATTTACTACAATGCGGCCTCGCTTGAAAGGCTATAAATGTCATTGATTACACTTGGAATTGAATCGTCCTGCGACGAGACTGGCGTCGCTCTATATCAGATGGGGCGCGGTTTGCTGGCTCACGCTCTTCACACCCAGATCGCCATGCACAGCGAATACGGCGGCGTCGTTCCCGAGCTCGCGTCGCGTGATCACGTGCAGCGCGTCATCCCGCTTGTACGACAAGTATTGAGCGAGGCCGCCGTGCCGCTCGAACAGGTCGACGCCATCGCCTACACTCAGGGGCCCGGCCTCGGCGGTGCGCTGCTGGTCGGCGCCAGCGTGGCGAATGCACTAGCCTATGCGCTCGATATCCCCACTATCGGCATCCATCATCTAGAGGGGCACCTGCTCTCTCCTTTGTTGTCTGATCCGGCACCTGAATTTCCTTTCGTCGCATTATTAGTATCCGGCGGACACACACAGCTGATGCGTGTGGACGACGTCGGCCGCTACACCTTACTGGGGGAAACTGTGGACGATGCCGCGGGTGAGGCTTTCGACAAGAGCGCAAAGTTGCTCGGCCTCGGGTATCCCGGCGGACCGGCGCTATCGACGCTGGCGGCACACGGCCACGCTGATCGATTCAAGCTGCCGCGCCCGATGCTGCACAGCGGGGACTTCGACTTCAGCTTCAGCGGATTGAAGACGGCGGTGCTGACGCTGACCAAACAAAACGAGATGGACGATCAAACCCGCGCCGACATCGCGTGCGCGACACAGGAGGCGATCGTCGAGGTGCTGGCATACAAGGCGCGCGCCGCACTGGCGCAGACCGGCCTGAGTCAGCTGGTCGTGGCAGGAGGCGTCGGCGCCAACCAGCTACTGCGCCAACGCCTGAGCAGGGACATCACCAAGCGCGGCGGCCAGGTGTTCTACCCCGACTTGCAGTTCTGCACCGACAACGGGGCGATGATCGCCTTCGCCGGCGCCCTGCGACTGGCGCAACACCAGGGCCGCAAGGATTACCGCTTCGACGTGAAGCCGCGCTGGGATCTGCAGGAGATGTGCATCGAATAACCCTGCGCTGGCTGGGATGATAGGCGTTTACTGGACGGGCTTCTTGCTGCCGATCCGGCTTTCCTTGCCGGCCAGCAGGTTCTGGATATTGCTCTTGTGCCGCCAGATCAACAGCAGCGACATGATGGCAGCAGCCAGCACCCACAAAGGCGGCAAGCCCAGCACCATCGCATAGACCGGCACGCCGCTGGCGGCCACCAGCGCAGCCAGCGATGACAGGCGGAACACCAACGCAATCACCAGCCAGGTCCCCAGCGCCGCCAGCCCCAGCCAGACATTCAGCGCAAGCAGGGCGCCCAGCGCCGTCGCGACGCCCTTGCCGCCCTTGAACTTGAGGAACACCGGGAACAGGTGACCAAGGAACACCGCCAGCGCCACCAGCGCGATGATCAGGATGCCCTGCGCGCTATGCGCCCCGAACATGAAGGCCAATTTCACCGCAAGCCACCCCTTAGCCGCATCGCCCAGCAGCGTCAGCGCAGCGGCGATCTTCTTGCCGCTGCGCAGAACGTTGGTCGCGCCCGGATTGCCGGAGCCGTAGGTGCGAGGATCGGCAAGGCCGAACGCCTTGCTCATCAACACCGCAAAGGAAACCGAGCCCAACAGATAGGCGAGCACAACAAAAACCAGGATCATCATCATTTGGATACCTTAAAATGCGAGCCGCGGATTCTACTTGAATCGCATCGAGCAACCAAACCACCGGATTCTTTCACTAATGGACATCATCTTCCTGCGCGAACTCAAGGTCGAAACCCTCATCGGCGTCTATGAATGGGAAAAACAGGTGCCGCAGACCCTGCAGATCGACCTCGACATCGCGCTGCCCGACAGCCGCGCCTGCTCAACCGACGACATCAAGGACGCCCTCAATTACGCGGACATCGTGCGCCGCATCCAGAGCGAGCTCGCCAGCCGCCACTTCAACCTGCTCGAAGCGCTGGCCGAGCACATCGCGCAACTCCTGCTCAACGACTTCAAGGCCCCTTGGACCAAGGTCAGCGTCGCCAAGCTGCAGGCGATACGGGGAAGCAAGATGGTGGGGATCAGTATCGAACGTGGTCAGCTAAGATAATTTAGCCCTGAGCGTAGAACACCTTCCCTGCTATGGTAGACGATGCCAAAGGCAGCACCCGCCGGAAACGGAGGGACTAGGTAATTATGCTAAGGGGAATTTCAGTTCGTAGAGGCTTTGGGCATATCAATAAAATGCGCCAATACACGTTCCTTAAACGACAATTGCCTCATACTACTCGTTTCGCCCATCGCATAAGCAATCTCGTTTTGGCACAACCGAGTAAGTGCGGAGAGTTGAGGCGGCTCTTCGACTTCTAACTTAAGAGCGCATTCAGAAAATTTATCCAGTTGTGCGGCATCTAACACCCCAGCCCCAATTACTTCGGATTCTAGCGTGACGAATTTTGAAGCAAGCAATGCATGCATTCTGGCTTTATCCGCCCAAGTAAACACTATTCCCGGAAGCGTTACAGCAGCGACCACAGCCCCAGCCATTGCTTTTGCCGATGCCGAAGGCAATAACTCAGACATCGCGCTTGTACCGGCAATCAGCGCAAGAGCGTTTGCCACCTTATCTAGCAACGAATAAAACCGTTCTCTTTTTCGATGGTACAGAGAACTTAATTGGCATTTGTAGAGAATATCAAACCGTCTCTGCCAATCATCATCTGTCCATTCTTTCATTTGAGGTGCCCTATCTGCCCTTGGGGCGAGGAGGTGCTGGAGGTTGAGCCTGTTTGTTTGTAACGGTACTATCACTACGAGACAAAGCATCTCCAACAATAAACCTACCGAAAGTTGGCCTTTCCCTTGCGCTTTCTCTCAACTCTTCAAGCGCAATACTTTCAGACTTCTGGTTCTTGTTATTACTTGGGTTATTATTTTCGCTCATATTGGCATCCTATAATCAATCCAACTGCTTAGCAGTATTGCGTTTATTGTATTCCTTTGCAAATTTTTGCTAAGCGAAGAAATACGGTAACTAGCTACCAAGTTCCACCTGGCAGTCCTCACTACCTCACATGCACAATAAGACGCCCCCCTCTGCAAGAGAGAGGAACGAGCATCACCCTCTCGGATGATGCTGTTGATGCAACTGCTTCAACCGCTCCCGCGCCACATGCGTATAGATCTGCGTCGTCGAAATATCCGAATGTCCCAATAGCATCTGCACCACGCGCAAGTCCGCGCCGTGGTTAAGCAGGTGTGTCGCGAATGCATGGCGAAGGGTGTGCGGCGACAGCGGCTTGTGCAAACCGCAGGTCTTCGCGTGCTTCTTGATAAGGTACCAGAACATCTGCCGCGTCATGCCCTCGCCTCTGGCTGTCACGAAAAGCTCATCACTCACCTTGCCCGCGAGCAGCACGGGCCGCCCTTCGGCGAGATAGCGGCGCAGCCAGTCCAGCGCCTCTTCGCCCAGTGGCACCAGACGCTCCTTGCTGCCCTTGCCCATCACGCGCACCACCCCCATATCCATGCTCACCTGCGCGATGCGCAACGTCACCAGTTCCGACACGCGCAGGCCGGAGGCATACAGCACCTCCAGCATGGTACGGTCGCGTAGCCCCAGCGGCGTCTGCATGTCCGGCGCGTCGAGCAGCAGCTCGACGTCCTGCTCAGTGAGGCTCTTGGGCAGGTTGCGCGGCAGTTTGGGGGTATCGATCTGCAGCGTAGGATCTGCGGCGATCTTGCCCTGCCGCAACAGGTAGCGGAACAGTCGCTTGAGGCTGGAGATGTTGCGACTAGTACTGCTGGGCTTGGCCTTCTGCTTCGCTACCAGATGAGCGAGGTAGCCCTGGATGTCGCCGTGTGTGGCATTCGGAATGGCGGCATCGCGTTGCTTCTCCAGCCAGGCGGCGAACTTGAGCAGGTCGCGGCGGTAACTGTCCAGCGTGTTGCGCGACAGGCCGTCTTCCAGCCACAGGTTATCGCAGAATTCGTCGAGCAGTTCGGCGTTGCTCAAAGCGCTCCCTCATGCGCCAGTAGCCAGCGCTTGATGTCCAGCGACTCGCCGCTGCCGTGCTGCATGAAGCCGCCGAGGCCGGACTTGCCTACCACGCGGTGGCAAGGAACGACGATGGGGATGAGGTTCGCGCCGCAGGCCTGGCCAACGGCTTGTGCGCCGGAGTGGAGTTCGGCGGCCAGTTCGCCGTAGCTGCGCGTTGAACCCGCCGGGATACGTTGCATCGCCTGCCACACCTTCAGCCTGTGCGCCGTTCCGCTCAACTGGAGCGGCAGATCGAACTTGAATGCCGGATCGGCGAGATAGGCTTGCAGCTGTTCGCACACTTTGACGGCAAACGCGTTCGCCGGTGGCTGCGCCGATTCCGATGACGGCAGGAAGTCGATGCCGGTGAGCACGGTCTCCGTGCAACGGATGCCCAGCACACCGAACGGCACCTTGAGTTTGGCCTGGTATTTCATGGTGCGATGATAGCGCAGAAATAAAAACGGGAGCCGAAGCTCCCGTTTCTTTGCCGCAGAAAAACCGCTTGCAGCTTAGCCGCGTGCTGCCAGCTTTTCCTTGATACGTGCCGACTTGCCCGAACGCTCGCGCAGGTAGTACAGCTTGGCGCGGCGCACTGCGCCCTTGCGCTTCACTTCGATGCTGGCGATGGTGGGTGCGTAGGTCTGGAAAGTACGCTCAACGCCTTCACCTGCGGAGATCTTGCGCACGATGAAAGAGGAGTTCAGGCCGCGGTTGCGCTTGGCGATCACCACACCTTCGTAAGCCTGGACGCGCTTGCGCTCGCCTTCGACCACGTTCACGTTGACGATCACGGTGTCGCCGGGGGCGAATTCCGGGATGGTCTTGCCCAAGCGGGCGATTTCTTCTTGTTCCAGTTGCTGAATCAGGTTCATTTGCTGCTCCTTTAGTTATTCGGGTCTTGTTCCTTCTGGAACTGAGCCAGAAGCCGAGACTCCTCTTTTGTCAAATCACGCTTGGCCAACAGATCCGGCCTGCGCAACCACGTTCTGCCCAACGACTGCTGAAGCCGCCAGCGCTGTATGTCCGCATGATTGCCGGACAACAAAACCGGGGGCACGACTTCACCATTAAACACTTCCGGGCGGGTGTAGTGCGGGCAATCCAGCAAGCCCTGCACGAACGAGTCCTGCTCCGCCGAATCGGCATCGCCCAATACTCCGGGCAGATGCCTCACCAGGCTGTCCATCAGGACCATCGCCGCCAACTCGCCACCGGACAACACATAGTCGCCGATGGAAATCTCCTCATCCACATACTGGCGAATCAGGCGTTCGTCGATACCTTCGTAACGCCCCGCCAGCAGGATCAATCCTTCATCTTGCTGAGCCACCAGTTCCTTGACCACCGCATGGGTCAGCAGCCTGCCCTGTGGCGACATGTACACCACGCGACTCTTCTTCGCGCCGCTGGCCGCCTGCCGCTGTTTGGCCGCGGTTATCGCGCCGGCCAACGGCTCGCCCAGCATCACCATCCCGGGGCCGCCGCCGTAGGGGCGGTCGTCGATAGTGCGGTAGTTGTCCGTCGTGAAATCGCGAGGATTCCACGTCTTCAACTCGTACTTTCCCTGCTCCGCCGCGCGCCGCGTGATGCCGTACTGCGTCAGCGCATCGAACATCTGCGGGAACAGCGTGATGACGTCGAAGATCATTTCAGGTAATCCGCCGACCAATCCACCCGGATGGTCTTGTTTGCCAGATCCACCTGCTTGATCACTGCTTCCACGAAGGGAATCAGGATATCGCCGCTGTCGCCCTTGACACTCAATACATCGTTCGCGCCGGTCTCAAGCAGGTTCGCAACCGTTCCCAGCCGCTCGCCCGCCTCATTCACCACCGACATCCCGATCAGGTCGGACCAGTAGTACTCGTCCTCATCTTCTTCCGGCAGGCTGCCACGCGGCACCGCGACCAATTGGCCTTTCAGACGCTCCGCCGCGTTGCGGTCGGGGCAATCCTGCAACTGGGCCACCAGCACCTTGCCGTGCACGTCACACTGCTGAACTTCCACCTCGCGCCACGGCCCTTGCTCGTTGCCGAGCCACCAAGTCTCGTAGTCCAGCAGGCTATCGACATATTCGGTGAACGGCTGGATCTTGACCCAACCACGGATGCCGTGCGCGGATGCCACGCGCCCCATGATCACCATGGGGCTGGAGTCCTTAGGCTTGTGCTGCTGCACCGGCGCGCTTGACCAGCTTGGCAACGGCGTCGCTCAGTTGCGCGCCCTTGCTTTGCCAATGGCTGACACGCTCCATTTGCAAACGCAGTGCTTCTTGACCTTCCGGCGCTACCGGGTTGTAGAAACCGACGCGCTCGATGAAACGGCCATCGCGACGATTGCGCGAATCAGCCACCACCACATTGAAGAACGGACGGTTCTTGGAGCCGCCACGGGAAAGACGAATGATAACCATATGAAACCTATTTAAAGTTGTTAGCCCAGCAAAAGGGCGCGAATTTTACGACAATTCCTAGACTTATAGCAAGCACAAGGAAATCAAAGGGTTTAGAGCCCATTTCAACAGGTTTCATGCCTCGCGCCGTTTCCCGCGGGATGCAGTGCAAGGCGAGCTGCGCAGTGAGTCATTCTCCACAAGCAGACCGCAACGCTGCAATGCGCCCGCAGGCGAACGGCCCTACGGGTTGGCACTGGGCACGGCGCCTACTGCGTTGCACCGCTCGCCAATGGAATAACCATTGGCAGCGCACTGCGCCTTGCATCCATCCGCGCCCAGTGCCAACGCGAGGTACGAAACCCGTTGAAACAGACTGTTAGCGGTGCAGCAACACCTCGAGGACGAACTTGCTGCCGAGGTAGGCCAGCAACAGCAGCACGAAACCGCCAACAGTCCAACGCACGGCAATGCGGCCGCGCCAACCATAGAAGCGATGCCCCCACAACAGCACTGCAAACACGCCCCAGGAAACAAAACCGAACAGCACCTTGTGGTTGAACTGCCAAGCCTTGCCGAATATCTCCTCGGAGAAGACCATCCCGGAAGCCAGCGTCAGGGACAGCAGCACGAAGCCGATGCCGATCATGCGGAACAGCAGCGTCTCCATGGTCAACAGCGGCGGCAGGTTCTGCAGCACACGGGGCAGCGTCGCATGGTGCAGGCGCCTCTCCACTTGGGAGATCAACACCGCGTGCAGCATGGCGATGGTGAACAAGCTGTAGGCCAGCATCGCGGCGGCGATGTGCGCCTTGAATGCGAACAACTCGGTATTCTCCAATTGGTGCGCAGCCGGGAAAATCTCCGGCAACAGCACGGCCACCGCCGCCAGCGGCAGCACCAGTGCCTGCAGGCCGCCGACGGGATAGAAGAAGCGAGCCACCCAGTACACCAGCAGGGTCAGCCAGACGATCAGCGACAGCGCATTGACCATGCTCAGGTTGAATCCGCCCCCGGCGAACACGTCCTGCGCGAGCAGGTAGCCTTGCAAAGCCAGCGGTGCCAGCACCCAATGCCCCGCCCTGCCCCGACTTAGCACATCTCCTTTGCCGCGCACCTGCGCCTGCCAGAAATAGACCGCGAGTACGCTATAAACAGTGAAGGCCAGCCAGGAAAGGATAACGTTAGGCATTTTTTATCGGGATGTTTTAGACTTCGCGGATTCTACACCATACGCAATAACGTACCCATATGCTGGACAATCTGACGCAACGCCTTTCCGGCGTCATCAAGAACCTGCGCGGCCAGGCGCGCCTCACGGAGAGCAACATCCAGGACGCGCTGCGCGAAGTGCGCATGGCCCTGCTCGAGGCGGACGTCGCGCTGCCCGTGGTCAAGGATTTCATCGCGCAGGTCAAGGTAGCGGCGCTTGGACAGGAAGTCATCGGCAATCTGAACCCGGGACAGGCGTTTATCGGCGTGGTCCACCGCGAACTCACCAAGCTGATGGGCGAGCACAACGATGCGCTCAACCTCGCCACCACCCCGCCCGCCGTGATCCTGATGGCCGGTCTGCAGGGTGCGGGTAAAACTACCACCAGCGGAAAACTGGCGAAGCTGCTGCGCGACCAACAGAAGAAGAAGGTGTTGCTGGTCAGCTGCGACGTGTACCGCCCCGCGGCGATCGAGCAGCTGCGCACGCTGGCGCAACAGCTCGAGATCGATTTCTTCACCTCCGACATCAGCCAGAAGCCGCAGGACATCGCACTGGCCGCGCATGACTACGCGAAGAAGCACTATCACGACGTGCTGATCGTCGACACGGCCGGCCGTCTGGCCATCGACGCCGCGATGATGGAGGAGATCAAGCAACTGAATGCCGCGCTGAAACCGATCGAGACGTTGTTCGTGGTCGACGCGATGACCGGCCAGGACGCGGTGAACACCGCCAAGGCATTCGGCGAGGCACTGCCGTTGACCGGCGTGATCCTCACCAAGCTGGACGGCGATGCACGCGGCGGTGCGGCGCTATCCGTGCGGCAGATCACCGGCAAGCCGATCAAGTTCATCGGCGTGAGCGAGAAACCCAACGGCCTCGAAGCTTTCCACCCCGAGCGCATGGCCTCGCGCGTGCTCGGCATGGGCGACGTGCTGTCGCTGCTCGAAGAAGCGCAGCGCGGCGTGGACATGGCCGAGGCCGAAAAGCTTGCCAAGAAAGTGCAGAGCGGCAAGGGCTTCGACCTCAACGACTTCAAGATGCAGATCGTGCAAATGCGCAAAATGGGCGGCATGTCCGCGCTGATGGACAAGCTCCCCGCGCAGCTCAGCCAGGCCGCTGCAGGCGCCCAGGTGGACGACAAGCAGATCAACCGCATCGAAGGCATCATCAACTCCATGACGCCTGCCGAGCGCGCCAAACCGGAGATCATCAAGGCCAGCCGCAAGCGCCGCATCGCGATGGGAGCGGGCGTGCAAGTGATGCACGTCAACCAACTGCTCAACCAGTTCGAACAGTCGCAGAAGATGATGAAGATGTTCAGCAACAAGGGCATGATGGCCAAGATGATGCGTGGCATGGCAGGCAAATTCCCCGGCATGGGCCGCTAACTGCCCACTAACCCCGTGTAAATGAAGTGAGAAGCAGGCAAGCCGCGAAGCGGATGCTCGCAAAATTCTGATTTTAAGAGGTAAACATGACCATCAAAGCCATCATATTCGACGTAGACGGCACGCTCGCCGACACTGAAGAGGCACACCGCATCGCCTTCAACAAAGCATTCGCCGAGAACGGCCTTGACTGGAACTGGGACGTTCCTCTCTACGACAAGCTTCTCAAGGTGACGGGCGGCAAGGAACGCATCAAGCACTTCGTCGAGACCTGCCTGCCGGACTTCGAGAAGCCCGCCGACTATGAGGGCTTCGTGAAGAACCTTCATGTAGTAAAGACCATGCACTACAACGCCATGCTGCGCGAGGGCCTCATCCCTCTGCGCCCCGGCATCAAGCAACTGATAACCGACGCGCACGCCGGCGGCATCAAGCTCGCGATCTCCACCACCACGTCGCCCGAAAACGTCGCCACCCTGCTCGAGGTCGGGCTCGGCAAGGACTGGGAGAAGCACTTCGATGCTATCGGCTGCGGCGACATCGTGCCGAACAAGAAGCCCGCCCCAGACATCTACTTCTGGGTGTTGAACAAGCTGGGCCTGCCCGCTTCCGACTGCATCGCGCTGGAAGACTCCAACAACGGACTGCGTTCGGCGCTGGCAGCCGGTATCAAGACCTACGTCACCACCAATCCGTACACGCACAAACAGGACTTCGCCGACGCGGCGGGCGTATTCGACGACTTGAGCGACCTGGCCAATTTCTACCGCGTCACCGGCTTGCCGCTTCCCAAAGCGTAGATTTCTGTTTAGGATTCGCCTGACGTGGGGGTGTAGCTCAGTTGGGAGAGCGTCTGGTTCGCAATCAGAAGGTCGTCAGTTCGATCCTGATCACCTCCACCACATCCAAATCCAATTCCCACCGGAACAAAGGCTCGAAGCGCGTCCGTACCATCCAGTTCACACGGAACGCGCCAGAGCACGTTCCTGCCTCGCCACTTTTTCCAGCCCGTCAGTCCGACTGCGCAGTTCCGTGTATTAACAAGTTCTGCCCGCTTGTATAACCTGCCCTGGATTCAGCTCACATCAACCGCGCTCGAGATAGGCGTGAATTAAGGAGAGACTTATGAAGGTGGGATTCATTGGATTGGGCCACATGGGTGCGGGCATGGCAGCCCGCTTATGTGAAGCAGGCCACGAGGTGACGGTATTCAACCGCACCAGAGAGCGCATGCAACCGCTGATCGCACAGGGAGCGAGAGCCGCGAGCAACATCGCCAAAGCCTGTACAGGCGATGTGGTGTTCACCATGCTGGCCGACGATGTCGCAGCCGACAGCGTCGCCTGCGGCACAGCCGGAATTCTCGACAGCCTCAAAGCCGGTGCCGTTCACGTGTCGTGCAGCACCATCAGTGTCGGTCTTGCCAGGCGGCTTGCGCAGGCACACGCCGGGAAGCGACAGGGCTATCTCTCGGTCCCGGTCTTCGGTCGCCCCGACGTCGCAGCAGCAGGCAAACTCTTCATGATCGCCGCGGGCGACCGGCAGCTTATCGACCGGCTGCAGCCGCTGTTCGATTTGCTGGGACAGCGCACGTTCGTGGTGTCCGAAACGCCCGAACAGGCCAATCTGGTAAAGCTCAGCGGCAACTTCATGCTCGCTACGGTGCTCGAATCGATGGGCGAAGCGATGGCGCTGGCGGAAAAAGGCGGGGTGGAGCGTCATCAATTCCTGGAACTGATGACTTCCACGCTGTTTAATGTGCCAGTGTACAAGAACTACGGCGGACTGATCGCCGACCGTCATTTCGAGCCGGCCGGATTCGCCGCCTATCTCGGCCAGAAAGATGTGCGGCTGACGCTGGCCGCAGCCGATGAATTGAATGTGCCCATGCCCTTTGCCGGCATCCTGCGCGACCGTTTCCTGGCGCTGGCAGCGCATGGCAAGGAGCATTCCGACTGGTCCGCCGTGGGCAGCCTGGCGGCAAAAGACGCGGCCCTTTTTTAAGCCCCAATGGCGGTTCGCAGCCTGACATGTGGTGGCGGAAGAGAGTGGGAGTCGAACCCACCTAAGCACGCTGGCGTGCTTAACCGGATTTGAAGTCCGGCCGCCCCACCGGGGAACGAATCTCTTCCATGTTGCAGACTCATTGTAACCAGATACACCTCAAGGCATGAGGCTTTCCTGCCGCAGGCGATGCTCGTCGCCTGTGCGCCGGGTATAACCGATCCGGTCGAAGAACTCCAATATGTGTATCGCCAGTTTGCGGCCGCCCCCGATCTGATCGCGGAATTCGGCGGCACGCACGCAGTCATGAGCTACAGCCAACTCTTTGATGATGACCGATAGCTTCTTGACCGCGTCTTTGGTGAAGTAATGGTCGTGTGCGACCAGATAGACTTCTCCGACCCGCGCAACCCTTCTCAGGGTCGTACGGATAGTCTCTTCTGTCATAGCAAGATCGTGTGCAATATCCCTGACCCGCGGCGGCTGGAACGACTCGCTTTGCAGCATAGGAAAGATGCGCTGCCACAATCTTTCTTCGGCGGGAGTCAGCGCCACCTTATGGTCGGGCAAATGCAGCCAGGGACCGCTCTGCGCAATCAGTCCTTCCGACAGGAGTTCGTCGACCAATGCGGCGAACGCAGGCCTCTCGAGCGCGGGCAGGGTCATGCGATGAAGGCGCGCCCGATCAGGTCCGAGAGAATCCGGCGCCTGCCGATGTTCCATTGCCAGGCACTCAAGGATGGACTGCCGCAATGCCGCCCAGCATCCGTGAGCAAACCCCATAGTCGAGGATGGCGTAGCAACCACTTGCATGGGCAATGCCTGCCACAAGGCTTGCGCTTCTTCCTGCCGGATATTCCGAGCCAGTGAGAAGCGTGCGAGGTCTACTCCAGTGGAAGATCGTTCCAATGCAAGCAACAACGCCTTGCCCGGATCGCTTTCCTGCATTGCGCGAAGCGTCCCTATGCGCACCGGAGTGCGCCGGTTTCTTGTGGGAGGGAAGAGATCAAGGACGCGGCCGCCGCCCAACGTGCGGCTTGCCGACTGATCGCGCAAGATGAACCGGTCGCCGTTCAGGGCGCACACCGGTTTATCCGTGATGACCTGTACCAGGGCTTCACTGCCGGGTGCGATGGCCTCGCCTTCCAGCACCGCGATCCTGGCGCCGACGTCCGATGCGCCCACATGCAGATGCACCGGCGTCCAATGCTTGAGCGCCTTCTGTTCGGTAGCGAGCAATTGGCAGCGCGCATCGAAACGTTGGGCCGGCGCGTGTATGGATTTCTCCAGCAGCCAATCACCGCGGCGCACGTCGTCTTTCTGGACGCCAACAAGATTGAGGGCGCAGCGCTCGCCTGCTCGGCCGCTTTCGGAAGGCCGATTGTGCGCGTGGATGCCACGAACCCGGACCTCGATGCCGGACGGAGAGGCCAGCAATTTGTCTCCGATGTGGACCTCACCCGAGAAGACCGTGCCCGTCACCACGGTACCAGCGCCGGCAATAGAGAACGATCGATCCACCGCAAGACGAAAATGCCCCGCCGCAGGATGCACTGGAAGCCCGAGCGCAGCCTGTTCGAGATGGGCACGCAATGCCGGAACGCCCTCCCCCGAGACAGTAGAAAGCGGGAACACGGAGCTATTTGCCAGTCCCGTGCCGGATAACAGGGATCGGATCTCGGTGGTAACGGTGGCTACACGCTCCGGCGTGACCCGGTCGATCTTGGTGAGCGCCACCGCACCGCTGCCCAGTCCGAGCAGATCGAGGATGGCGAGGTGCTCGTGGGTTTGCGGCATGGGGCCGTCGTCGGCGGCGATCACCAGCAGCACGAAGTCGATGCCGGTCACGCCGGCCAGCATGTTGTGTATCAGCTTCTCGTGTCCGGGCACGTCGACGAAACCCAGTGTTTCCCCATTGGGTAAGGATGTGTAGGCGAAGCCCAGATCGAGGGTGATGCCTCGCGCCTTCTCCTCTTTCAGGCGGTCAGCGTCGATGCCGGTGAGCGCCTTCACCAGCGAGGTCTTGCCGTGGTCGATGTGGCCTGCGGTGCCGACGATCATTTTCCGGTTTTCGATTTCAGAATCTCAACGTTTCGAGCTGGCCCGCAAGTTCGCTCATGTGGCTGTTTTCAAGGCATCGCAGATCCAGACAGAACGCGCCATCCGCTATCCGCCCGATGACGGGTACGGGAAGGCTGCGGAACCCCTGCTCGATCTTCTTCAACGCAGTGCCCTCGCCCTTTCCCTTGACCAGCGGCGTAACGGCGATGCACACGCTGGGCAGCATATCGACCGGCAACGACCCACTGCCGATCTGGGTGTAGCACGCCCTGAGCGCGATGTCTGCCTTGCCGGCCAACACCCGTTCCACGATTGGGAGCAGCTTTTTTGCTGTGGTCTCGATTTCCTCCTGCGACCTCGTGAGCAGGCGCAGGGTAGGCAGGGTTTGGGTGAGCCGCTCGGGAGCGCGATAGAGGCGCAGCACGGACTCCAATGCCGCATAGGTCATCTTATCCACGCGCAGCGCCCGCTTCAACGGGTTCTTCTTGATCTTTGCGATCAAGTCCTTGCGGCCCGCAATGATTCCTGCCTGCGGCCCGCCCAACAGCTTGTCTCCGCTGAACGTCACCAGGTCTACTCCATCGCCAAGCGATTCCTGCGGAGTGGGTTCCTTGGGCAGGCCGAATTGTTCGAGATCGACCAGCGTTCCGCTGCCCAGGTCGACCATCACGGGAATGCCGTTTTTGTGGGCGAGTTCGGCCAACGCCTGTTCGGAGACCGCAGCGGTGAATCCCTGGATCGCGTAGTTGCTCGTATGCACTTTCAACAGCATCGCTGTCCTGGACGAGATGACTTCCGCGAAATCTTTCAGGTGGGTGCGGTTGGTCGTGCCGACCTCCTTGAGCCGGCACCCCGCACGCGCCATGATGTCCGGCACCCGGAACGCGCCGCCGATCTCCACCAGTTCGCCGCGCGACACCACGACTTCCTTGCGCGACCCCAGCGTGTTCAATGCCAGGAACACGGCCGCCGCGTTGTTGTTGACCACGGTCGCCGCCTCGGCACCGGTCAGTTCGCACAGCAGGTCTTCCACGAGCGCATCGCGGTCGCCGCGCGCGCCGCTGCCGATGTCGTATTCCAGGTTGCAGGGCCTAGTCATCGCGTTGACCACCGCAGTGACCGCCGTTTTCGGCATCAGCGCCCGCCCCATGTTGGTGTGCAGGACCGTGCCGGTCAGATTGAAGACTGTGCGCAGCGCGGGGCGTGATGATTTCTCCAGTGCATCCTTGAGTCGCACTGTGATGGCGGGTTCGGAAAACGTATCGTGCGGCAGGACATCGCCGCGCGTCACGCTCTCGCGCATCACCGCCAGCATGGAACGTATCAACCTAGTTACTGGCGCCCTGCCGTATTCCGCTATCAAATCCTGCGTTGCGCCCATGTTGAGGACCCGGTCCACGGAAGGGATGCCGACCAGCGTGGGGCTGGCTGCTTGTCGGGCTGTAATGAAGGATTCATCTGCTGCGTTCTGCTGGAATGTCGGCATCGCTTATCCTCGTCACATCTAAGCTGTCATCAGAAACAGGTTGGGGCCGCTTCTCGACTTCCCGGTGCCGTCCATCATCAAGTCGAGCACCAGCGTCGCGAGGTCGTCGGCAACCGGGTCGACCTGCGGCTCCTTGTCCATGTAGGCGATCTTCAGATACGTGCCGCATTCGTCGCAGGACTCGGCCTTCACCGAGCCGGACGCGCCCTCAATCGAGTAGTAGCCGATGCCCTTGGTGGATTCGCAATTGCTGCATTTGACGCGAACCATGTGCCACTGCGTTTCGCATAAAGAACAACTGAGATAGCGCCCCCCATTTTCGGCGCCGCCGGTACGCACGATGCTCGCCACGGGAGGAGAAGCACACACCGGACAGAGATTGGAGATGTCGCTCCGCCCGAAGGCGCGAACGCCCAGGGTAGTCACCATGTGAGTCCAGTACACCTGCAGCGCGGCCGCGACGAACGGAGCCGCCGCCAGGTCCATTCCCTGATAGCGCCCCGACAGGACGGCATCTGCGAACACCTCCAGCGAGGCGCCATCCATTTGCTGCAATCGCGCGAGCGTCTCTTTCGAGGCGGGGGTCGCACTTTCCTGCAATTGGGCCGCAATCCGCCTCAGCGCGTCTTGCCATGAGGGATCACGTTGCCAGCTTTGCACGGAAAACGGGGGCATGCCGTGCTCGCGGCAAAGCATGAGCTGCGCTTCCGCCGGCAAGAGAACTTCGGGGAATGCATTCAATACGGCCTGCTGCGCATCGCAGACATTCGCCATGAACGAAAGAAAATCCTTCATGGCATGGTCCTGTGCGAGCGTGCGCAGCCGCATCGCCCGATCACGAAAGACTGCGTTTCGTTCCGGAATGCGGATGAATGGAATGTCGCCTATTGGCCGCCCGATTTCTCCGGGCTGGATGATGCTGGTCGTAGTCACTGTTTCACCTCCTTGGAAACTTCCCTGTACCACCCCGGATGGTGGTGTTTGGCCCAGGCCGCGGTCACGGTCCCGCGTGTCATGGCACTGATCGAACCCTTGGTCCAGATCGCCGCGTAGATGTGGACGATGATGCCCATGATCAGAACGAAAGCACTGAGCGCGTGCACCACCACCGCCACGCGGATCAGCCCTATCGGAAAGTAAGGGGCGAACCAGGGCTGCCAGAACAGGATTCCGGAGATCAGCAGCAGGATCATGGTCGCCACCATGACCCAGAACAGGTACTTTTGTCCGGCGTTGTAGCGCCCCACCTCCGGCAACCGGTCCCTGCGTTTGTTGAGCACGTCACCCATCTGGCTCATCCACTGGCGGTCCGCGGCGGTGATGCGGTTATGCGCCCAGAAGCGCCCCGTCAGCCCGAGAAAGGACAGGAACATGAGCGTGCCGATGAATGGATGCAGTATTCGTGTCCAGGTGCCGCTGCCGAACAGGTTGCTGAGCCAGAAGAAATACGGATGAAAGAGGGATAGCCCCCCGAGGGCGGCGAGGATGAAAAGGATCGCCACCATCCAGTGGTTGGCGCGTTCCGGCGCGGTGTATCGCACGATTGGTTCTGATTGATCGCTCATGTCCCACTCCTCAATTCGTTTTGTGGCAAGGCCGACGCTCCCGTGCGGTCACTCCTTCTCTTCTTTCTCGACCTCGTTCGGCCCGACCGTGATGTAGTGGACGAAGCCGGCGAGGGCTGCGATGCCGAGAAGCCAGCTGGCGATCGGCTTCGTCGCCCCTTTCCAGATGGACACCCAGGCGCTGATGCTCGGGTTCCTCGCCAAACCGTGGTAGATCTCGGGTTTGTCCGCATGCTGGAGCACATACATCACGTGCGTGCCATTCACACCCGGCGGATCGTAAAGTCCGGCATTCTTGAAGCCTCGCTCGTTGAGGTCCTTGATGCGGCCTTCGGCGTGGTGCTTCATGTCCTCCTTGGTGCCGAACACCAGTGCCCCGGTGGGGCACGACTTGATGCAGGCCGGTTCCAGCCCAACCGCCACCCGGTCGGAACAGAGCGTGCACTTGTAAACCTTGCTGTCCTTCTTCGAGATGCGCGGGATGTTGAACGGACAGCCGGTGATGCAGTAGCCGCAGCCGATGCAGTTCTCCTGGTGGAAATCCACGATGCCGTTGCCGTACTGGATGATGGCCCCGGGCGCCGGACAGGCCTTGAGGCAACCGGGGTCGGCACAGTGCATGCAGCCATCCTTGCGGATCAGCCACTCCAGCCCGCGGTCGGTCTCCACTTCCGAGTAGCGCATCACCGTCCACGACGCACCGGACAGGTCGGGCGGGTTGTCGTACACCCCGACATTGGTTCCGATCTCGTCCCGCACATCGTTCCATTCCATGCAGGCCACCTGGCAGGCCTTGCAGCCGATGCATTTGGAGACGTCGATCAGCTTGGCCACTTCGGCTGTCTCCCGCTGGTGCGGGGAAGCGGTGGTAGTAGCGGAACGGCGGATGACATCTAGTGATTGCAGTGCCATGGCGTTCTCCTTTTCTTTCTAGTTCCGGCATAACCTTGTGCTGACGCACAACGTTAGCCTTCACTGAAAGGTGTAGCGCGTCCTTCATGCGCTACACCTTTTCTATGTTGACCAGGAACGACTTGAACTCCGGCGTCTGCGAGTTCGCGTCGCCCACCACCGGCGTCAACGTGTTGGCCAGATAGCCCGGCTTGGCGATGCCCTTGAAGCCCCAGTGGATGGGCACCCCCACGTGGTGGATCGTCTTGCCGTCGGCCTGCAGCGGCTTGATGCGCTTGGTCACCACCGCCTTGGCCTTGATGTGGCCGCGGTTGGAAGAGACCTTCACCATGTCGCCCGCCTTGATGCCCTTTTCCTTCGCCAGCTCCTCGCCGATCTCCACGAACTGCTGGGGCTGGAGGATGGAAGACAGCTCGGTGTGCTTGGTCCAGTAATGGAAGTGCTCGGTGAGCCGATAGGTTGTGCCCGCATAGGGAAAGGCGCTTGCCTTGCCGAACTGCTCCATGTCGCCCTTGAACACGCGCGCCGCCGGATTGCTCACCACCTTGGGATGCAGCGGATTGGTGCCGATGGGCGTCTCGAACGGTTCGTAGTGCTCGGGGAACGGGCCTTCTACCATCTTGTCCAGTGCGAACAGCCGCGCCACACCCTCGGGGTGCATGATGAAAGGATTCATGCCTTCGCTCGGCGGCGAGTCCGGCTTAAAGTCGGGCACGTCGGCGCCGGTCCATTTCTCGCCATCCCACCAGATCAGGCGGCGGTTCGGGTCCCAGGGTTTGCCGGAGGGATCGCAGGAGGCGCGGTTGTACATGATGCGGCGGTTGGCCGGCCAGGAGAACGCCCAGTTCAGCGTATTGCCCAGGCCGCTCGGGTCGGAGTTGTCGCGCCGCGCCATCATGTTGCCCTTCTCGGTGTACGAACCAGAGAACAGCCAGCAGCCGCAGGCCGTGCTGCCGTCGTCCTTGAGCTGGCCATAGCCGTCCAACTGCAGGCCTTTCTTCAGGATCACTTTGGTTGGGTCCTTCGGATCGGCCAGGTCCTCCAGCGCCTTGCCGTTGTATTCCATCGCCAGCTCCTCGGGAGAGGGCGCATGCGGAATCTTGTACGGCCAGGTGAGGTTGAGGATGGGATCGGGGAAGGCGCCGCCTTCCTTGCGGTAGAGCTCCCGCAGCGTGATGAAGATACCCGCCATGATCTCGTTGTCGTTCTTCGCATCACCCGGCGGCTCTTGGCCCGCCCAGTGCCACTGTAGCCAGCGCCCGCTGTTGGTGAGCGACCCGTCCAGCTCGGCGAAGCAGGACGACGGCAGGCGGATCACCTCGGTCATGATCTTGGACGGGTCCACGTCGTTGTACTCACCATGGTTCTCCCAGAAGCAGGAGGTGTCCGTCGCCAGCGGGTCGATCACCACCAGGAATTTCAGTTTCGACAGGCCATCGGTGAGCTTCTTCTTGTTCGGGAGCGCCGCGAGCGGGTTGAAGCCCTGGCAGAAGTAGCCGTTCATCTTGCCCTGATGCATCAGCTCGAACTGACGCAGGATGTCGTACTCCACGTCCAGCTTGGGCAGGTAGTCGTAGCACCAGTTGTTCTCCTTCGTTGCCTTGTCGCCCCACCAGGACTTCATCAGGCTGACGTGGAACTTGGGATAGTTCGACCAGTAGTTGAACTGGTTGGGTCGCAAGGGCTTCATCGTGCGCTTGTCGATGTACGCGTGGTAATCGGTCTCCTTCTCGCCGGGCAGCGTGAGGTAGCCCGTCAGCAGGTTCGACAGCAGCCCGAGGTCGGTCAGCCCCTGGATGTTGGAGTGTCCGCGCAGCGCATTGATGCCGCCGCCCGGCATGCCGATGTTGCCCAGCAGGAGCTGCACGCAGGCCGCCGTGCGTATCATCTGCGAACCCACCGAGTGCTGCGTCCAGCCCAGCGCGTACATGAAGGTGGTGGTGCGGTTGGGCACCGAAGTGGTCGCGAGGATCTCGCAGATCTTGAGGAACTGCTCCTTGGAGGTACCCGTGATGTTGCTCACCGCCTCCGGCGTGTAGCGGGCATAGTGCTGCTTCATCAGGTTGAGCACGCAGCGCGGGTGCTGCAGGGTCTCGTCCGTCTTCGCGTAGCCGTCCGGCCCCATCTCGCAGGTCCAGGTGCTGCGATCGTACTTGCGACCCGCCTCGTCGTAGCCGGAGAACAGGCCGTCCTCGAAGTGGTAGCCCTCGTTCACGATCAACGCTGCATTGGTATAGGTCTTCACGTACTCGTGCTGGATCTTGTCGTGGCTCAGCAGGTAGTTGATCACCCCGCCAAGGAACGCGATGTCCGTGCCGGTACGGATGGGCGCATAGAGGTCAGCCATCGCCGCCGAACGCGTGAAACGCGGATCGATGACGATGAACGTCGCCTTGTTGTGCGCCTTGGCCTCGGTCACCCACTTGAATCCGCAGGGGTGAGCCTCGGCGGCATTGCCGCCCATCACCACAATGACGTTGGCGTTCTTAATATCGACCCAATGGTTGGTCATCGCGCCGCGACCGAACGTAGGAGCCAGACTGGCCACCGTAGGTCCGTGTCAGACACGCGCTTGGTTGTCGAAACCCAGTATTCCCGTGGGGCGGAGAACCTTGTGGGTGATGTAGCCCGTCTCGTTGCTGGATGCCGAGGCTGCAAGGAAACTGGTGGTCGTCCAGCGGTTCACCGTTGCACCGGCGGCATTCTTCGCGATGAAGTTTTTGTCCCGGTCATCCTTCATCAGCCGTGCCACTTTCGTGAACGCCTCATCCCAGGAGATGCGCTGCCACTTGTCTGAGCCGGGTGCGCGATACTCGGGATATTTGAGTCGATTCGGGCTATGCACGAAGTCGAGCAGGCCCGCGCCCTTCGGGCACAAGGTGCCGCGGTTCACCGGATGGTCCGGGTCGCCCTCGATGTGGTAGATGCTCGCCTCGGCATTCTTGCCTTTGTCGCCGTAGCTATACATCAGCAGTCCGCAACTCACCGAGCAATAGGGGCAGGTGTTGCGCGTCTCAGTGGAACGGGCGAGCTTGAACTCGCGTACCTCGGCAAGCGCCTCGTCCGGGGAGAATCCCAGCATGGCCAGACTGGAACTACCCAGCGCGCCGGCGCAGATCTTGAAGAACTGCCTTCGAGTGACATTCATTTCTCGCCTCCTTACGCACGTTGTCTGAAAGGTTGATGCAGATAACCATGTTCCTGCGACGTCCAATCACCTCACCGCACCTAATCTTCTTCGTGAAGAGGATCGATATTCCCGACCTCAGCGGTACCGATGTCACTTTCTATCACCTCTCGCCAACCTTTGGGATACCTGCGTCGTGGCATACGGATGTACAGCATTAGCCCCACTTCTAACATTTGTCCTGTATGAAAGATGAGCCGTAAATGCATACACACGGCTCAGGAAACGAAGGGCCGTCCGCCCTGACCTCGGCCACGGTGATGATTCGATCGATAACGACTTTTGCGACGTAGTCGGTGGAAAATTGGCGGATTGCTGCTGGCCGCCCTTCCACGGGAGGCCAAATTATGGATCCAGTCATGGAAACGGCCGTTTCGGTTAAAATGCGCCTTTGCATTCGAACTTACGAAGGGTCACACCATGTATCAAATCGCTCCTAGCATCCTGTCCGCCAACTTCGCCAAGCTGGGCGAGGAAGTCGACAACGTCCTGGCCTCCGGTGCCGACATCGTTCACTTCGACGTGATGGACAACCATTACGTGCCCAACCTGACCATCGGCCCGCTGGTGTGCGAAGCGCTGCGCAAGCACGGCGTGACCGCACCCATCGACGTGCACCTGATGGTCAAGCCCGTCGACCGCATCATCCCCGACTTCGCCAAGGCGGGCGCGACCTACATCACCTTCCACCCGGAAGCCTCCGAGCACATCGACCGCACCATCGGCCTGATCAAGGACAGCGGCTGCAAGGCCGGCCTGGTGTTCAACCCGGCCACCCCGCTGGACGTGCTGGAATACACCCTGCCCAAGCTGGACATGGTGTTGCTGATGTCGGTGAACCCCGGCTTCGGCGGCCAGAAGTTCATCCCTTACGTGCTGGACAAGGCGCGCAAGGTTCGCCAGATGATCGATGCAGGCAAGTACAACTGCCGCCTGGAGATCGACGGCGGCGTGGGCCCGGCCAACATCAAGGAAGTGGCTGAAGCCGGCGTGGACACCTTCGTCGCCGGTTCCGCAGTGTTCGGCAAGTACAACGCCAACGACAAGAATCGTTACGACACTATCATCGGCGAGTTGCGCGCCGAGCTGGCCAAGGTCAAGGCATAACATCATGCGCGCCCAGTCATCCGTGTTGCTGTTAGCCGCTATTACGCTGGTTGGTTGCGACCGGATCACTGGTGCCGCCGACCAGAAGGTCTACGATGCCGAGGCGATCGGCTATGCCTGTCGCCTTTCGTACAAGCCGCCCGAAGACTGCATGAAGGAAAACGAGTCGCAAAGCCCGACATCGATCCTGAGCGGCTGGAAGGCCGCGGACAAAGCCATCAAGGAAGGGATCGTCGATCCCACCATGGGCAGGCACCAGGCTGCACCTCAACCTGTTGCACCCGCCGTTGCAGCACAAAGCGAAGTCAAACCCGCCGAACCCGCAGCCGCCTCGAAGGTTGAACCCGTCTCCGCTCCGAAAACCGGGGCCGAGGCGAAAAAGCCTGCGCCGGCAACCAACGGTACCAAGACATCCCGCTAGCGCTCATGCCTCAAATTTTTCATCCGCCATTGAACGTACGTGCCATCGTCATCGATCTCGACGGCACTCTGCTGCACACCGCACCGGAGCTGGCCGAGTCGGCCAACCGCATGCTGCGCGACCTGGGCCGCGCGCCCGTGTCGCAGGGGCTGCTGATGAGCTACATCGGCAACGGCATCTCCTGGCTGGTGAAACGTGCGCTGACCGGCGACATGTACGCCGAGCCGGATGCCGCGCTGTATGAACGCGCCATGCCGATCTTCGAAAAGCACTACACCGAACTGTTGCTGCAGAGCAAACCGTTCGACGGCGTCATCGAAGGCCTGGACGAGATGAAGGCCGCGGGTTTCAGGCTCGGATGCATCACCAACAAGGTCGCGCGTTACACCGAGCCGCTGCTCAAGGGCATCGGGCTGGCGAAGTTTTTCGACATCGTGCTGTCCGGCGACACCCTGCCGGAGAAGAAACCGCATCCGATGCCCCTGCTGCATGCCGCACAGTTCTTCGGCGTACCCATCGAGCAGCTGCTGCTGATCGGCGATTCGCTCAACGACACAGTCGCGGCACGCGCCGCAGGTTGCCCGGTGTTCTGTGTGCCTTATGGTTATAATCACGGCGAACCGGTGGATGGACTGGACCTGGATGCCGTGGTCGCCGACTTGCCCGCCGCATTGAAACTGATCAAACGCATTTGATATGACACATACCGACCTCTGTTCGAAGACGACCTGCTGGCGATGGTGATCCCGCATCACCGGACCTTGCGTCCGCCCGTCGTCATCGAAAACATTTAGAGAGGTCGTTATGCTGTCTCCCATCACCGAACAAGAGTTCCATTCCCTTGCCCAGCAAGGCTATAACCGCATCCCGCTGGTCGCCGAGACTTTTGCCGATCTCGACACGCCGCTGTCGCTGTACCTCAAACTCGCCAACAAGCCCTTCTCCTATCTGCTGGAATCGGTGCAGGGCGGCGAGCGCTTCGGTCGCTATTCCTTCATCGGCCTGCCGGCCGAGACGCGCATCACGGTGCGCGGCCACCAGGTCACGCTGACCACAGCGCAGGGTGAGACCACGCATCAGGCGGACAATCCGCTGGATTTCATCAGCGAATACCAGTCGCGATTCAAGGTGGCGCCCCTGCCGAACCTGCCGCGCTTCACCGGCGGATTGGCCGGTTACTTCGGCTACGACACGGTGCGCTACATCGAGCCGCGCCTTGCCAACACGGCAAAGAAGGACACGCTGGGCACGCCCGACATCCTGCTCATGCTCACCGAGCAGCTCGCGGTGATCGACAACCTGTCCGGCAAGCTGACCTTCATCGTTTATGCCGACCCGGCACAGGACGACGCCTACCCGCTGGCACGTGAACGCCTGCGCGAGCTCGTCGGCCTGCTGCGCCGGCCGATAGACATTCCGTTCGCGCCGGCCGTCCCGCGCCAGGACGCGCAATCCGAATTCGGCGAGGAAGCGTTCAAGGCCGCGGTGGAGAAGTCCAAGCAGTACATCTTCGACGGCGACATCATGCAGGTGGTGCTGTCGCAGCGCATGGCGCAGCCTTTCCCGGCGCAGCCCCTGTCGCTGTACCGCGCGCTGCGCAGCATCAACCCCTCGCCCTACATGTTCTATTACGACATGGGCGACCACCACGTGGTCGGCTCTTCGCCCGAGATCCTGGCGCGCTTGGAAGGCGGCACCGTCACCGTGCGTCCCATCGCAGGCACACGTCCGCGCGGCAGGACGCCGCAGCAGGATGCCGAACTGGCGAAGGAACTGCTGGCCGATCCGAAGGAGCTCGCCGAACACCTGATGCTGATCGACCTGGGACGCAACGACATCGGGCGCGTGGCGCAGAACGGCACCGTGAAACTCACCGACAAGATGGTGATCGAGCGCTACTCGCATGTGATGCACATCGTCTCCAACGTCGAGGCGCAACTCAAACCCGGCCTCTCCGCGATGGACGTGCTCAAGGCTACCTTCCCTGCCGGCACGGTGTCGGGTGCAGCCAAGGTGCGCGCGATGGAGATCATCGATGAGCTGGAGCCCACCAAGCGCGGCATCTACGCAGGTGCGGTGGGCTACCTCGGTTTCAACGGCGACATGGACGTGGCCATCGCGCTGCGCACCGCCGTGGTGAAGGACAAGACGCTGTATGTGCAGGCCGGCGCGGGCATCGTCGCCGACTCGGTGCCGGACAGCGAATGGATGGAAACGCAGAACAAGGCACGCGCCGTGCTGCGCGCCGCGGAGATGGTGCTGGACGGACTCGACGCACAGGCGCATCGCTAGCATGTTGCGACTTACCGAAATCAAACTGCCCATCGAACATCCCGAGGGCGAAATAAAAACTGCCATCCTCAAGCGCCTGAATGTCGCCGAGAGCGACCTGCTTCGCTATGAAGTGTTCAAGCGCGGCGTGGATGCGCGCAAGAAGCACAACATCCTGTTCACCTACACGCTGGACGTAGCACTGCGCGACGAGGCGGCCGTGCTCGCGCGCTTCAGGAAAGACCCTCATGTCGGCATCACGCCCGACACCAACTACCACTTCGTCGCGCAGGCACCTCAGAACCTTGACGAACGTCCCGTCGTGATAGGCATGGGGCCTGCAGGCCTGTTCGCCGGGCTGATCCTCGCACAGATGGGTTTCCGCCCGCTGATCCTCGAGCGCGGCAAGGCCGTGCGGGAACGGACAAAGGACACCTGGGGCCTGTGGCGCCAAGGTAAGCTCGACCCGGAATCCAACGTGCAGTTCGGCGAAGGCGGCGCAGGCACCTTCTCCGACGGCAAGTTGTACAGCCAGATCAAGGACCCGCGCTACCTCGGCCGCAAGGTGCTGGCCGAATTCGTCAAGGCAGGTGCGCCCGAAGAGATCATGTACGTGAGCCATCCGCACATCGGCACTTTCCGTCTGGTCGGCATGGTCGAGAAGATGCGCGAGACCATCATCGAGCTGGGCGGCGAGATCCGCTTCCAGAGCCGCGTGGACGACGTCGAGATCGAAGATGGAGAAGTACGCGGTGTGGTGCTCGCCAACGGCGAGCACATCGCCACCCGCCATCTGGTGCTGGCGGTAGGCCACAGCGCGCGCGACACCTTCGAGATGCTGTACAAGCGCGGCGTGTACATCGAGGCCAAGCCGTTCTCCGTCGGCTTCCGCATCGAGCATCCACAATCGCTGATCGACCGTGCGCGTTACGGCAGCAACGCGGGCAATCCGCTGCTGGGGGCGGCGGACTACAAGCTGGTGCACCACGCGAAGAACGGCCGCTCGGTGTACAGCTTCTGCATGTGCCCCGGCGGCACGGTGGTCGCCGCGACCTCGGAACCCGGACGGGTGGTCACCAACGGCATGAGCCAGTATTCGCGCAACGAGCGCAACGCGAACAGCGGCATCGTGGTCGGCATCTCGCCCGAAGATTTCCCCGAGGTGCCCGGCGATCCGACCAGCCCCCTGGGCGGCGTCGAGTTGCAACGCCGCCTGGAATCGCACGCCTACGAACTCGGAGGCAGAACCTACCAGGCGCCCGGCCAGCTGGTCGGAGACTTCCTCGCGGGCAAGCCATCCCGCAACTTTGGCGAAGTGCAGCCGTCTTATACACCGGGGGTGCATCTCACCGACCTGTCCACGGCACTGCCGGACTATGCCATCGCCGCGATCCGAGAGGCCCTGCCGGCCTTCGCAAAACAGATACACGGCTTCGACATGAAGGATGCGGTGCTGACCGGCGTGGAGACGCGCACATCGTCACCGGTGCGCATCAAGCGCAACGATGGCGACCTGCAGAGCCTCAACACGCGAGGACTTTACCCGACGGGCGAAGGCGCAGGTTATGCGGGCGGCATCCTGTCCGCCGCAGTAGACGGCATCAAGGTTGCCGAAGCGGTGGCGTTGAGTATGATGGCGAAGAATTGAGGATTGGAGCAGACATGCTTTTGATGATCGACAACTACGACTCCTTCACCTACAACCTGGTGCAGTATTTCGCCGAGCTCGGTGCGGATGTCGTGGTGAAGCGCAACGATGAAGTCACGGTGGAACAGATCGAGAAGATGAATCCGCAGCACCTCGTCATCTCGCCCGGCCCCTGCACCCCGAACGAGGCGGGCGTGTCGGTCGCCGCGATCAAGCATTTCGCCGGCAAGGTGCCGCTGCTGGGCGTCTGTCTGGGCCACCAGAGCATCGGCCAGGCCTTCGGCGGCAGGATCATCCACGCCAAGACGCTGATGCACGGCAAGACATCCCTGATCCACCACAACAGCAACAGCGTGTTCACCGGTCTGCCCAACCCGTTCACCGCGACACGCTACCATTCGCTGGTGATCGAGCGCGAGACGCTGCCGGACTGCCTGGAGATCACCGCGTGGACTGACGACGGCGAGATCATGGGCGTGCGCCACAAGACGCTGCCCGTGCACGGCGTGCAGTTCCATCCCGAGTCCATCCTCACCGAGCACGGGCACGACATGCTGAAGAACTTCCTGGAAGGGGCGAAGTGATGAACTATGCGCAGACCCTGACCCGCTTGCTCGAAGGCCGCGACCTGCCGTTTGCCGACATGCGCGAACTGATGCAGCAGATCATGGGCGGCCACCTCACCCCGGCGCAGATCGCAGCAGTACTGGTCATCCTGCGCGTGAAAGGCGAGACGGTGGACGAGATCGCCGCCGCCGCCGCGGTGATGCGCGAGCTGTCGACCAAAGTCAACGTACACAACACCGAACACCTGATCGACACCTGCGGTACCGGCGGCGACGGCGCTCAGACCTTCAACATCTCCACCGCGAGCGCACTGGTCGCCGCCGCCGCGGGGGCTCGTGTCGCCAAGCACGGCGGACGCTCGGTCTCCAGCACCTGCGGCAGCGCGGACGTGCTGGAGAAACTTGGTGTGAACGTAAGCCTTAAGCCCGACCAGGTCGCGCAGTGCGTGGACAGCGTCGGCGTCGGCTTCATGTTCGCCCCCAACCACCACAGCGCGATGAAACACGCCGCACCGGTGCGCCGCGAACTCGGCGTGCGCACGCTGTTCAACCTGCTGGGGCCGCTGACCAATCCGGCCGGCGCGCAGAACCAGGTGCTCGGCGTGTTCCACCAATCGCTCACCGCCAAGCTCGCGCAAGTGCTCGGCGAACTCGGCAGCCGCCACGTGCTGGTAGTACACGGCGCGGACGGCATGGACGAGATCTCCATCAGCGAAGGCACTTACGTCGCCGAACTGAAAGGTGGCAAGGTGCGCGAGTACACCGTGCACCCCTCCGACTTCGGCCTGCCCAGCGCGTCCGTCGATCTGTTGCGCGTCGCCAACATCGACGAGGCCTGCGAAAAGCTGATGGGCGTGCTGGACAACGAGACCGGCGCGGCCCGTGACATCGTGCAGCTCAACGCCGGGGCCGCGATCTACGTGGCAGGACTCGCTCCTTCGCTCAAGGAAGGAGTCGCGAAAGCCGACCGGATCATCGCCAGTGGTGCGGCGAAAGAAAAACTGCGGCAGTTGATCGAGTTCAGCAACCGTTAGCTCGAAGTAGATCATGACTCCCATCGAACCGACCAGACGCGATTTCTCCGGAACATCCAACCTGGGTCCGGTGAAAGGGCTGCTCGTGATCCTTGCGGCGCTGTTCCTCGCGGTCTGGCTCGCGCCGCCGCATCACGCCTTCGAAGGCATCGCCCAGTACCAGGAGATCCACCTGCCGTTCGAAACGCTCTCCATCGTGGTCTCCATGCTGGTATTCGGAATCGCGTGGAATGCATACAGCCGCGAGCGACCGTCGAACATCGTCGTCCTGGCCTGCGGCCTGCTAGCCGTCGGCCTGATCGATTTCGCCCACATGCTGTCTTTTGCCGGCATGCCGGACTGGGTGACTCCATCGGACCCCGAGAAAGCCATCAATTTCTGGCTGGCCGCCCGTTTCGTCTTCGCCGTCACGCTGCTGGCGGTCGCATTGCGCCCATGGCAGCCGTTCCAGCGCCCCCGTTCCCGCTACATACTGCTCGCCGCATCGCTCGGCGTCAGTGCACTGGTGTACTGGATCGGCCTGTATCACCAGCATAGCCTGCCCCACACCTTCATCGCCGGCAAAGGCTTGACGCCGCTCAAGGTGATAGCGGAATACGCCATCGTCGGCCTCCTCGCAGTGTCCGCCTTGATGTTCTGGCGCCAGGGCAGGCTGCCGGGGCGTCCCGAAGCGAGGGGCCTGTTCGCCGCGGCCGTCATCACCATCCTCAGCGAACTGAGCTTCACGCTCTATTCGGGAGTGACCGACATCTTCAATCTGCTCGGCCATGTCTACAAAGTGGCCGCCTACGTCTTCGTCTACCGCACCATCTTCATCGGCAGCGTACGCGAGCCGTTTCGCCGCGTGGTGGAGGCTGAGACTTCACTGAGGCACGTGAACCGCGCACTCAAGACACTGAGCGCCTGCAACCACACGCTGGTGCATTCGGGCAATGAGGTGCAACTGCTGCAGAACATGTGTCGCGTCATCGTCGAACAGGGCGGCTATCCCCTGGCGTGGGTCGGCGAGGCGCAACAGGATGAGGCGAAGACCGTGCGTCCGGTAGCGCAATTCCCTCCGGACAATGGCTACGTCCAGTCGATCCATGTCAGCTGGTCGGAAGACAAGGCGGAAGGCAGGGGGCCGACCGGAACGGCGTTGCGCACCGGCCAAACTCAGATGATGCAGGACTTCGCCGGCGATGAGCGCATGACTCCGTGGCGCAAGCCCGCACTGGCCCACGGCTACCGCGCCAGCATCGCACTGCCCCTGCAACATGACACCACCAGCCTGGGCGCCCTCACTATCTATGCGGATGAAGCAAACGCTTTCGACAGCGCAGAAATCGCACTGCTGGAAGAGATGGCGATGGACGTCGCTTTCGGCGTCATCAGCCTGCGCAACCGCGGCGAACTGGAACGGCAGCGCCTCGAACGCCAGCATGAACTGGAGCAGACGCGAGACAGCCTGCACGACACGAT
>DASTGP010000198.1:0-4484 GCA_035605585.1 Gallionella sp. | reverse complement strand
GAAATGGGTATAGACCACCTGTCCCTGCCGGTCGATGAGGTAATGTGCGGGCCAGTAGCGGTTGTCGAAATTCACCCAGGTGGAAAGCTGGTTGTCCTGCGCGACGGGATAGCGGATGCCGTACTGCGCGATTGCGGTCTGCACGTTGACCGTCTTCTTCTCGAACTCGAATTCCGGCGAATGCACCCCGACGATCACCAGCCCCATGTCGCGGTATTTCCTGTCCCAGTCGGTGAGATAAGGCAGCGTGCGCACGCAGTTGACGCAGGAATAGGTCCAGAAATCGATCAGCACCACTTTGCCCCTCAGCGACTTCATGGTGAGCGGCGGCGAGTTGAGCCATGTCTCGATATCGATGAATTCCGGCGCGGCATAGGGTTTGCGTAAGCCCTCCTCCAACGTCAATTCACCGCGCGGCGCTTCGAATCGATTGGAGGACAGGAAAAGCGACTCGATGTTCGCGCCGGAGGCGATGTAGGCCACCGCCAGCAGGATCAGCACGCCGAAGCCCTTGCGCACCGCCTCGGCGTGGCGAGTGAAGAAGCCCAGCTTGCTCATGATCCTGCGTCCGGTCAGCGCGATGATGAGCATGGGCACGCCCGCACCGATGCCGAATGAAAGAATGACGAGATTGCCGGCGAGGTCGCTCTGCTGGCGGATTACCTGTACCAGCACCGCAGCGAGTATTGGCCCTGCGCAAGGCGTCCACACCAGCCCGATCAATGCGCCGATGGCGATACCGCTCAGCATTCCTTCGCCTCTGGTCGATGCGAGTTCGTTGCCGAGGTTCGCCGCACCCTGCGTCAGCGCGCTGAATTTTTCCGACAGTCGGGACGACAGCAGCACCAGCCCCATCAGCGCGAGCAACACCAGTGAGACGTCCTTAATGGAATCGAGATCGACACCCAACAGCGACACCAGTTTGCGCGCCGCGATGGCGAACACGCTGAACGCCAGCACGAAGCCGATGATGATGCCGTATGGCCTGCGCCTGCCGCCGCTCACCGAGGTCGCCAGCACCAATGGCAGCACCGGCAGGATGCAGGGCGAGACGATCAGCGCGAGTCCTTCCAGGAACGCCAGTCCGATGTCGAGAGCATTCATTTCGTCAGTCCGGCACGAACCTCAGCGCCACGCCGTTGTTGCAGTAGCGCAGACCGGTGGGCTTCGGGCCGTCGTTGAACACATGGCCCTGATGTCCGCCGCAGCGTGCGCAATGGTACTCGGTGCGTGCAATGATCAGTTTGTAATCTGTCCTGGTCTCGACGTGACCGGGCAGCACGTCGTAGAAACTGGGCCAGCCGGTGCCGCTGTCGAACTTGTATTTCGACGGGAACAGCGACAGGCCGCAGGCGACACAGAGATACACGCCACTGCGCTTCTCGTGATCGAGCAGACTGCTGAACGCACGCTCGGTGCCTTCCTGGCGCAACACGTAATACTGCTCCGGGGTGAGCAACATCCTCCACTCCGCATCGGCTCTGATGATCCTGTCGATGCGCTCCGCGGCTAACGCCTGCCCCGGCATGAGGAACTTCGACATCGCCAGCGCACCTGCACTGCCTGCCGCCAGCTTGATGAATGCGCGTCTGTCCATCATCCACCTCCTCGCGTGCGGACCGGAAGTCCGTTGCAGTCGGACTCGCCCTCTTGAGAAAGGTTCTTTGCGGAATATGCCCTGATACAGGGTATACCTTATTGAACGAACAGGATCGCTCTGACATAGTCGGCCGCAGGTTGGTCCGTGCAATCCTCGAGGAAGAACAAGCCATGCTCGCTGGCCGTCACCAGAACCGTAAGTTCTCGCCGGGCGCGTTTCCCGGCCCGGTCTGAGGCGGTCATGACACGCCTGAAAACCGGGATGTTGGCGGTTTTTCTTGTGAGCGGAGCCCTTCTCGCGGGAGCCTGGTATTTCATCCGCAAACCGGCCCCCTCCCCGCCCGAGCTGCGGGAATCGGTACGGATCGCTCTACCGATGCACCCCACCAGCCTCATCGCCCATGTGGCGCTGGACCGTGGCTTCTTCGCCGCCAACGGACTCGATGTATCGGTCAAAGAATATCCGAGCGGCAAGAGGGCGCTTGACGACGGCCTGTTCGGCGGCCAAGCCGATATCACCTGGAGCAACGAGACGCCGGTTGCGCTGGCCGGCTTCGAACGTTCCGATTTCAGGATCGTCTCGACCACCCTTTCCGCGACAAATGTAAACATGATCATTGCGCGCCGCGACCTGGGCATAGAACGGCCCGAAGATCTGCGCGGCAAACGCATCGCCACCCAGAAGGGATCAGCCGTCCATTTCTTCCTCCACCTCTTCCTGCTGGATCACGGCCTGACGGACCGCGACGTCAAGCTGTCCTTTCTCAAGGCAGAGGAGCTTCCGGCTGCCCTGGCGTCGGGCTCCATCGATGCTTTTTCCATGCGCGACCCGTATATCGGCCAAGCCCGTACCATGATGGGAAAAGACAAGTCCATCGTCTTCCGCGCCCCCGGGCTCTACGACCAGATGGATCTGATGCTGATACGCCGCGACGTCCTCGAAGGGCGACCTGGAGTGGCGCGCAAAGCGCTGCGCGCGATGCTGGATGCAGAGCGCTATGTCGCTGCCCACCCCGATGAGGCAGCCGCCATCATGGCGCGCACCCTAAAGATGAACCCGGATGAGGCCAAGGCCATGCTCGCCGATCTCAATCCGAATGTCTCGTTGCCCCAGGCACTGTTGTTCCTGCTGGAGTCGGAAGCGCGCTGGGCGGTAAAAAACGGACTGACCGATCGCCAGGAACTGCCGGATTATCTGAATCTGGTCGACGTGGAAGATCTCAGGAGCCTCAGGCCGCAGGTCGTGACCATCGTCCGTTGAGCCGCCGCGAACATGAATATCAAACGCAAGATCCATCTCGTGATGCTGCTGTCCCTGGCACTGGGCCTTGCCCTCGGTGCGCTCTTTTTTCAGGCGCAACGGAACATCGATGCCGCCAATGCCCAGGAAAGGCGGGCAAACGATATCGCGATGGGCCTCTTCCAGCTGACCCTGCTCGGCCAGGATGTCTCCCTCCATCCTGCCGAGTCGCGTGCCTGCAACCAGTGGCAAAAACAGTACTTGGCTCTGGAGGATGTGCTGCGCGACGTCAATTTCGACGAGCCCTTGGACAGGGAAATAGTCCAGCGGCTGCGCCATGCCCATGAGGAGCAGCGGAAGATCTTCGACGCCCTCCAACTGCTCACCCGCAAACAGAGCGAAACGGGGGTAACCGAGATCACCGCCGAGCAATTGGAAAGGCTGGTTTACCGGCTGAGTTTCGGCGCCCAGTCGATGCTCTCCGATGCCCTCTCTCTGGAACGGCGCAAGCGCATGGAGATCACGCAATACCGGCGCAAGGTCTTCGGCATCTCGCTGGCACTGGCGGCCATTCTGACCTCGGCTATCGCGGTGCTCGCCTTCCTGATCGGACAAAGCATCATCGGACCGCTGACCCGGTTGCGCAGGGAGACGGAAATCATCGGTACAGGCAACCTGGCTCACCGAGTCGGGTCGGCGGCAAAAGACGAACTCGGGGACCTGTCCCGCGACTTCAATCGCATGCTGGACCATCTGCAGGAAGTGACCACCTCCCGGGACGAGCTGCGGCGGGAAATCGAGGCGCGCATCCGGAGCGAACAAGCGCTGCTGAAGAGCGAGCGCAGCCTGAAGAAAGCACAGGCGATCGCGCATCTGGGCAGTTGCGAATGGAACCTGAAAAGCGAACAAATGGTGTGTTCCGACGAGATCTATCGCGTCTTTGGATGGCAACCGGGATCGTTCATGCCGGCCTATGAGAATTTCCTCGATGCCGTCCACCCAGATGACCGCCCCATGGTCGCTCAGACCATAGAACGCGCGCGACAGGGTCAGGGATTCAGCATGGAACACCGCATTCTGCTGCCCAACGGAGACATGCGGGTCGTGCACGACATCGGGGAGGTGGAGTTAGACGGCACGGGAACGCCGCTCAGAATTCGGGGAACCGTGCACGACATCACCGAGCGCAAGTGCGCCGAGGACAAGCTGCACGAGGCCAATGCGCGCCTCGCGGCCCAGTTGCGGGAGATCGAGAAGCTGCAGGAGGAACTGCGCGAGCAGGCGATCCGCGATCCTCTTACCGGACTGTTCAATCGCCGCTATATGGAAGAGACCCTGGTGCGCGAATTCGCCGGAGCGGAACGTGAAAACTACCCAGTGAGCGTGATCATCATGGACATCGACCACTTCAAGAAGATCAACGATACCTATGGCCACCAGGCTGGCGACATGGTGCTCCAGACTCTGGGGGAACAGCTGCGCGGGCATATCCGCGGACGCGACATCGCCTGCCGTTTCGGCGGCGAAGAGTTCCTTGCGGTACTCCCCCACACGCCGATCATTACGGCGGCCCAACGCGCCGAACTATGGCGTGCCTCATTCGAAGCCTTGCGGATAACGTACGAGGGAAGAGAGATACGGGCTA
>DASTGP010000181.1:0-2275 GCA_035605585.1 Gallionella sp. | reverse complement strand
GGTGCTGTTCGTCACGCAGCTCGCGCACGACTTCCGGCGCGCCTTCCACAAGGACGTGGTGGTCGACATCGTGTGCTTCCGCAAGCTGGGGCACAACGAGCAGGACGAGCCGCTGGTGACGCAGCCGTTCATGTACCGCTTCATCCGCAAGCATCCGGGCACGCGCACACGCTATGCGCAGCAACTTGAGGAGCAAGGCGTGATCCGGCCCGACGAGGCCGAGGCGATGATCGTGGACTATCACACGGCGCTGGACGAGGGGCGCAATATCGTCGAGCTGGCGCCGGAACTGGTCGAGCGCACCGACTGGACGCGCTTCAAACGAGCCGTGCCGTGGGATGTGCCAGTGGATACCGCCGTGCCGTTGGAGCGTTTGCGCCAGCTGGCCGTCCCGCTGACCACCGTGCCGGAAAACTTTACGTTGCATGCCCGCGTGCAAAAGATCGTCGAAGACCGTGCCGCCATGGCGCGAGGCGAGCTGCCGCTGGACTGGGGGATGGCTGAGAACCTGGCTTATGCCACGTTGCTTGTCGAGGGATACCCGGTGCGGTTGACCGGGCAGGACTGCCGGCGCGGCACTTTCTTTCACCGTCACGCCACCTGGCACGACCAGAATCGCAAGGAATGGCACGAGGGTGCGTACACGCCGTTGCAGCACCTCGATCCCGATCAGGCCGACTTCGTGGTGGTCGATTCATTGCTGTCCGAAGAGGCGGTGCTCGGTTTCGAATACGGCTACGCCACTGCGGAACCCGATTCGCTGGTGCTGTGGGAGGCGCAGTTCGGCGACTTTGCCAACGGCGCCCAGGTAGTGATCGATCAGTTCATCGCGTCCGGCGAGGTGAAGTGGGGGCGGTTGTGCGGGCTGGTGATGCTGTTGCCGCATGGCTACGAAGGGCAGGGGGCCGAGCATTCGTCGGGGCGCATCGAGCGCTACCTCCAATTGTGCGCCGACTACAACATCCAGGTTTGCATCCCTTCGACTTCGGCACAGATGTTTCACCTGCTGCGCCGGCAGATGTTGCGTCCCTATAGAAAACCACTGATCGTATTCACGCCCAAGAGCCTGTTGCGCAGCAAGGACGCGGCCTCGCCGCTCTCCGATTTGGCTCAGGGGCGATTCCGGCCGGTGGTCGCCGAGGTGGATGCCTTGGACGACGGGAGGGTTCGCCGCGTCATCGCATGCAGCGGCAAGGTGTATTACGAGCTGCTCGCGGCGCGGCGAGCCAAGGGCATCTCCGATATGGCGATCATCCGCATCGAGCAGCTGTATCCGTTCCCGCACGACGATTTTGCTGCGCAGATCGAAGCTTATCCCAATGCTACAGAGCTGGTCTGGTGCCAGGAAGAGCCCGGCAACCAGGGAGCGTGGCACCGCATCCAGCACTACCTGCTGCGCCACATGCGCAAGGGAATGCGCCTGGATTACGCGCTGCGCGCCTCCTCTGCCGCCCCGGCAGCGGGTTATCTCGCGGTGCATAACGAACAGCAGAAGGCGGTGATCGAAGCTGCTTTCCGTCCGGACCTAGACGTCAAGAACAATCCAGGAGATAGACGTAATGAGCATCGTTGAAGTGAAAGTCCCACAACTCTCCGAGTCCGTTTCGGAGGCGACCCTGCTGGAATGGCATAAGCGTGTCGGCGAGGCGGTGCAGGAGGGCGAGAACCTGATCGACATCGAGACCGACAAGGTGGTGCTGGAACTGCCCGCTGCCAAGAGCGGCGTGCTGACCAAGATCGTGAAGGGCGACGGGGAGAAAGTGACCAGCGGAGAGCTGATCGCGCAGATCGATACTGCTGCGGCTGCTACAGCGCAGCCGGCTGGACATGCCGAGGCACCGGCTGCGGTGCCGCCCTCGGTGCGGAAGCTGGCGCGTGAACACGAGATCGATGCGGCACAGCTTCAGGGGAGCGGACGAGGAGGGCGCGTCACCAAGGAGGATGTGCTGAGTGCGGTTCAGCAGCCGGCCGCCGTGCCGCAAGCCGTTCCTGCCATTGTGCCGTCCGGCAACCGCCCCGAACAGCGCGTGCCGATGACGCGCATCCGCCAGCGTATCGCCGAACGCCTCCTGCAATCGCAGCAGAACGCCGCGATCCTCACCACGTTCAACGAGGTGAACATGCAGCCGGTGATCGAACTGCGCAACAAATACAAGGACGCGTTCGAGAAGAAGCACGGCGTGAAATTGGGCTTCACCTCGTTCTTCGTCAAGGCCGCGATTGGGGGCCTGCGCGCATTCCCGCGGCTCAATGCCGAGATCCAGGGCGACGAGAT
>DASTGP010000165.1:0-22702 GCA_035605585.1 Gallionella sp. | reverse complement strand
GAACAGGGTGGGATCGCTGGATGTGTGGGATGGGGCAGGGTATCAGTCGATCGCGTTGTCGGGTACCGGTACTGGTGCCGCACCAACCGTTAGCTTGACGCCGGCTACGCCGCTTACATTTGCTCCGCTGCAGGTCGGCGGAACCAGTGCGGCCCAAACGGTGACCCTAACCAACATGGGAAGCGGCCCACTTTCGATCCAGAGCATTTCGATTAGCGGTATGAACTTCCGAAACTTCATGCAGAGCAACAACTGTGGGCCCAGTTTGGCTGCGGGAGCGAGCTGTCTGATCGACGTATTGTTTATCCCCAATGCTGTCGGGAACAGGGTGGGTTCGCTGGATGTGTGGGATGGGGCTGGATATCAATCTGTTTTACTAAGTGGTACCGGGCAGTAGTCGGATACTTGATTGTGTTGGTATTAGTCGGAGGTAAAACATGAAATCCATTGTAAGAATCATCTGCTGCGGTGTTGCAATTACATCGATAAACAGCGCAATAGCAGGTGAGGTCAGTGTCCGGGAGGATGGTGGCACAGTCGTTCTGGAATCTAGCCAAGCCCCAGAAGCTCCAGTGTCGTCAGCTCCAGTGTCCTCGAGAGTCACGATAAATGCTCATACGGAGAAGGTCGATCGGGCCCGAATAGAGAAGAGGATGGAGGATCGGGCGCTTAGAACCAAGAAGAGGGCATTGGACGCCGAAAAGGATGCGACAGAGAGGGCGGCCAAGGCGCAATTGAATCAAACTTCGCAGCAACAGCAAGGTGTTCAAAATGGCCAGTAGGAAAAACGTTTTAAACAAGGTCTCACATAATTCTGAAAGGAACATGACGATGTTGAAATGGATGATGGTTTTGGGCTTCGGTTTGTTGTCGGCACAGGTGAGCGCGGAAGAAGCGCCGGTTCTTAAGACCCAGCGGGACGTACAAAGTTACGGCATAGGGGTGAACATCGCGAAGAGTTTCAAGAGGGATGAGGTCGATGTCGACATGAACCTGCTGATCAAGGGCATGAAGGATGTGATGGCGGGCGAAAAACTGCTGATGCCGGAGCGGGACATGCGGAAGGCCATGAATGCGCTTCAGGGCGAACTCAGGAAAAAAGCGGTAGCAAGGAATCGGAACGCGGCCGAGGAAAACAGGAAGAAAGGCGAGGCGTTCCTGGCCGAGAACAAGGCCCAAAAAGGTGTGGTCACGCTTGCCAGCGGGGTGCAATACAAGATCATCAAGGCAGGGGGTGGCAGGAATCCGACGGATTCCGACATGGTGGAGTGCTACTACCGCGGTACGTTGCTCGATGGGACCGAGTTCGATAGCACGGAGCCAGGGAAGCCGGCGACACTCAAGGTCTCTCAAATGATCGACGGATGGAAGGAAGCATTGAAGCTGATGCTGCCGGGATCGAAATGGCAGCTCTTTATTCCTTCACAGCTTGCCTATGGGCCACGCGGGGTGGGCAGCGACATCGGGCCAAACGAGACGCTGGTCTTCGAAGTGGAGGTCCTCTCCATCAAGTAAATCCGGGCGGCATTGTCAACGAATGCCGCTCGGCGGCAAACGGAAGGAGAGGCACACGTGTTTAGTCATCAACGAGCAAAGATGGGGTGCTGGTTGCTGCTCGGCGTTGTATTGCCGCTTGCCGCATCGGCTGCGGAGATAAATCCATCCGCCACAGAGCTGGAACTCGGGCGGCGCATTTACCAGGAGGGCGTATTGCCATCCGGTGCGCCGTTGCGTGGCATACGCATGGCGGACAGCATGGTCTCCGGCGCCGAGGCCGCCTGCGTGAACTGCCACCGGCGCAGCGGCATGGGTGGGGTCGAAGGCGATGTTCAGGTGTCTCCCATCAACGGCCGATTCCTGTTCCCGCAGCGTGGCGATACAGCCCTTGCGACGATGGATCCACGCGTTGGCAAGAGGATGAACCAGGCTCACGCGCCTTATAACGACGAATCGCTGGGTATCGCCATCCGTCGCGGGATAAACAACAGCGGACGCGAAATGAGCGTCGTCATGCCGCGCTACACCTTGAGCGAGCCGGAGATGAAGGCGCTAACCGCCTATCTGGGCCAGTTGTCTGGTCAATGGTCCCCCGGCGTGACCGCCGAGACCCTCCGCTTTGCTACCGTCATCGCACCGGACGTGGAACCGGAGCGGCGCAAGGTTCTGATCGACATGATGCGCACTGCCTTCAACCAGAAGAACGGCAGCACGGCAACGGCCAGTAACTTCCGAGGCCGGCGACACATGACCTCTGCTGCCGAATTTGTGCTGGGCACCGAGCGCAAATGGGAACTCGATGTGTGGGAGCTGCAGGGGCCGCCGGACAGCTGGGGCGGACAACTTGATGAGCACTACCGCCAACATCCGGTATTTGCCCTGGTCTCGGGTTTATCAAATTCTACCTGGCAACCGGTGCATGACTTTTGCGAACGCCAACAAGTGCCGTGCTGGTTCCCCAGCGTCGACTTGCCTCCCGCAACACAGGCCTTCTATCCGCTCTACTTCTCCCGCGGCGTTGCCCTCGAGGCAGGCGTTCTGGCCCGGCATCTGACCGACAAGGGGCGTCAACGGCCACAGCGGCTGGTGCAGGTATACCGCGATGAAACCGTCGGCCGTGGAGCAGCGTCGGCCATGACTCAAACGCTGGTGGGCTCCGGCATTACAGTGGAGGATCGCATCCTGTCCGATGGTTCGCCGGAGGCATTTCGCAAGGCGATGGCGGCTGTCCGCCCAGGGGACAGTGTCATGCTCTGGCTGCGTCCTGCAGATATGAGGGCGCTGGGAAAGGTTCCCCCATCCGCGGCGATCTATTTTTCCGCAGTGCTTTCCGCTGGTGAACACGGGCCATTACCCGCCGAATGGAAAAGGAGCGCGCGGCTGGTATATCCCTACGAACTGCCAGACAAGCGCCAAGCCAATCTAGCCTATTTCCACCAGTGGCTCGAGATGCGCAACTTGGCGCTGGTGGATGAGCCGCTCCAGTCGGAAGTCTTTTTTGCGCTGAATTTTCTGACCGACACGCTCGCGGAGATGCTGGACAACTTGTACCGGGATTACCTGATGGAGCGGGCCGAAAACATGATCAGCAAATACGAAGGCGGCAAGGCGGAGGAACAGGCGCGGGCGCGAGACTCGTTGAGATCGGAGGCCAGAGGCATGGTCGTCGTTTCGCAAGGAGGCATGAATGATGAGGCGCAACGCGGAAGCAGGTCCGGCACGACCATTTATCCGCGCCTGAGCCTAGGGCCTACCCAGCGCTTCGCATCTAAGGGCGGCTATATCGTGCGCTTTGCATCCCCTTCCAGCGACACGCTGGTTGCAGAGTCTGGTTGGATCGTTCCTTGATACAGCTTTCTGAAATGGAAATCTCAGATCATTTTGCGTCAATAAATGCAGTAACACCCCCGGTAAAAAATCAGGGGACAACCGTAGGGCGTCGCTACGATGCAGTCGCGATAATTGAAACAGTAACACCTTTTCTTGCATGGAATTTATCGGAACCAGGCGGCTGGACGGCAGCTTGAATGATCTGCCTCCGGATGATTTTTGGGATTGACTACAAACCTATAGGGAGCAATCGCATGAAAAAGAGCAAATTCAAGCTGAACCGGGTGGCAGCAGCCGTGATGCTGACCATGGTAGCTCCATGGCCGATAGATATGGCTTATGCAGGAGCGGGGTGGGGCAGCAGCACCAATTTGACCGGTGCCCCCGTCAAAGTTCCTACCTATTACGCAAACAGCCCCTCCGGGGTGCGCCCAGATTTGTCGCCCACGGCACTTGCGGGAGCGACGGTCAACACCGGAACCGCTCTCCGGAAATTCGTCGACACGCTGCCCGGCTTGGGCGCTGCGGGCGTAAACAATCTTGGCCAATATATACCGCTTGCAGTACCGGACAAGACCACTTATCCGGGCTCCGATTACTATGAACTCGGTATCGTCGAATATACCGAAAAGATGCACTCCAATTTACCCAAGGCCACTACGCTGCGTGGTTATGTGCAACTGGAGACGCCGGCGAATGCGGCCACCAGCAAACACATCGCCCTGACCTACCCGGATCTAACCCCGATCCTGGACGCCGCCGGCAAGCAGGTCTTCGCGGTGGACAACCCACATTATCTAGGGCCGCTGATCAGTGCGACCAAGGGCGTGCCGGTGCGCGTCAAATACTCCAATCTGCTGCCCAAGGGCCATTTCAATGCCGTCACCGGACAGCGCAACGGCGACCTGTTCCTGCCGGTGGACAAGACGCTGGCGGGGGCCGGCCTCGGGCCGGACGGCATTAACAGCTATACCGAGAACCGTGCCGTTCTTCACCTGCACGGCGGCGACACGCCGTGGATCAGCGACGGTACGCCGCATCAATGGATTGCCCCGGCCGGGGAAGTCACGCCCTATACTCAAGGTGCCAGCTTCCAGAACGTCCCAGACATGCCCAATCCGGGCGCCGGTTCCGGAACGTTGTTCTGGAACAACGGCGAGAGCGCTCGCCTGATGTTCTACCACGATCACACATCAGGGCTGACCCGCGTCAATGTGTACGGCGGCGAGGCCGCCGGTTATCTGTTGTCCGATCCGGTGGAACAGGGACTGGTGACTGCCGGGACGATTCCCGCAACGCAGATTCCCTTGGTCATTCAGGACAAGACCTTCGTGCCGCTGGACATCGCTCAGCAGGATGCGAAATGGGATCAGGTGCACTGGGGGAAACCGGGTGACCTGTGGTTCCCCCACGTATATGAACCGAACCAGGATCCGACCACCCTCTCCGGAGTAAACCCGGCCGGACGATGGGACTACGGCCCTTGGTTCTGGCCAGTGTTTCCGGCGCCAGGGGCGCTGCCGACCGGGAACTATGGCAATGCCTCCACCACCCCGGAAGCCTTCATGGATACCCCTGTGGTTAACGGCACCGCTTATCCCACGCTCACGGTGTTGCCCCAGGCTTACCGCTTCCGCATCCTGAACGCCGCCAATGATCGCTTCGTCAATCTGGGGCTGTATCAGGCCGAGCCGCTAACCATCGGTATCACGGACGGCGGGGCGGGTTATTCCGCAGCAACGCCGCCGACGGTCACCATTACACCTGCGGCAGGAAATGTTCCTACCGTGGTCGCGACTGCGACTGCGACGGTAACTGGCGGCGCCGTTACCGCAATCACGATTACCAATCCGGGCAGCGGTTACACGGGTACGCCCACAGTTACCATCGCAGCTCCACCACCTGCCGCACCGGGTGTGACGGGAGGGGTAGCTCCGGCGGTAAGAACGGCTACAGCCGTGGCCAGCCTGGGCACCGAAGTTTCCATGGTTCCTGTGGTCAATGCGCCGGACCCTGCCATGAAGGGCCCCGATATCGTTCAGATCGGTTCCGAGGGCGGACTGCTGCCGGCACCGGTGGTGATCCCATCCACTCCGATTAGCTTCACTTACAACAATCTCGGAGTGGTGCTGGGGGTAGCTGGTCATGGGCTGTTCATGGGGCCGGCGGAGCGGGCGGATACCGTTATCGACTTCTCCGGCTATTGTCCCGGCACCAAGTTCATCCTGTATAACGACTCGCCGGCACCGGTGCCCGGGTTCGACCCGCGCTATGACTATTACACGGGCGATCTCGACCAGACCGCCATCGGCGGCGCGCCAACAACGTTGCCGGGAGAAGGCCCCAATACCCGCACCATCATGCAGTTCGTGGTCGGTGGGCCAGCCAACCCGGCTTGCGTGCAGGCCGCCTTCACCACCGATCCGAACCCCAACATCAAGAATCCCAAATTGACTGCCTTGCAAGCGGCCTTGCCGACTGCCTATGCCGCAAGCCAGCCAAAGCCTATCGCAGGAGAAGCCGCATACAGCGGGTTATGGGCCACAACCTTCACCAATTCCTATGCAGGACTCAGCACCGGTTCGGTGCTGCTGCCAAACTTTTCCTTTACCGATGCCACGACCGGACTGGTGACCTCCTTGCCGGTTCAGAACAAGGCCATTGTGGAAGGATTTGAAGCCAGCTATGGGCGCTTGAATGCCACTCTGGGCGTCGGGTTGCCGTTCACATCGCCATTGACCCAGACGACGATTCCTCTTGGCTATATCGATCCGGCCACCGAGACCATCGCCGACGGCCAGACCCAGATCTGGCGCATCGCGCATACTGGCATTGACGCCCACCCGGTTCACTTCCACCTGGTCAACGTTCAGGTGATCAACCGCGTGGCTTGGGACGGCACGATCAAACCGCCCGAGCCCAACGAGCTGGGCTGGAAGGAGACTGTCAAGATGTATCCATTGGAGGATACCATCGTCGCAGTCAGGGCCAAGGCTCCGGCGCTTACCTTCGGGCTCCCTGAAAGCATTCGTCCGCTGGATCCGACGCAGAAGCTGGGTGTGGCGACGGCCTTCACCCAGATCAATCCCACCACCGGTGCTCCAGCGGTCGTCACCAACGTGTCGACCAACTTCGGCTGGGAATACGTGTGGCATTGCCACATTCTGGGCCATGAAGAGAACGATTTCATGCGGCCATTCGTCTTCAAGTACACGGCGGTCGCGCCGGCAGCCCCCACCACCTTGGCTGCCGCCGCTGCCGTCGCGCCGGCCACCGGAGTTAATCTCACCTGGGTGGATCCTACGCCAGCAGCCGCGCTAACGACGCCAGGTAACACGCAAAACGAGGTCGGATTCACCATCCAGCGTGCGCTCGGTGCCGGGGCGTTTGCGCCCATTGGTAAGGCTTTGGCGAATGCGACCAGTTTTACCGATACCACAGCTGTTTCCGGAACGACTTATTCATACAACGTGGTCGCCTTCAATGCTGCGGGCAATTCAGTCGCATCGAATACAGCCACGATAACGACGCCCGGCATCGCACCGCCGCCTTCCGCCACCCTGATGCCATCCCCGTTGCCGGCATTCCCGCTCCAGTATGTTGGTAGCGTTAGCGCACCACAAACGGTTACGCTAACCAACACGGGTGTCACTCCGATTGCGATTAGCAGCATCGCCATCGGCCCGTGGGGGAACTACCTCAACTTTGCCCAGACGAACAATTGCCCGGTAAGTCCGGCAACGCTGGCGGCAGGTTCTGCCTGTAACATCAATGTGACATTCCAGCCGAACAAAGCTGGTCTCAGGACTTCTGAGCTGACTGTGATCGATGCGGCGGGCACCCAGAAGGTCACCTTGAACGGCACAGGTGATTTGCCGCCTACATTGACCCCGGGGGCACTTACGTTTGCCGGCCTGACTGTGGGTAGTGTCAGCGCAGCGCAAACAGTTACGCTGACCAACGCGGGAACCACTCCACTGGCGATTAGCAGCATCGCAATCGGTCCATGGGGCAACTACCTGAACTTCGGCCAGACGAACAACTGTCCGGCAACGCTGGCAGCAGGTGCTGCCTGTACCATCAACGTGACGTTCAAACCGAACAAGATCGGTCTCAGGACTTCTGAACTGACTGTGATCGATGCGGCGGGTACTCAGAAGGTCACCTTGAATGGCACAGGATTGTAACGTTCAACTAATTTCAGGAGACAAAAATGAAATCAATTGCGAAGGTCATCTGTTGCAGTGTCGCATTGGCGTGGTTGCATAGCGCAACAGCAGGGGAAAAAGACACAAACCCACACTCTGCAGCCGAGCATAAGGTCACGGATACCTCGGCCACTTCCGAAAATGGCGGTTCAGGATCCGTGCTTCTTACGGGTGGGAGCAGCGGAGTCTCGACACCTGAGGCCGCAGCCGGGAGTGCAGTTCCAGCTGCGGATACCGGAGGGGCAATGGACTCGGGGGCTGATGGGGCTGAGGTTGCTGCGCCGCCAGCCCAGAAAGTACCTGTACAAGCCAGGCCTCAATTAATTGATAGGACGCAGATCGAAAAACGGATGGAAACGGAATTTAACCGAACGAAGAAAAGAACTGCTGATGCCGAGAAGGATGTGGCCGACCGGGCCGCAAAAAAGCAACAGTGAAGTAAGGATTGTGCAGTATCTGCATCGCCTGGCAGACAGGAGCACGGGGAGGCAGCGAGCTTCTCCGTGCAGCCTTTCCGTAGCTCGGTTGTATGCGACGTTTATGGCTACACATGGTCGATACCACATGGGTGGCTTAGAGGAAGTTTTCGCCCCAATGCCCTTGGTTTGCCCGCAAAAGAATTAAGCAATTTCAGCTGGTTTGGGGCAGTTTATATGCGCAACATGATGTTCCTATTAACGTGGAGAGCAGCCCCTTGGGCGGTTTCTCCGGAATGAGAGAAGGAATTCCCATGAATGCCGTTAAACCGTGGCAACTCATCTGCGCCGGCATGGTTGCCATGTTGGTGTTCTGCTGCTGCGGTGGCGCCCAGGCTGAGGTCATCGATGCCGAATTGGAAACGGAGTTAGGGGGACATGCTGCGACTGACGAGTTTCACGTGATCGTGTCGCTTTCGGACAAAGTAGATTATCGTCTGTTCCAGGTTTTGGACCGGCGTCATCGTGATACCCGGCTGTTCAAGGCACTCAAGGACAAATCCGTAGTCACCCAAGCGGAACACAAGGCCTTTCTTCAGAAGCGCGGTGGACATCACATACACGAGTTGCTGACGATCAACGGTATCGCCGTGACGGCCCGAGCCGACGTTATCCGGGAATTGGCTTCGCATCCCGGGGTGGAAAGCATACGGGCGGATTCGGTACTGCAGGCGCCGGCGGTGAGCTTTGGTAGCCCGGCTCTGCCCCAGTGGAATCTCGGCGCGGTGCATGCCCAGGATCTCTGGGCCTTGAATCACAACGGCACCGGAGTGGTGGTTGCAAACATGGACACCGGTGTCGATCCGAACCATCCGGACCTGGCGGGCAAATGGCGCGGAGGCAACAACAGCTGGTACGACCCTCACGGTGAGCATGCCGCGCCCTTTGATAGCAGCGGGCACGGCACCCAGACCATGGGCATCATGGTGGGCGGCGATGTGAGCGGTACGCCTATCGGCGTGGCGCCGGGCTCCAGCTGGATCGCGGCCAAGATTTTCAACGATGCGGGGAAAGCCAGGCTCAGCGATATCCATCTCGCTTTCCAGTGGATGCTCGACCCCGACGGCAATCCGACGACCGTGGATGCGCCGGACGTGGTCAATGCGTCGTGGGGAGTAGTGGGGGCCGCGGGGCAATGCATCTCGGAATTCAGTGCGGACATCGCGGCGCTCAAGGCGGCCGGCATCGCAGTCACGTTTGCGGCCGGGGACCACGGTGCGGCGCCGGCAAGCAGCCTGAGCCCGGCTAACGATCCGCAAGGCTTCGCCAGCGGCGCAGTGGATATGCTGCTCGGCATTGCACCGTTCAGCAGCCGTGGTCCATCCGCCTGCGACGGCGGCGTTTTTCCGAAAATGGTGGCTCCCGGCGTCAACATCAATACCGCCGATTTGTCGTCCGGCGGCCTGCCGCTGTATGTCACGGTCTCCGGTACCTCTTATGCCGCGCCCCATACGGCAGGAGTGATGGCGTTGTTGATCAATGCGTTTCCCAATGCGACCGTCAGCGAACTCGAGTCCGCGCTGACACAAAGTGCTCAGGACCTCGGGGTGGCCGGGCCGGACAACAGTTACGGCTACGGTCTTGTCGACGCACTGGCCGCTTATCAGATGCTGCTTGAGCGAGCAGGCAGTTCGCCGTCGATAGGCTCCACTCCGGCGACTGCAGCCGTTCAGGGAGTGCCTTACGTCTATGCCGTTCAGGCCGGCGATCCGACCGGTTCCGCGATCACGTTCTCGCTCGATGTGGCGCCAGCGGGAATGGCGATCAATGCCACGACGGGGAAGATCGCGTGGACCCCGGGTTATGCGCAGGAGGGCATCGTTGCGGTGGCGGTTCGTGCGGCCAATGCGCGCGGACAGGCAGCGACGCAGGCATTCAAGGTGAACATCGCCAGAACCAATGCAGCGCCGGTTGCAATGAACGATACCTACAGCATGGTCAAGGGCAGTGTACTTGACGGAGCAGCGCCGGGAGTATTGGGAAACGATAGCGATCCGAATCACGATCCGCTGACCGTATCGCTGGTACAGGGGCCCTCCAATGGCACCCTGAAACTGAATGCCAACGGCTCGTTCAAATATACCCCCACAGGAGGCTTTGTCGGCGCAGATCATTTCACCTATCGCGCTTATGACGGGGCCCTGTATAGCAGCGATGCCACGGCGACGATCACGGTCGGTGCAAACAAGGCACCGGTGGCCCGGAATGATTCCGTACTGGCACCGTACCGCGATAAGGAAGCGTATCAGCCCAGAGTCATCAGCGTGCTGGACAATGACTTTGATCCCGACGGCAGTCTCAATCCGGCAAGTGTCGTCATCGTTACGAAACCGACCAGGGGCGGGACGATTGTGGTGAACGCGAACGGCACCGTTTCCTACACGCCGAAACCGTATTTCCGCGGCACAGACGTATTCCAATATCAGATGGCGGACAACCTGGGGGCATATTCGAACCGGGCTACCGTCTGGGTCAATGTTTACTGATGCGTCACTGGATACATGTCATCGCGGGCTGGCGTTTAATCCAGCCCATTGATGGGCTATCTCGATTGAATTGGCAAGGAGAAATCGTATGAATAGATTGACGCTTTTTCTGTGCGGCCTGTTCGTCGCCAGCCTGTCTGTTTCTGCTTACGCCGCAAATTATGGTCCATCCGGAATAGGCATGATGAAGGGGGAGTGCCTGATGGACAAGGAGGGCATGGGCGGGGATTGCATGTTGATGGGGCGCCACAAGATGACCGGCACGGTCAGCATGATCAATCACGCCAAGGGGACCTTGGTATTGAAAAGCGGTGTGGCCGACATGACGCTGCACTTTCCTCCGGATTCCATCAAGATGCTCAAGAACGGCGATGCCATCACGGTCTATCTCGGGTTCAGGATGGCGGCGCCCGTGGTGGCGGACTGAGCAATCGAGTTGTACGGGGGCATCCTATGGTGCCCATCTTTAATGTCTCCTTTATCCCGCGGCAAAAAATCATGTAGCATGCCGGAATGAGCGGACGGGAGAAGGCCCTCGCAGTGCCAAGAATAAATGTCCCGGCCGGCAGCAGTCGATCACTTAGCCCTGGGGCCGTATCCATGAAACTGTTTGGCCGTGTTTTCCGTATCAGTAATGATGGCAATCCCCTTGCCAGAAATCTCAAGCCCTTCCTCCCTTTACTGCTGTATGTCGTTGTTGCGCTCCTGGTCGCTGCGACCTATGCCATCTCCTTCCGGCACATCGAAAAGCTGATTGAGGCGGGCGCACTTCGAGATCTTGGGGCGATCGCCGATGCAAAAGTCAGGCAGATCGCCGCGTGGCGCGAAAGCGAGAACCGTCGGGAGAGGACTTTTTCGCGCAATTCGTTGATCGCCGATGAATTCGAGCGATGGATGCAGGAAGGCGCACCCGCGAACGGACGCAAGCAGCGGTTGATCCGGATGCTGGCCGAGATGCAGTATGTGAACGGCTATCACAGCATTGCACTGCTGGATATGGACGGAAGGCCGCGGATAACGGCGGGCGGCGGGCATGAATTGAGCGGGGAAGATGCGGGCTTGGCCAAGCTGGCGACGGATCGCCGCGAGGTCGTGTTCGCCGACTTCCATTGGAGCACCCAGGGCGATTCCGGTATCAATCTCGACCTGGCCGCGCCCCTGATTGCCGCCGGCAAGCCCGACCGTATCGTCGGGGCCGCGGTGATACGGATCGATCCAGGCCAGTTCCTTTATCCGTTGATCCAGTCGTGGCCCATCCAGAGTGCGAGCGCTGAAACGCTGCTGCTTAAGCGCGACGGCAGCGATGCGCTGTTCCTGAACAACGTGCGCCACAAACAGGGGGCGGCATTGAGCATGCGCATTCCGCTCACCACGTCTACATCGCCTTGTGCCATGGCTCTGCAGGGCAAGCGGCAGACCACCGAGGGAATCGATTATCGCGGTGTTCCGGTTGTCGCCGAGATGCGTCCGGTTCCCGGGACTCCCTGGTTCATCGTGAGCAAGATCGATCGCGAGGAATTGTTTTCCCCCGTCAATCGACTGCGAGCGTGGTCGACGGCTTTGGCGCTCGGCCTCTCGATAATCGGCGGGGGGCTGATGTTCCTTTGGTTGCGCAGCCACCGCGCCCGCTACCGATTGCTCAAGGAGCAGCGTGATGCAGCGGTCGAGCGTGAACTGCTGGCTAAACATTACGAATATCTGACCAAATATGCGAATGACATCATCCTGGTGACCGACGAGGCTGGCAGGGTCATCGAGGCCAATGCACGGGCGTTGCAGGCATACGGCTATAGCCTGGAGGAGTTCCGGCAGATGCAGATTCGCAGCTTATGCGATGTCGTGCCGGATTCGGAGAGTTGCTCCCGGCAGACCGATCTGTTGGGCGAGCAGGGGGAATCCCGCTTCGAGAGCATGACCCGTCGCAAGGATGGTTCGGTCTTTTCGGTGGAGGTCAGCGGCCGGGTGATCGGGGTGGAAGGTGAGAAGTATCTGCAGTTCATCATGCGCGACATCAGTGAACGCAAACAGGCCGATGACGCGTTGCGCAGGAGCGAAACCCTGCTGAAGGAATCGCAGCAGATGGCGCATATCGGCAGTTGGGAGCTGGATCTGGTCGAGAATGTGCTGTACTGGTCGGACGAAAACTACCGTATTTTCGAGGTCGACCGTCAGATATCCGCCTCCTATGAGACATTCCTGGATATCGTGCATCCGGATGACCGGGAAATGGTGAACCTGGCTTATACCGAGTCAGTGAAGAACCGCGCGCCATACATGATTGTGCACCGCCTGCTGTTTCCGGACCAGCGCATCAAGTATGTCCAGGAATGGTGCGACACTTATTACGACGATGACGGTAAGCCGTTGCGTTCCATCGGTACGACGCAGGACATCACCGAGCGCCAGTTGGCCAGAAACGAATTGCGCAGTTCGGTGGAGACGGTTGAAGATCTGTACAACCATGCACCGTGCGGCTACCACTCGCTGGACAAGCATGGCGTGATTGTCCAGATCAATGACACGGAGCTGGAGTGGCTGGGGTATAAGCGTGAGGAAGTGGTCGGCAAGATGAAGGTCACGGACTTCTGTACCGAAAAGAGCGTCCATGATTTTCGGGACAATTTTCCTCTCTTCATGGAAACGGGAGAGCTTCAGGGCGTGGAATATGACTTTGTATGCAAGGACGGCAAGATCAGGCATATCTTGCTCAGTGCGACGGCCATCTACGACCAGGAGGGAAATTACGTGATGAGCCGCTCGACCTTGCATGACATCACTTCGCGCAAGCTCGCGGAAAACATGCTGGTCGAGAGTGAGGAGCGTTTCCGCATCATGGCCGATCTTGCGCCGATCATGATCTGGTTGGCGGACACGCAAGGTAGCGGCGAGTTCGAGGGGTGTAATTTCTTCAACAAGGGCTGGCATGAGTTTACTGGCTTGACATTGGAGCAGACGCAGGGGTGCAGTTGGCTGAACATCGTTCATGCGGGTGATCGGGAGCGATGTCTGGACGTCTACGCCAAAGCCTTCAGGAAAACACGGCCGTTCAAGCTCGAATACCGTTTGCGCCATCACGACGGCAAATTCCGCTGGGTTCAGGATTCCGGCGTTCCGCGCTTTACCGATGACGGCAGATTCCTCGGTTTCATCGGCACCTGCATCGACACTTCGGAACAGCGGTCGTTCGAGGCGATCCGGGGAGAGATGGAGCATGCCGGACGGCTCAACCTTGCCGGGGAGATGGCGTCCGGCCTGGCGCACGAATTGAGCCAGCCGCTGACGGCGGCGAACAACTACCTTGACGCCTGTCTGCGCCGTATGGATGAGCTGGAGTGGGACCGGGAAAAACTCCAGCAGGCGGTAAAGCTGGCTCACCTTCAGACGGAGCGGGCGGGCAAGATCATCGGCCATCTCAAGAGCATGGTGCGCAAGCAAGGGCACGAGCGCAGCATGACGGACATCAATCAGGTGATCAAAAGCGCGGTCACCCTGCTGGAGCGCGAATTCCAGCACCAGTCTGTCACCGTGGTCCTCGATCTGCCGGCACTGCCGCAGATTCCGGCGAACCGGATCGAGATCGAACAAGTCCTGATCAATCTGATGAAAAATGCCGTCGAGGCGATGGCTGCTTCGCCGAAGCGCGAGCTGCACATTGCCACCCGTCTTGCTGAATCCGGCGACGTTCTGGTACTGGTGAGGGATACCGGCGGCGGAATCGCCGCGGACGACATGGACAAAATCTTCAATCCGTTCCACACTTCGAAACAGGATGGCCTTGGCCTTGGTCTGGCCATCTGCCGCACGCTGGTCGAGAACCACGGCGGACGCATCTGGGTGGAACCGGGGCGCGACTCCGGGACCGATTTCAATTTCACGCTCTCTGCTGGACGGTGAACTATGAACGAGTATGTCGAGCACGCAATTGTATATGTGGTTGATGACGATGAAGCCATGCGAGATTCCATCCGTTGGCTGCTTGAATCGGTGAATCTGAACGGCAAGATGTTCTCCTCCGCGAACGAATTCCTTGAAGGCGCCGATCCCAGGCGTTTGGGGTGTGTCCTTCTGGATGTGCGCATGCCCGGCATGAGTGGCATGGAACTGCTCGACAACCTCAAGGCCCATGGCATATTCCAACCGGTCATCATCATCACCGGCCACGGCGATGTGCCGATGGCCGTCCGCGCACTGAAGCACGGTGCCTTCGACTTCATCCAGAAACCGTTCAACGGACAGGAGCTGCTGGACCGCGTACATGCCGCGATCAAGCTGGATCATGAAAAGCACCAGCAGCACCGATACAAGGAGAGTCTGCGTACGCACTTCGAGGCGCTGACTCCGCGCGAAAAGGAAATCATGGAACTGGTGGTGGCCGGGGATTCGAGCAAGGTCATCGGCCAGAAGCTCGGTATCAGCCACCGCACGGTAGACATCCATCGCGGCAACATCATGCGCAAGCTCAATATTGACAGCGTCGCGGAACTGGTCCAGGGACGTCTGGCACTACAGGACTGACATTCCTCCACGAGGATTTTCCATGCGGCGGGACTGCGGTCAAAACAGCATGCCGCCTACCCGCTGCGCTTTATGGCCTTCCCACTAATGCGTTAGGTAATCCCTCCTATTGATGGCTGCGTGCATTCGCAACATGATGTGCGCACGGTATCGAGGGGTGGGATTAACCGCATCTGGTATGCAATGAACGGAGGGACTGTCATGCGCATGGAAACTGTAGGTCAACTGGGGAAGCCACTGGCCGTGGTGTCGGGGATGGACAGCAGCAATCGTTCGTTTGGAATGAGGACGAACAGGCCGCGTTTCGGAAATGCTCAGATGAAGTCTGCATGGCAGAGCACGCAGGACGAGTTGCGGCGGCTGTCGGCCATGCTGCTGACGATACAGGAACGCGAACGTCAACGCATCGCACTGGACCTGCACGACGTGCTCGGCCAGTCGCTGACCCTGATCAAGTTGTCGCTGGAAGACGCATCGCGACTGCTGGCTGCCAACGAAACCTCCGAGGCCGCAGGTTCGCTCCAGCGTCTGAAGCTCAAGGTCAACGATACCTTCGATGAGGTGCGCCGCATCGCCAAGGACCTGCGTCCGTCGATGCTGGACGATCTCGGCGTTCTGGCCACACTGTCCTGGTATTTCCGCGAGGTCGGGGAGACTTGCCCTGACATGAGGATCGAAAAGGATTTCAGTGTTCAGGAGGCCGACATTCCCGCGTCTCTCCGGATCGTGATTTTCCGTATCGTCCAGGAAGCGACCGGCAACATCATCAAGCATGCCCATGCCGACCGTATCAAGGTGGTGATCAGCAAGGCCGAAGGCTCGTTGCGTCTTTCCATCAAGGACAATGGTCTGGGGTTCGATCCAGCGGTGATGTCGCGCCGCAGCTCGCTGGAAAAGGGGATGGGCTTGTTGAGCATGAAAGAGCGGGCAGAGCTTTCCGGCGGCAACTGCGAGATCAAATCGGCTCCCGGCAAGGGGACCAGGATTTGCGTCTCGTGGCAGCCCAATTAGGAGTCGAGTCAGGTTTAACGTTGCAACTTCAAGATTATCCCCGGGCATCCCCGGGGATTTTTTTGAACAGTGGAAATTCCGGAATGGCCAGCATGAGGCCAGTTCTTCAGCGCAGCCAAACAGCCCTCAGTTTGCGGCAACTCCTGGACCATTCGCAATCTTCCGTACAGCTGTAGCGTTTCTCGGTGGAGAAACAGGGCGCGCTGCCACGGTGTATCTGGATATTCCTCACCAGCCGGGTCTGCGACATATGTGAGCCGTAATCGTCTATCCCCAATTCGGTCGCCAGCTGCTGGAGTTGTGCGTGGGTCATGATCTTCTCCGCTCAAGCTGTCGCGTTACCGAGACAGTCGCTGCGCCACAGGCAATTGTGCTGGTTGCAATGGCCGTGACACGCGCTGGAGAAACAATCGAAATTTCCTTCTTTTCTCTGGATTTTTCGTATCAGCTCGGCCTTGGTTGAACCGTCCGGCTTGAGTTGATGGTTCCTGGCAATGGTACGGACATCCTGCAGCTTCATAGCACATCTCCTTTGCAAATAGAGGTATCGGAATCAAGCTCCGGACGCCGAATTTAGAGCAGCAGTGAGGCCGGGGGAAATCAGCAAATTACTTGTTTTTGATTACTGCAGAGGCCGTAGCGAGAGATAGGTGGTTCCCCCTTACCGTCAGGTGGGCAGGGCTGCGTACTTGTATCCCCCAAAATTCCGTGCTCGCAGTACAGGCGAATACGGTTGTCCACGTAGAGAAAATTTGCGTGCACAACGGTAACTTGGCAGCAACGAAAAAACCGTTGCGAACCGGAGGGCTAGAGAGATGGATAACCGAACTGCTATGCGAACGCTGTACCGTCCCGCGTCTGGTTTCACCCTGCTCGAACTGTTGGTGGTCATGGTGATCATCGGCCTGCTTGCCGGCTATGTTGGGCCGAAATATTTCGCCCAGGTCGGCAAATCCGAAGTCAAGGTGACGCAGGCCCAGATTTCTGCACTGGACAAGGCGCTGGAGCAGTACCGGCTGGACACCGGTCACTATCCGACCACGGAACAGGGACTGAAGGCCCTGATAGCGCGCCCGACCGGGGAGCAGAGATGGGATGGTCCGTACATGAAAAAGGAGGTGCCACTCGATCCGTGGGGCCAACCTTATGTATTCAAGTCGCCGGGCGAGCATGGCGATTACGACCTGTCATCCTTGGGCAAGGATGGACAGCCCGGGGGCAGCGGGGAAGCGGCCGATATCACCAACTGGTGACGTGCCTCACGCGAGCTACGGCTATCTGACGAGGGAATGCAGATGCGATATCAGGTAAAAGCATTGCGTGGCAACGAGGGGCTTTCCGCGTTCGCGCTGGAGGCCGTCGACCGCAATGACGCCATGGCGCAGGCCGTGGCCCGTGGCTATACGGTCATTTCAGTCAAGGCGACGCAATCGTGGATGCAGTGGCAGAAGCGGGACAAAAAAGGTTTTCCGCTGGTCCAGTTCAGCCATGAATTGCTGGCGCTGCTGGAATCCGGGCTGGCGCTGGTGGAAGCACTGGAGACGCTGGCGGAAAAGGAACAGCGCACTGGAGTCAAGAAGATATTGATGCAGATCGTTTCCTGTCTTTACGAGGGACATCCGCTGTCTTACGCCTTGCAGCAATCCGAGGCGAAATTTCCGTTGCTGTATGTGGCGACGGTACGCGCCAGCGAGAAGACCGGTGCTCTGCCGGAAGGCCTGTCGCGCTACATCGCCTACCATTCCCAGATTGACGGCGTAAGGCGCAAGGTGGTCAGCGCCTCGATCTACCCCATGCTGCTGGCAGGCGGGGGCGGGCTGGTGGCGATTTTCCTGATGGTATACGTCGTGCCGCGCTTCAGCCGCATCTATGAAGATATCGGCGGCGACCTGCCGTTCATGTCGCGCATCCTGATCCGCTGGGGGACGTTCCTGGAGGCGCACGGCACGTTGCTATTGTCCGCGGCGCTGCTGTCGCTGGCGGCGCTGTTCTACATGGCCACCCGTCCTGGCCTCAGGCAGTGGCTCATGCTGCAGTTGTGGCGGATGCCAGCTATCGGCATGCGGCTGCACCTATACCAACTGGCCGGATTTTACCGCTCGCTCGGGATGTTGCTGCGCGGCGGGATGCCGGTGCTCGTCGCATTGCAGATGGTTTCCGACCTGCTGCAGGTGTCGCTGCGCGGTCAGCTCGCACTGGCTGCGACGAGCATCCGCGAGGGACACTCCATCTCGGATTCGATGGAGCGGTACGGCCTCACCACGCCGGTAGCGATGCGCATGCTGCGGGTGGGGGAGCGTACCGGCAGGATGGGCGAAATGATGGAGCGCATTGCGGCCTTCTACGAGGATGAAACCGCGCAGTGGGTGGAGCGCTTCACCAAACTGTTCGAGCCGTTGCTGATGGCTTTCATCGGCCTGCTGATCGGCGGCATCGTCGTGCTCATGTATTTCCCGATCTTCGAACTTGCCGGGAGCCTTCAGTGAATATCGCCGCCTCCGGAAATGTGCTGAATGCGGCGATGTTTACGCCGGAACAGATCCGCATGGCGCGCGCGGCCGCCGCATCGTCGCAACGCCGCATCATCGAGCTGCTGGAAGAGCAGTCAGGGTTGGACGCGGGATCTTTCGCCCAGGCTCTGGGCAACACGTTCCATTACCCGGCCTACTCCATGGAAACGATGCATTCCATGACGCCGGCGTTCGATGTCCTGCAGTTCGCCGAGGCAGTGGAGCATGAATGCATCGCGTTGCGGGACGAATTAAGGCGTCTGGTCCTGGTCATCGTCGATCCGTTCGACACCACCCTGCAGGGATGGGCCGAGCACCGCATCATGTCCGGCTTCAGTTGGGGATTGGCCCATCGTTCGGACGTGGCCGCCTATCTGGCGCGTTACGAGGACACCCTGCTGGCCATGGACAGCCTCAAGCCCACCAGCGAAAAGACGGTGGAGATCGACGAAGAGGTCGAAGACCTGTCGCTGCGTGCCATCAGCGAGGACACCAGTCCGGTGATCAAGCTGGTCAATTCGACGGTATACGACGCACTGAAAGTTTCGGCCAGCGACATTCACTTGGAATGCGGGCCTTCCGGTCTGGAGATCAAGTACCGTATCGACGGGGTGCTGACGGCGGTCGGCTCGGTACCCGGGCTGAATATGGCGGAAGAGGTGATTTCGCGCATCAAGGTGATCTCCGAGCTCGACATTTCCGAGCGCCGTGTTCCGCAGGACGGCCGCTTCAAAGTGTCGGTGCGCGGAAGGGAGGTGGACCTGCGCGTTTCCATCATGCCCTGCATCTTCGGGGAGGATGCGGTGCTGCGTATCCTCGACAAGAAGACTCTCTCCAGTCAGCTGGAAGGTCTGCGTCTGAGCAGTCTGGGATTTGACGAACATTCCATTGCCAGGATGCGCCATCTCGCCAGCGAGCCCTACGGCATGATGCTGGTTACCGGACCGACCGGAAGCGGCAAGACCACGACGCTGTATGCGGCGATCTCGGAGATCAATCAAGGCGAGGACAAGATCATCACCATCGAGGATCCGGTCGAGTATCAGCTGCCGGGTGTGCTGCAGATCCCGGTCAATGAAAAGAAGGGACTCAGCTTCGCGCTCGGCTTGCGTTCCATCCTGCGACACGATCCGGACAAGATCATGGTCGGGGAGATCCGCGACCCGGAAACGGCGCAGATCGCCGTGCAGTCCGCCCTGACCGGCCACCTGGTGTTCACCACCGTGCACGCCAATAACGTCTTCGATGTCATCGGGCGCTTCATGCACATGGGCGTCGATCCCTACAGTTTCGTTTCCGCGCTCAACGGCATCCTGGCGCAACGGCTGGTGCGGATCAATTGCCCCCATTGCACCACCACGGATCAGCCGGGTGCGCGACTGCTCGCCGATTCCGGCCTGGACCGTCAAACGGCCGCGGCGATGCGCTTCCACGTGGGGGCGGGCTGCGAGCAATGCCGGGGCACCGGGTTCAGGGGCCGCAAAGCAATCGCGGAGATACTTTATCTGAACGACGAAATCCGCGAACTCATCATCGCCCGCGAACCGTTGCGCGTACTTCGAGAAGCGGCGCGCCGCAACGGCACGCGCTTTCTGCGCGAGCTCGCCCTCGACATGGTGGGACGGGGCGAGACCACATTACAGGAGATCAATCGTGTCACTTTTGTTATGCGATGAGCTGCGTATCGTGCTGACCCCGGATCAGGTGCTGCTGACGCGCATCGGTCGGTCGGTCACGTGGCGCGGTTTGCGGCGCAGCGTGTTGGAGAAGAGCGCGGTTCTCTGTTCGGATTACGCCGGTGGCCAAGCCAACGGTGGCGATGTTCAGGGTGGGGCGACCCAGTGGGGGGCTGCGATGCAGGCGTTGGAGGCGTTGCTGGCCAAACAGCCGAAATGCAAGGCCTGCGCGACCGTGATCCTTTCCAACCGTTTTATGCGCTATGCCCTGCTGCCGTGGAGCGATGTGCCGGGTGACGAAGCCGAAGAGCTGGCTTATGCACGGCACGCTTTCCATCAGGCATACGGCGATATCGCCGAAAGCTGGGATCTGCGCCTGAGCGCGGGCAAGGTCGGAATGCCGCAATTGGCCAGCGCTGTGGATCCCCGCTTGACGGAATCGTTGAGGGCGTTGTTCGGGCGGAATGAAGTTGTGCTCGAATCGATCCAGCCGCACTTGATGGCGGCGTACAACACCAGCCTGAACATTCTGCGTGGACGCAGCGCATGGTTTGTGCTGGTCGAACCCGGCAGTGTGTGTCTTGCCCTGTTGCGCCAGGGGTGCTGGGAGAGCGTTCGCACCATGAGGCTGGAGGGTGATGGTCGTGTGGCCTTGCCGTTGATCCTGGAGCGGGAGTCGTTTCTGATTGAATCCGCGACCGCGATCGATGAAGTCTTTTTGTGGGCCCCTTGGCTCGGGAATGCACTGTTGCCGAAAAACACGCGCTGGAAGTTCTGGAAGTTGCAGCCGCTCCTTCGGGCAGACCTCGCGCCGGAACCCGACACCCGTTTTGCCGTCGCGTTGAGCGGGTGCGCCTGATGGCACAGCTCCGGCTCGATTATCAACACAGCCGCGCCTTCCCTTGGGGCGGAGGGGTATTGCTGGTCATGGCGTTGAGCGGTTTTCTGCTGACAGGCGCCTTCTATCGCGAGCTGCGCGCCAAGGCAGACGAATGGGAGGCGAAGCTGGAGCTTCATGAACATGGCAAGCCGAAACAGGAGGGCAGTGGTTTCGTCACCCGTCCTGCGGATGAGTTGGCAGAGGAGGTGAAGCATGCCAATGAAGTTTTGCATCAGCTAGGTTTGCCGTGGGAAAGGCTGTTTCGGGCGGTGGAGTCGTCCGGCAGCAAGGATGTGGTGTTGCTGGCACTGGAACCGGACATGGAGAAACGAGTGATCAAAATCAGCGGTGAAGCAAAAAACATTCCGGCGATGCTGGGCTATGTTACCCAGCTGGGAGAGCAGGATGTGTTCGTTTCGGTCTATTTGCAGAGCCACCAAGTTCAGCAGCAAAGCCAGGACAAGCCGGTTCGCTTCGCTCTGCTTGCCGTTATGAAGGAACAGCCATGAAGTGGACCGTCCCTGACAAGTTGCCGGTTATGTGGCGCCGTTTTATGCCGGGTGCGATCGTGCCTGCTTCCGGCGCAGACCAGCCTCGCGACGCATTGCAGGTACCTTTGGGCAGCCGGTTGCGCTGGTTGTCGCGGCATTGGCTCTCAGCCCTGGGCTGGCCGGGCGTGCTTGCATTGGGGCTGCTGGTGGTCTTGCCGGCATTCTATTTTTCGGCGATCCGTCCGCTGCAGGTGCACGTGGATGAGGTTCGACGGGACGTTGCCAGGCAGCTCAAGGAAGAGTCGCTTGCCGGAAAACCGGATCGCGGTCGCCAGCACAACAGCACGGAGGAACAGTTGGCCGAGTATTACCGCTTTTTTCCGCCGGTCCGCTCTGCACCGCAGTGGCTGGAAAAGCTGGTTGCGCTTGCCGAGAGCCGTGGACTCAGCCTCGATCAGGGGGAGTACCTGGCTACTCCGGATAAGGCCAGCAAGCTGATGCGCTTTCAAATGACATTGCCGCTGAAGGGCGAATATCCCCAGATCCGCAAGTTTCTTGCGGCCTTGCCGGCCGAGCTTCCGTCCGTGTCACTGGAGAAGGTTCAGTTCGAACGTCAGACCATTGCCGATCCGGAGGTGGAAGCCAGGATCAGGTTGGTGCTCTATCTGGGGCGCTCATCATGAAACATCACTCGTGGATCAGACTGGCGTTGCTGATCGTTGCGGCCGTGTCGATCGCAATGACATCAGCCAATAGCGATCAGGGGGCGGCGGTAAAAAAAGGCTCTAAATCGGCTGCGCCGCATACAAGCGGAACGGGGATCGCGCGTCACAAGGCAGATGACGTCAGGATGGATGCCGCGGCGAAAGAGTTGCACGTGGAGCTCGAGCGCTTGGCTCGCCCCGAACCCGTGCGGGAAGGTGAGCAGCAGGCGGAGGAGGGAGGAAGCCGTGGCGTTTTTGGTGTCACCTCCTGGTACGTTCCGCCGCCTCCTCCTCCGGCGCAACCGCCACCGCCTCCCCCCAAGCCGACTGCGCCGCCTTTGCCCTTCAGTTATCTGGGGCGCTTTCAGGAATCGGAATCGCAGACCATCATGCTGGTCAAAGGCGACCGGATCTACAC
>DASTGP010000130.1:0-3298 GCA_035605585.1 Gallionella sp. | reverse complement strand
ATCTCGAACGGCACGCTTGTCGTACCAAATGCCCGACCGATGCGATCGAGCCAAAACCCGCCGCGTGCGACCGGCGTGTGAGAAGCGCTACTCATGCCGTATAGTGACTTCCTCGGACATGCTACGCCCCGTGGTGGCTGATCCCTTCCCGTCTCGCGGGTACTCTGCCAACCTAAAGGTACACCGGCAGCTTGAACACGACCACCCGGCGCCCCAAGTGCTTAGCACTCCCAGGACAAGAGTGCCAGACGAGCTGCACCTGAAGCATGCAGGCAGGGCACGGGGCAAGTCGACCAGCCTTCATCGGCGGGCACCAGGTTAGTCAGAATTTCATGAAATTTCGTCCGTTGCACGATCGGGTGGTGATCCGTCGCCTGAATGCCGAAGAGAAGACTGTGGGCGGGATCATCATTCCTGATACTGCTCAGGAAAAGCCGATGGAGGGTGAAGTCATCGCTGCCGGTCCAGGCGCCCGCAACGAGCAAGGCCATATCGTCGGCCTCGACGTGAAGGCCGGTGATCGCATCCTGTTCGGCAAGTGGTCGGGCACCGAGGTGAAACTCGACGGCGAGGAACTCCTCATCATGAAGGAGTCCGACATCATGGGCATCATTGAGGGCAACTCAGCGGCCAAGAAAAAGGCCGCGTGACCAGCCCGTATCATCGATTTCAGGAAAGATAAGCAAATGGCAGCGAAAGACGTAAGGTTCGGCGGTGATGCTCGCCAGCGCATGCTGCGCGGCGTGGACATCCTGGCCGACGCAGTGAAGGTCACACTGGGCCCGAAGGGCCGCAATGTGGTGCTCGACAAGAGCTTCGGCGCACCCCGCATCACGAAGGATGGCGTGACCGTCGCCAAAGAGATTGAACTCAGCGACAAGTTCGAGAACATGGGCGCACAGATGGTGCGCGAGGTCGCCTCCAAGACTAGCGATATTGCTGGTGACGGCACTACGACTGCAACCGTACTCGCTCAGGCCATCGTGCGTGAGGGCGCTAAGGCGGTCGCTGCGGGCATGAACCCGATGGATCTCAAGCGTGGCATCGATCGTGCGGTGCACGCTGTCGTCGAAGAGCTGAAGAAGAAGAGCCGCAAGATCACGACGCCGGCAGAGACCGCGCAAGTCGGGGCTATCGCCGCGAACGGCGAAACAGAGATCGGCAAAATGATCTCCGAGGCGATGCAGAAGGTTGGCAACGAGGGCGTCATCACCGTCGAGGAAGCCAAGGGTATCCAGACTGAGCTCGAAGTTGTTGAGGGCATGCAGTTCGACCGCGGCTATGTCTCGCCCTACTTCATCACCAACGCCGAGAAGATGATCGCCGAACTGGCAGACGCATACATCCTGATCCACGAGAAGAAACTGTCCAGCCTGCAGCCGATGCTGCCGCTGCTCGAGAGCGTCGTACAGTCGGGGAAGCCGCTGTTGATCGTGGCCGAGGATGTGGAGGGCGAAGCGCTCGCGACCCTGGTGGTAAACAAGCTGCGCGGCGGACTGAAGGTCGCGGCGGTCAAGGCGCCCGGCTTCGGTGATCGCCGCAAGGCGATGCTGGAGGACATCGGGATCCTCACAGGCGGCCAGGTGATCAGCGAGGATCTCGGCATCAAGCTTGAGAACGTCACGCTGAACATGCTCGGCAAAGCGAAGAGGGTGCTCATCGAAAAAGAGAACACCACCATTGTCGAGGGCTCGGGCAAGAAGCAGGATATCGTTGGCCGATGCAACCAGATCCGCGCGCAGGCCGAGGAGACCACCTCGGACTACGACCGCGAGAAGTTGCAGGAGCGCCTGGCAAAGCTCGCTGGCGGTGTAGCGGTGATCCGCGTCGGCGGCGCCTCCGAGGTCGAGGTAAAGGAGCGCAAGGACCGCGTTGACGACGCGCTGCATGCGACGCGAGCAGCGGTAGAGGAAGGTGTCGTCGCGGGCGGCGGTGTACCGCTGGCACGTGCGTCGCTCATTCTGTCCAAGCTGAAGGCCGACAACGATGATCAGCGTTTCGGCATCGAGATCGTGCGCAAGGCAGTGCAGACCCCGTTGCGTCAGATCGCCGAGAATGCCGGCGAGGATGGTGCGGTGATTGCGGGCAAGATCCTTGACAGGGACGAGTACAACTGGGGCTTTGACGCACAGACGGGCGAATTCAAAGACTTGGTGAAGGCCGGCATCGTTGATCCGACCAAGGTGGTGCGGACAGCGCTGCAGGATGCTGCTTCGGTTGCTGGACTACTGGTGACCACCGAGGCAATGGTGGCGGAGAGACCGGAGAAAAAGGCGCCTGCTGCGCCGCCGCATGACATGGACTACTGATCCAAGTTGAAGGCTTGTCGTAGCAGGGCGGTCCGGAAGGTCCGCCCTGCTCGTGGTCGATCCTTTTGCGAACCAGAAAGCTGCGATAACCATTACGCGGCGTCCGATCGACCCCCAGGCCGTCGTGCCGATGCCCGCGCAAGCCGACGACGACGCGCGGTATAATTTGTCTCGGAACCTGATTGCATGCCTCTCCGCTTCTCCTTCGACAACAGCTACGTGCGCTTGCCTGCGCGCCTGTTCGCTCGCCTCGATCCAACGCCCGTGACGGCGCCGCGTCTGGTGCATTTGAATGCTGGCCTCGCGGCGAGCCTTGGGCTCGATCCGGCGGAGTTAGCCAGCCCCGAAGGCGTCGAGGTTCTGGCCGGGAACCGCGTGCCCGAAGGTGCGACGCCGATCGCGCTCGCCTATGCTGGGCACCAGTTCGGCCACTTCGTACCTCAGCTCGGTGACGGGCGTGCGATCCTGCTCGGCGAGATCGTGGGGCAGGACGGCTCGCGACGCGACACCCAGCTCAAGGGCTCCGGGCGCACGCCCTTCTCTCGCGACGGCGACGGGCGTGCCGCGCTCGGTCCGGTGCTGCGCGAATACATTGTCAGTGAGGCAATGGCGGCGCTGGGAGTGCCGACCACCCGAGCGATGGCCGCGGTGACGACCGGACAGCCGGTGTTGCGCGAGACCGCCCTGCCCGGTGCCGTCCTCACGCGCGTGGCCGCCAGCCACATCCGCGTCGGCACCTTCCAGTATATCGCTGCGCGGGGCGATACAGAGGCCCTGCGGCGGCTGGCGGACTTATCCCGAGGCGGCAACGGCTGAGCAGCCCTATCGTGCGCTCCTGGATGCGGTAGTGGCGCGCCAGGCCGATCTCGTGGCCCGCTGGCTGCTCATTGGCTTCATCCACGGCGTGATGAACACCGACAATACCTCCATTTCCGGTGAGACCATCGACTACGGCCCCTGCGCGTTCATGGATGCCTACGATCCGGCCA
>DASTGP010000103.1:0-11215 GCA_035605585.1 Gallionella sp. | reverse complement strand
TCCATGACCACGTTTTCGCGGAAGGGCGACAGGACATCGCTTTCATAGTTATCCGGCAGCCCGCCATTCCGCTTGGCCGCCTCTGCCTCCTCGGCAGACAAGCCGAACATCGCCTGAATCTGCTGGGTCAGCTGATTGCCTCCGATCTGCTGGTCTCTGGTGTATACCGATTGCCCGTTGCGCAGCACGTTGACATTCATCACCGTCGCCCCGATATCGATCAGAGCCACGCATTTATCCACCGCGCCATCCGGCAACTGCGCACGGATTTGGTCAAACGCCATTTCGGCGGCATACGGCTCGACATCCATGACCACGGCTTTCAACCCAGCAACTTGGGCTGCGGCGACGCGATCCTCGACATTCGCTTTGCGGGAGGCCGCCAGCAGCACTTCAACTTCTTCCGGGTTGTTCGGGGCGGGGCCGATCACCTGGAAATCGAGATTGACCTCATCCAACGCGAAAGGAATGTACTGATTGGCCTCGGATTCAACCTGATACTCCAAATCCTCCTCCCGCAAACCGGCCGGCAAGAAAATTTTCTTGGTAATCACCGCTGCGGCGGGAAGCGCCAGACTGACGTTCCTGATGCGGCTGCCCAAACGTTTCCAGGCGCGCTGAAGACTTTCGGCAACCGCATCCAGGTTATTGATGTTGCCGTCCGTGACGGCATCTTTGGGCAAGGGCTCGATGGCGTAACGCTCTACTACATACCCCCCCTTCTTCGGCACCTCGCTCAACTCGACCATCTTCACCGAAGACGAACAGATATCCACGCCGATGAGGGGTGGAGTCGCTGTATGCAAAAAGTCCAATGGGATGTCGAAATTTACTTTAGGCATAGGCCGCTTAGAGCTCTTTCGTATTAAAGTGGTTTAAATCCTAGCAACAACCATAAATCGTGTAAAGATATTTCTAGGGGGTTATTTATCCACAGAGAGCCGATATAATCCCGATGGCAGCACCATACCATCATTACATCTTCTCGGACAACTGCGCACATGCCCTCCCGTCGTTTGCTTCTCCCGGTACTCGTCACACTGGCCCTGTTCATGCTCCCCGCCATATTGCTCGGATTGGCGGTGATGCTGGCCTATCCGACCCTACCCTCGCTGGAAGTGCTTACCGACTACCGCCCCAAGATCCCCTTGCGCGTTTACAGCGCGGAAGGTGCCCTGCTCGGCGAATTCGGCGAGGAAAGGCGCGCCGTGGTCAAGATATCCGAAGTGCCCGCGGTCATGAAGCAAGCCATCCTGGCCGCGGAAGACGACCGCTTCTACCAGCATGGCGGCGTGGATTACATGGGCGTCCTGCGCGCGGCGGTCTCCAACTTCACCTCCGGCGGCGCAAAACAGGGCGCAAGCACGATCACCATGCAGGTGGCGCGCAATTTTTTCCTGTCCAAGGAAAAAACCCTTACTCGCAAATTCAATGAAGTGTTGCTCGCCTTCAAGATCGAGCACAACCTGAGCAAAGATGAGATCCTGCAGCTCTACTTCAATCAGATCTATCTTGGCCAGCGCGCCTACGGCTTCGCCGCCGCCGCCCAGATCTATTTCGGCAAACCGCTCAGCCAGGTCACCGTCGCCGAGGCTGCCATGCTCGCGGGATTGCCCAAGGCGCCCTCCTCCTACAATCCCGTCGTCAACCCGAAACGCGCCAAGTTGCGCCAACTCTACGTTCTGCGTCGTATGCATGAACTGAACTTCATCAACGACGAACAATTCCAACTCGCCCAACAGCAACCCATCGTGGCCAAGCGCGGGAACCAGGAATTCTCCGTCAAATCGGACTATGTCGCGGAAATGGTGCGCCAAGCGGTCTATGACCGATACCAAGACGACGCATATACCCAAGGCTTCAAGGTTTACACCACAATACGGCAACAGGACCAACTTGCCGCCTATCAGGCAGTACGCAAGGGCGTGCTGGATTACGACCGGCGCCACGGTTACCGCGGCCCGGAAGGCTTTGTCGACCTGCGCAACGGCAGCGGCGAAGAACAACTGGATGAGACATTGCAGGAAATCAGCGACAGCGACGATCTGATTCCCGCGGTCGTCCTTGCCGCATCACCTAAGCTCGTTCGCGCCTATTGCAAGGGGGGGGAGATTGCCGAAATCAGCGGCGAAGGTCTTCGCTTCGCGCAACGCGCGCTGGGCGACAAAGTCGCCCTGAATCAGCGCATCAATCCAGGCTCCATCATCCGCGTCCAGAAAGATGAAAAAGGCAACTGGCAGATCAGCCAGTTGCCGCAGGTTGAGGCCGCATTTGTTTCCGGCGATCCCCGTAGCGGCGCGATCTACTCGCTGGTCGGCGGCTTCGACTTCAACCGCAACCAATTCAACCACATTACCCAGGCATGGCGTCAGCCCGGCTCCAGTTTCAAGCCCTTCATCTATTCCGCCGCCCTGGAAAAGGGATTTACGCCCGCAACCATCATCAACGATGCGCCACTGAGCTTCGACGCAGAACAGACCGGCAGCGATCCCTGGCAACCGAAGAACTACGACGGCACATACGACGGCCCCATGCGCATGCGCAAAGCGCTGACCAAGTCCAAGAACCTGGTATCCATCCGCATCCTGCAGTCCATCACGCCGCAATATGCCCAAGACTACATCACCAAGTTCGGTTTCGAGGCCGACAAACATCCGCCCTACCTGACGATGGCGCTGGGTGCGGGCTCCGTGACCCCCATGCAAATGCTGACGGGTTATTCGGTGTTTGCCAACGGCGGTTTCCGCGTCACGCCTTATTTCATCCAGCGCATCGAAGACGCACGCGGCAACGTTCTGAGCAAGACAACGCCGGTCGTTGCTGGCGAGGGCGCGGAGCAGGTCATCGACGTGCGCAACGCCTTCACCATGGTGAGCATGATGCAGGACGTGGTACGGCACGGCACCGCGATACGTGCCATGCAACTCGGACGCGACGATCTGGCGGGGAAGACCGGCACGACCAGCGAATCGGTCGATGCCTGGTTCTGTGGCTTCCAGCCCACCGTGGTCGGTATTTCCTGGATAGGTTTCGACCAACCGCGCAGCCTCGGCGACAAGGAAACCGGCGGGGGAGCGGCATTGCCGATGTGGATCGACTACATGGGTAAGGTCCTCAAGGATGTACCCCAGGCCACTTATGCGATGCCGGAAAACATGGTCGCCGCACGAATCAACGAATCCGGACACCGCGACGAGAACGGTCCGCTGGTCGAGTATTTCTACCAGGAGAACGTCCCGACTGAACAGCCCCTGCCCCCGCCGACCGGGGACGCTAAACCGGCGGAAACCGCCAAGGACCAGTTGCTCTGAGCTAACGATGACCAAAGAACACTTGCACAGACGCGACCTGATGCGCGAGCAGCTGGCACACTTGGCGGCCAAGCTGATGGCCGAAGATGGGATCACGGACTACACCTTTGCCAAGCGCAAGGCCGCGCGGCAGTTGGGCGCTGCAGACACCGAGCACCTGCCCAGCAACCATGAGGTGGAGATCGCCCTGCACAGCTACCGTGCGCTTTACCAACAGGATAGCCACCCCGGCATCCTGCGTCAGCTGCGCGAAGAGGCGTTAAGCTCCATGCATCTGCTGGCGGAATTCCACCCCTACCTGACAGGTTCGGTATTGAGCGGCACCGCGGGTGAACAGTCAGACATCAACCTGATGCTGTACAGCGACGACGAGAAGGCCGTGCTGCTGTTCCTGCTCAAGCACAAGATCGATTTCGAGGATGGAGCCTGGCGAATCCAGTTGGGAGGACATGAGGAAACCGTACCGAGCTACACCCTGACCGGCGAATCCGGCGTGCAGACCCACATCGTCGTGCTCCCCAAGAACGCGCAATTCAGCGGCAGCCGCCACCCGGAGACGCACGCGGACATCGCCGCGGTGGAAGCGCTGTTAGCCGCCTGATTTCAGCCAGCGCGCCGCATCCAGCGCGAAGTAGGTCAGGATGCCATCCGCTCCGGCACGCTTGAATGCCAACAGCGCTTCCAGCACGCAAGCCTGTTCGTTCAACCAGCCGTTCTGCGCGGCAGCCTTGAGCATGGCGTATTCGCCGCTGACCTGGTAGACGAAGGTCGGTGCCTTGAACTCGTCCTTCACGCGGCGCACGATGTCCAGGTAGGGCATGCCCGGCTTGACCATCACCATGTCCGCACCTTCCTGCAGGTCCAGGCCGACTTCCCACAGCGCCTCGTCGGAGTTGGCCGGATCCATCTGGTAGGTGTATTTATTTCCCTTGCCGAGATTGCCGCTGGAGCCGACCGCGTCGCGGAACGGACCGTAGAAGCTGGAGGCGTACTTGGCGGAGTAGGCCATGATGCGGGTATAAATGTGGCCGTTAGCGTCCAGCGCAGCACGCACTGCACCGATGCGTCCGTCCATCATGTCGGAAGGTGCGACGATGTCGGCCCCGGCGGCGGCATGGCACTGAGCCTGCTTGGTCAGCACCGCGATGGTCTCGTCGTTCAGCACGTAGCCGCTGTCATCGATCAGGCCATCCTGGCCGTGGCTGGTATAAGGATCGAGCGCGATGTCGGTCATTACACCCAACTCCGGGAAATTCTTCTTCAGCTCGGCAACCACGCGCGGCACCAGACCGTTCGGATTGTAGGCTTCTTCTGCGCCCAAGCTCTTTAATGGAGTGTCGATCACCGGGAAGATCGCCATCACCGGAACACCCAGCTTCACGCACTGCTCGGCATCCTTCAACAGCAGGTCCAGCGTCTTGCGCTGCACCCCTGGCATGGACTTCACGTCTTCGACTTTGTTGCTGCCTTCGAGCACGAAAACGGGATAGATAAAATCTGCCGGTGTGAGCACATGCTCACGCATCAAGTCGCGCGAAAACTGGTCACGGCGCATGCGGCGCAAGCGTTTGTGTGGGTATTGTCCGAGTGTCTGCATGGTCTTTCCTGAAAAATTTTATTTTCTTTGGAACTATTCTAGAAACGGCTTATCTGATTGCGTGAATGATGATGAATCATTCCACGTTTCTCCTCCCTGAGCGTGTGTCTTAACCCTGTTAAGACTTTGCCCCTGGCCTTCCCCTTTGGTTCAGGGGCATTTTTTTGCCAGTCATTCCTTGAGCCAGCCCGCAATCACCGCCTCCGCCTCTTCCATACCCAGCTTCTTCAGGCTGGAAAACAGTTGCACGGAGCAGTTCGGGAAATGCTCGTTCAGGTAGGATTTTACGCTACTCAGCGTCTTGGTCGCCTGCTGGCGGCTGAGTTTGTCCGACTTGGTCAGCAGCACATGCACCGGCTTGCCGGTCGGCGCAAACCAGTCCAGCATGCCTTCGTCCAGTGCCGTCAGCGGATGGCGCGAGTCCATGATGACAACCAGGCCTGCCAGTTCCTCGCGGGTTTGCAGGTAATCACCCAGCAGCTTTTCCCAATGCTTCTGCACGTCGGGCGGCACCTTGGCGTAGCCGTAGCCCGGCAGGTCGACCAGAAAATTGTTATCGCCCAGCGAGAAGTAATTGAGATGCTGGGTGCGCCCCGGCGTCTTGCTGGTATAAGCCAGCCGCACATGGTTCGCCAGCGTGTTGATCGCGCTCGACTTGCCGGCATTGGAACGCCCGACGAAGGCGACTTCCCTGCCGCCGTGCAGCGGCAGGTCGCGCAAGTCGTTGACCGTGGTGTAGAAAGCTGCTTTGGAGAAAAGTCCCATTATTTCCAGGCCGCGAAGACTCTGTCTGCGGCAGCGATGGTCGCCGCGATGTCCGCATCGCTATGTGCGGCAGACACGAAACCCGCTTCGAACGCCGACGGCGCGAGGTACACGCCCTCTTCCAGCATCGCGTGGAAGAAGCGGTTGAACGCCTCCTTGTCGCTGGCCATCACTTCGGCGTAGCTGGTCGGCGCCTTTTCGCTGAAATACAGGCCGAACATGCTGCCGATGGATTGCGCACTGAACGAGATGCCGTGCTTCTTGGCACTGGCTGCGATGCCTTCGGTCATCTGTTTGGCGATCTGCGTCAGACGCTCGTAGAAGCCAGGAGCCTGCACCAGCTTCAGCGTGGTCAGGCCAGCCGCCACCGCGACCGGGTTGCCGGACAGCGTGCCAGCCTGATACACCGCGCCCAGCGGAGCCAGGCATTGCATGATGTCGCGGCGTCCGCCGAACGCGGCGGCGGGCAGACCGCCGCCCATCACTTTGCCCAGCGTGATCAGGTCCGGCTTGATGCCGAAGTGGCCGTGCGCGCCCTGCAGGCCGACGCGGAAGCCAGACATCACCTCGTCCAGGATCAGCACCGCGCCGTGCTTGGTGCACAGGCTGCGCATCGCATCGAGGAATTCGCGCTTGGGCAGGATCAGGTTCATGTTGCCGGCAACCGGCTCGACGATCACCGCAGCGATCTCATTGCCGTATTCGGCAAAAGCCTTCTCCAGACCGGCCGCGTCGTTGTAGTCCAGCACCGTGGTCAGCGCGGCGATCTCGGCGGGCACGCCGGAAGAGCTTGGCTGGCCGAAAGTCAGCGCGCCGGAGCCAGCCTTGACCAGCAGGCCATCGGAATGGCCGTGGTAGCAGCCTTCGAACTTGATGATGCGGCTACGCCCGGTAAAGCCTCGCGCCAAACGGATCGCAGTCATCGTCGCCTCGGTGCCGGAGCTGACCAGGCGCACCATTTCCAGGCTAGGCAGAATCTTGCACAGCAACTCGGCGATCTCCAGCTCGCTCGCGGTCGGTGCGCCGAAACCCAGACCTTCGGCGGCTGCGTCCTGCACGGCCTTCACCACGTCGGGGTGGCAGTGGCCGACGATCATCGGCCCCCAGGAATTCACGTAATCGATATAGCGCTTGTCGTCCGCATCCCACACGTAGGCGCCCTTGCCACGCTTGAAGAACAGCGGCGTACCGCCGACCGACTTGAACGCGCGCACCGGCGAGTTCACGCCGCCGGGAATGATCTTCTGGGATTCGTCGAAAAGCTGCTGGTTGTGCGAAGTCATGTTGCGTCTTTCTAACTGATGTTGTTTCGGGAATAACTCAAATCTGCAAACTGCCTTGCCGCACCCTGGATATCTGCCGCGGCGAACACCGCCGAGATCACCGCCAGTGCATCCGCGCCGGCCTCCAGCAACTGCGCGCCGTTCTGCGCGGTGATGCCGCCGATAGCGACGATGGGTACGTTCAACTTACGCCGCGTCTGTTGCAACAGTTCGGGCGCCGCCTTCACCGCATCCGGCTTGACGCCCGAAGGGAAGAACGCGCCGAATGCCACGTAATCGGCGCCCTGCTCTACAGCCTCGAATGCCAAGGGCGCGTGATTATAGCAAGACACGCCGATGACCTTCTCCGCGCCGAGCAGCGCGCGTGCCGCCGCCACGCTGCCGTCCGTCCCGCCCAGATGCACGCCATCTGCATCGACCTGCCTTGCCAGTTCCGCATCGTCGTTGACGATCAGCGGTACGCCAAACTCGCGCGTCAACGCACGCAGCGCGCTGGCCTGTTCAAGCCGCAACGGCGCATCAGCGATCTTGTTGCGGTACTGCACCACTTGCGCGCCGCCCAGCAGAACCTGGTGCACCTTGCGCAGCAGTTCCGCCGTATCCCGTTCATCCGGCGTGATGGCGTACAGGCCATTCACCGTACGCCGAACGGCGCAATGAGCCATTACTTCACCCACCTTGTACCCTCTCCTCAATCCTCTCCCGCGAGCGGGAGAGGAAGCAATCGTCCACGCCCTTAAGGCGTGGAGACTTTTTGATCCTGCCGTTAATTCGGACGTTCAGGTCCATTCTCCTCGCCGCGCGCCCAGAACAGGCGGTCGGGGATATGCTGACCCATGCCGGGGCGGAAGCCAGCGCTCAGCGCCTGCCAAGTGTATTCCTGTGCCTCCTTGACCGCTTCCGGCACATCCACATCCTGAGCCAGCAAGGCCGCGATCGCGGAAGCCAGTGTGCAGCCGGAGCCGTGATAAATGCCGGGCAGGCGCGCCCAGCTGTCGCTGCGGATCACGCCGCGCTCGCCGTACAGGGTGTTGATGACCTTGGGCGTATGCTCGTGCGTGCCGGTGATCAGCACATACTCGCAGCCCATGCGCAACAGACGCTTAGCGCATTCATCCAAACCGGGATCGTCGTTCTCGTCGTCATCGTTCAGGGCCAGTCGGCGTGCTTCCATGCTGTTCGGCGTGATGATGGTGGTCTGGGGGATCAGCAGCTCGCGCATCGCGTCCAGCATGTCCTCGTTGGCCAGTTCGTCGCCGCGGCCGGAAGCCAGCACGGGGTCGAGCACCAGCGGGATGTCCGGGTAATCCGCCAGCACCTCGGCGATCGCCGCGATGTTCTCCACGCTGCCCAGCAGGCCGATCTTGAATGCCGCGACCGGCACGTCTTCCAGCATCGCGCGCGCCTGATCGACCACCCAGTCCGGGTCGATCGGCATCACATCGTCCACGCCGCTGGTGTCCTGAACGGTGACGGCGGTCACCACCGACAGCGGGTGACACCCCATGCTGGCGATGGTCAACAGGTCGGCCTGCAGGCCCGCGCCCCCGCTGGGGTCGGTTGCGGCAAAACTCATTACCAGAGGAAAAGATTCAGACATGACGGGCGCACTCAGGGAATTTCAGGCGCGCATTCTACCATCCAGATGATTCGCAATCCTGGCGAACTCCGCCACGGACAGATTCTCGGCGCGCAGTTGCGCGTCGATGCCGAGCTGGGCGAAATCCGCTTCCTCCAGATAGCCGCGCAGGGTGTTGCGCAACGTCTTGCGGCGCTGGCCGAAAGCCGCGCCGACGACCTCGGCGAACAACTTCTCGTTGCGCACCGCGATCTCGGCGGCAGGCAGCGGGATCATGCGCACGATGGCGGAATCGACCTTGGGCGCGGGACGGAAGGACTCAGGCGGCACGTCCAGCAGTTTTTCCATGTAGAAGCGGTATTGCAGCATCACCGACAGCCGCCCGTATGCCGGAGTGGAGGGCTCGGCGACCATGCGCTCGACCACCTCATTCTGCAGCATGAAGTGCATGTCCGTGACGCGCTCGGCATAGGCAGCGAAGTGGAACAGCAGCGGCGACGAAATGTTGTACGGCAGGTTGCCGACGATGCGCAGCGGCGCGGGCAAGGTCGCGAAATCGAACGCCAGCGCGTCCCCGGCATGGATGGTCAGCTTCCTGTCCGCATTCTGCTGCGGATAGTCGTGTTCCAGCCGCGCGATGATGTCGCGGTCGATCTCCACCACATGCAGGTGATTCAGCCGCTTCAGCAATGGCCGCGTCAGCGCGCCCAAACCGGGACCGATCTCCACCATGTTGTCATCCGGCTCGGGGCGAATCGCCGCGACGATGTCGGCGATGATCTGCTGGTCGACCAGGAAATTCTGGCCAAAATGTTTTTTTGCCTTATGCATAATCTTCACCAACCAAAAAACATTTCGGTGCAGGCTCATGCGCGTAGCGCGTGACGCCGGAGCCAAAATGCTTTTTGGCTTTATGGCTCATTTGATGTATCTCAATAACAAGGGCGCGATAAATCGCGCCCCTACGCGGTGCGCTCGCACTTCACCATCTCTGCCGCCAACTTGAGCGCCTCCAGCAGGCTGCCGACATCCGCCTTGCCGGTGCCCGCCAGATCCAGCGCCGTGCCGTGATCCACCGAAGTACGGATGATGGGCAGGCCCAGCGTGACGTTCACCCCCTGCCCGAAGCTGGCGTGCTTCAGCACCGGCAAACCCTGGTCGTGATACATCGACAGCACGCAATCGCACTGCGCGAGCTTGTGCGGCGTGAACAGGGTGTCGGCGGGCAGAGGCGCACTGACATCGAAACCTTCGCTGCGCAAACGGTCGAGCACGGGGATCATCACCTCGATTTCCTCGCGCCCGAGGTAACCGCCTTCGCCTGCATGCGGATTGAGCCCGGCCACAAGGATACGCGGCTGCGCGATGCCGAAGCGCCGTTTCAGGTCGCGCCGGACGATGCGCAGCACCTCCTCGAGCAACGGCGCAGTGATTGCGTCGGGCACCTCCCTGAGCGCAAGATGCGTCGTCGCCAGCGCCACGCGCATGCCGCCGCCGACCAGCATCATCACCACCAGCGGCGTGCCGGTCTGCTCGGCGAGAAATTCGGTATGGCCGGTGAAGGGAATGCCGGCATCGTTGATGATGCCCTTGTGCACCGGCGCGGTCACCATGCCGGAGAACTCGCCGGTCTGACATCCCTGCACCGCGCGGCGCAGCATCTCCAACACGTAACCGCTGTTCGCGGCATCCAGCGTTCCGGCATGGCAAGGTGCGGCGAGCGGCACATGGACTACCGTCAAGGCACCCAGTTGAGCCGCCTGACCGGCCACGTAGTCTTGCAATCGCACCTCCACGCCGAGTTGCGCGGCGCGTTGCTGCAACAGGTTCTTGTCTGCGATGACGACAAAGGAGGCCGCCGCGGATGTCGCAGCAAGCCGCACGCACAGGTCGGGACCGATGCCGGCCGGCTCCCCTGACGTGATGACCAGCGGAGCGATGGGAAGAATCTTGCTCACCGGCTAGTTGTTCTCTTCGAGGCGATATTCGATGAAGGCGCGATCGCGCAGTTGGCGCAGCCAGTCCTGATACAACTCGTCGGACTTGAACGTGCCGATCGCCTGGCGCGCCTGCTGTCGTTTCTGCTGAACGCTGACGTCGGTACTGCGGCGCTCCAGCACCTGGATCAGGTGCCAGCCAAACTGCGTCTGCACTGCGCCTATCATGCCGGGCTGCAATTTGTTCATCGCATCCTCGAATTCAGGGACAGTCTGCCCCGGGGACAACCAATCCAGGTCGCCCCCCTGCTGCGCACTACCGTCCTGAGAATAACGCTTGGCCTGCTCCGCGAAATCCGCTCCCGCCTCGATGCGCGCCTTGATCTCCATGATGCGGCTCTTCGCCTCGCTGGCCGGCACGATCTCGCTGGTCTTGATCAGGATGTGCCGCGCATGAGTCTCCACGATCACCACCGGTGCACTGCCGCTGCGCTTCTCAATCAGCTTGAGAATGTGAAAACCACTTGGGCTGCGCAGCACCGCGGTGGTCTGGCCCGGCTGCAGGCTCTGCAATTCGTTCATGAACAACGGAGGGATGCGGTCGGTGGAGCGCCAGCCGAGGTCGCCGCCCTTGAGCGCATCCTTGGCATCGGAGGTGCCGGCGGCTACTTGGGCGAAGTCCGCACCGCCCTTCAATTGCGACAACGCCTGCTCCGCCTTGTCGCGCGCAGCCTGGATCTTCT
>DASTGP010000093.1:0-2267 GCA_035605585.1 Gallionella sp. | reverse complement strand
TTGTGCTGACCCGAATACAGCTTCATGTCGCTGGGGAACACCGCACCGCCCAAGCCGACCACACCGGCCTCGCGCAGCAGGTGGCGCAAGTCCGCATGCGCCATCGCGCGCCAATCGCGCGATTCGCGCGCAATCCATTCGTCCTTGCCGTCCGGGATCAGCGTAACGCACAGGTCGGGCAGGCCGGACGGGTGTGCGACCTGCTGCATGTCGATGGCGGCTATCGTGCCCGAGGTGGATGCATGCACCGCGCTGGACAAGCGACCGTCCGGCGTGCCGATGATCTGGCCCTTGAGCACATGCTGGCCGACTTCTACAGCCGGCTTCGCGCTACTGCCGACATGTTGGTGCAACGGGATCACCAGCTTCGAGGGCAGCGCGACTTGCGCGATCGGTTTACCGTTCGACTGGGTTTTGTTGGTCGGCGGATGGACGCCGCCGTGAAATTTGAATAGCTGTCTCATTCGGATGCCCGGCCAGACGTTTCCTGGCGCGTCTGCTTTATAGCGTAAACGGGATATTCCCGCTTCCAGTTGGAGATGTTTTCCTTGATGGGCTCCATGCTGATGCAGTCTACCGGGCAGGGCGCGATACACAGTTCGCAGCCGGTGCATTCGGATGCGATGATGGTGTGCATCTGCTTCGCAGCGCCGGCGATGGCGTCGACCGGGCAGGCTTGCAGGCACAGCGTGCAGCCGATGCAGGTGTTTTCATCGATGAAGGCGACGGCCTTGGGCTTGGGTTCGGCTCCCGCGCCGAAAGGCTTGAACTCGACGCCGAGCAGGTCGGCCAGCTTCTGGATGCCGTCTTCGCCGCCGGGCGGGCACAGGTTGATGTCGGCTACGCCGTCCGCAATCGCATCTGCGTAAGGGCGGCAACCGGGATAGCCGCACTGACCGCATTGCGTTTGCGGCAGGATCGCATCGATCTTGTCCGCCAGCGGATTGCCCTGCACGTGGAATTTGATTGCGGAGTAGCCGAGCACCGCGCCCAGCGCGATGGCGATGAACGACATCACCAGTATGGCGGTCAGCATGAATATCTCCGTTGAGACAGGCGAGACACTGCGTGCATCATTTCACCAGCCCGGCGAAGCCCATGAAGGCGAGGCTCATCAAGCCGCCGGTGACCAGCGCGATCGCGGAGCCCTTGAATATTTCCGGCACGTCCGCGCTTTCCATGCGTTCGCGTATTCCGGCGAACAGCACCATCACCAGCGTGAAGCCGACCGCGCCGCCGAAACCGAACAGCAACGATTCGATGAAGTTGTGCTTGGCCTGCACGTTGAGCAGCGGAATGCCCAGCACCGCGCAGTTGGTGGTGATCAGCGGCAGGTAGATGCCCAGCGTCTGGTAGAGCTCCGGGCTGGTTTTCTGCACGGCCATCTCGGTGAATTGCACGATGCCGGCGATCACGACGATGAACGACAGCGTCGTGAGGTAGGCGAGATCGGGGCCGAGCAGATAGTGCTGGATCAGGTAGCTGCTGCCGGAACCCAAGGTCAACACGAACGTGGTGGCCGCACCCATACCGATGGCGGCCTCCAGTTTCTTGGAAACCCCCATGAACGGACAAAGCCCGAGGATTTTGACCATCACGATGTTGTTCACGAACACCGTGCCGATCACTATAAGTAAGTAGTCAGTCATCACTAGCTCTTAAAAACAGCGGCGGATTATGCCTTTATTCGCCCCCCCTATCAACCGCGGTAGGGGAATAAGGATATTCCCTCAGCTTAGATTTCGATTTTCGTCCCCATCTCGATGACGCGGTTGGTCGGGATTTTGAAGAAGTCCGCCGCGTTCACGGCATTTCTCGACATCATGATGAACAGCTGCTCGCGCCATTTCATCATGCCGGGACGAGGCGCGGAAACGATCAATGCCCGCGAGGTAAAGAACGAGGTCGTCATCATGTCGATGGGCAGTCCCCACGATGCGCACAGTTCCAGCGCGACTGGCACATCGGGCGTCTGCATGAAGCCGTAGAAGATCCTGACCCGATAAAAATTCTTGCCCAGCTCATTGACCAGCAAGCGGTTGCCTTTGGTGACATAAGGTTTGTCTTCGACGATCACCGAAAGCAGGACGTTGCGTTCGTGCAACACCTGATTGTGTTTGAGATTGTGCAGCAAGGCCGCCGGCGCCCCTTCGTCGATGCCGGTCAGGAAGATCGCGGTTCCCGGTATCCGGTTGACGCTGTCTGTTCCGTCTATGATCGCTTGTATCGGGATGGAGCGATGGGCTATTTCATCGAACAGCAGTTTG